>NZ_JBEZFS010000060.1:0-26998 GCF_040649575.1 Nonomuraea sp. NPDC048916
CGCGACGCCGTGCCGGTGACGCCGCACCGGCTCGACGGCGCCGACCGTGAGCAGGCCTGGCAGCGCATCGCCGCCGCCCAGCCCCGCTACGAGAAGTACCAGAGCAAATCGGAGCGGGAATACCCGGTGATCCGGCTCACCCCGCGGTGACCGCATACGCCCGCGGTCGCCGATCGCGGGCTCAAGCCCACGCGAAGGAGATCTCATGGAAATCGCAGTCATCGGCACGGGCAACATCGGCCGGACCCTGGGTGAGGCGCTCGCCGCGGCCGGACACGACATCCGCTACGGGTCGCGCACGCCCGAGAAATCGGTGCGCGAGGCCCTCGACGGAGCCGAAGCGGTGATCGTCGGCATTCCCGGCCAGGCCGTCGAGGACTTCGCCCGCGACCACGCCGACGAACTCACGGGCAAGGTCGTCATCGACGCCGCCAACAAGTTCGGCGACGGCCCCGCGCACAGCGCCGCCGAGTTCGCCGTCCTCGCGCCCGGCGCCCGCTACGCCCGCGCCTTCAACGCGCTCGGCTGGGAGAACTTCGCCGATCCCGTCTTCGACGGCGTCGTGGCCGACCTCTTCTACTCCGCCGACGAGACCGACCGCGAGACCGTCGAACGCCTCATCCGCGACGTCGGCCTCAATCCCGTCTACCTCGGCCCCGGCCAGCACGACCTGCTCGACGCGCTCCTCAAGCTCTGGTTCGCCCTCGCCCACGGCCAGGGCCGTGGCAGGCACCTGGCCTTCAAGGTCCTCTGACGGCCGGACGCCGAGGCGTGATCCAACAAGCGAAAAGCCCTGGTCATCGCAGTGATGACCGGGGCTTTCGGTACGCGCGGCCGAGACGATTCGAACCCCTAGCCTTCTGTTCCGTAGCCAGGTCAAGGCCGTCCAGACGCATCCGTAGCTGTGTTTGGACGCTGCTCGGGCCGCTCTCCGAGTGGGTCGCGTCTACGATCGTTCGTGATTGTCCGGAGTCGTCGTTAGCAAACGCGGATCGATACCCTGCACCGCTGTTCGCAATATCGCCCAGCACTCGTCTTCCCGTGTCTTTCTCGCGCCTGATCGGCCCCGGTCGAAGGAGCGGTGGTCATGGCTCCAGGGTGCCGATCGTCCGACGGCACGGTGGTAACGCCCCGAGCCGAAGACGGGCTCGTCATCCGGCAGAGGTCCCGGCGTGCTGCCCGTCCACGGCCTCGAGCCCGATCAGGTCCCAGCCGCCCTCCTCGATGCGCCACAGCACCCGCGGCGCGACGGCCGCCACGTATGGGGCGATCATCCATTCCATGTCCTGAGTGCGGCGCCGCGCGTAGTCCTGGCACAGCCCCTTGACGAACACGGTCTCCCAGCAGGTGGTCAGCATGGCCGCCACCGCCGAGTTGAGTCCCTGCGACACGGTGCGCGCCGACAGCACCGGCCCGGCGTGCTTCTCCACGGCCGCTCTGGTCGCCTCTGGCAGGGCCTCCCAGTCGGTGCGCGTCAACGCCATGGCTCCTCCGTTCTCGCACGAGGTGCTCGCCGAGGAAGGAGCTGACGATGAGGTTGTGCATGATGTCGCCTCCTGGTGGGGCTTGATCAGGCGGGGGGTTGGGTACCGGGGCCCGTAGTCAGGCGGGACGGGCCCCGACAGGTCGCGGCCACGTGCAGGCCCTGGCGTTGTGCACGAGAAACGCCTGATGGGCGAGCGTGGACGCCAGCGACGACGCGTCCGGCTGGCTGACGTCCCGCACGACGCCGGCCGCGACCATCTCCGCTGTGAGCGGCCTGCGGATCGTCGCCGTCCACCGCTCGCCGGCGGCGTGGACGACGCGGTGGATCTCCCAGCCCGGATAGGTGGTGCGCAGCACGCCGAGCTGGCGGATCGCGCGGGGCGCGGGAGCCGTTGCGCACCACCAGGCGACGGCCGCCTGCGTCGCGCTCGTCGGCGAAGGCGGCGATGTAGGCGTCCACCTCGGCCTGCAGGGCGGCGGCCAGCATGCGGCGGGCGCCCTCGCGGACGATCTGATCGATCAGCGCGGCTGAGTCGGTCGCCGGGTGACCACTGCCTGCGTCAGCGGACGGAGAGCGTAGATGTGCCGCACGGCATCGAGGTCCACGGGGACTTCGTAGTAGTCCTCTGCGAACCGCTGGAACGCCTCCGGAGACGGATCAACAAGTAGCCCGAACAGGCGCGCAGAGCCGTCGGGGTCGCTCTCGCCGTCCGGATACTCGATCTCTCCTGTCCGCCAGCGGCCGTCGCCGGCCTCACGCCATAGGCAGGCGGTCACGATCGGCATGCCGTCCTCGTCGCAAAACGCGAGCTCCTCCACGCAGTGGCGAAAAACGGCAAGCTTGGCCCACACCCGTGCCTGGCTCCATTCAGAAAAGCGGCGATGCACCGTCTGCCAGGAGGCGCCGAAGACCGGCGGCAACTGCCGCCAGGCGCACCCGGTGGTGGACACGTACACGATCGCCGCCAAGATCGCCCGATCGTCGAGCCGCCGTCGACCCCCACCTTGCGGTCGCGTGGGCGCCGGCGGGACCACACGCTGGAAGAACTCCCACAACTCATCAGGCACCAGTCGTCGAAGGAACGCATCCACGAACGATCTAACGACCAAGCCCCAAATGAGTCACGCTCTAAGGAGGCGTAAACGCCGGTTCCTCGCGTACTCCTTTCCGTCTCGCTCGCCGAACCCGCGCCATCCAGCGGTCCTGACACGCCCCGGCTTTGTCGGAGCTGCTCCCGCCCTCCCCGTCACCTCCCCGGTTCAGGCTGCTCCCAGCTTCAGCCGCCCTGCTGCGACAGGACGGCGGTGGTGGTCTCTCACCTCCACTCGAACAGCGAGCGCCTCACGGCGCACACAGCGGCAAGCACAAGCAGCAGGGGATGAACGTGCAACTGCTGGCCGATCCGGTGGGCCGGCTGGTGTGGGCCTCGCCCGCGCTGCCGGGCGCGGTGCACGACGTGAGTGCCGCTCGAATGGTGGGCCTGATCGAGGCCCTTTCCAGCGCCGGCGTGAAGACCTTCGCGGACAAGGGCTACCAAGGCGCCGGCGGTACGATCCGGACACCGTTCAAGCGGCATCGCCACCGGCCCTGGCTGTCCCGCGGGCAGTGTGACGTCAACCGCGCTCACGCCCGCATCCGCGCCATCGGCGAACGCGCCGTTGCGACCTTGAAGAGCTGTAAGGTGCTGACCAAGCAGCGCTGCTGCCCGCGTCGAGCGACCGCACTCGTGCAGGCCATCCTCGTCCTGCAGCTCATCGAAGAGGGCCGCTACTCAGGATGAAATGGGCTCCTTGGGTCCCGGTTATTCTCTTAAAATCGATACTCATTTCTGGTATCGACAGGCGACGCTAATCGACGTAATATCCGGCGATTGGTTCAGGAAATCTATATTTTTCTGCAGTCGCAGCTTATCGCTTACACGCGGGTAGTTGAACGGCGATGCTGAGGCCCCCCGTGGGGCGCGCGACGATAGTGAGTGTTCCGTCGTGCGCGTGGGTGATGCTCTTGACGATTGCCAGGCCGAGTCCGACGCCTGCGTGGTCGTTGCGTATTCTTCCCGTGCCGCGCTGAAACGGTTCTGTGAGTGCAGGGACCACCTCTGGGGACAGCTTCTCGCCGGTGTTCTCGACGGTGAGCGCCTCGGGGCCGATGCCGGTCTTGATCCACACGGTTCCCTGTACGGACAGGTTGTGCACGATCGCGTTGTGCACCAGGTTCGTCGCCAGTTGCAGCAGGAGCGCCTGCGACCCCTCAACCGGGGTGATCTCACCTGAAGTCTCGATGGTGACACCGCGTTTCTTTGTGAGCGGGAGCAGTGTCTCGACGGCCTCTTCCACGACCAGGGACAGGTCGACGCGTTCCCGTGCGAAGGATCTCTGGTCGGCGCGGCTGAGCATGAGGAGCGCCTCGGTGAGGTCGATCGCCCGGGTGTTGACGGCGTGAAGGCGTTCGACGAGTTCGCCGATGTCACGGTCGGGATCGCGGCGGGCCACGTCGAGAAGCGCCCGTGAGATCGCCAGCGGGGTGCGGAGTTCGTGTGAGGCGTTGGCCGCGAATCGCTGTTGCTCGGCGACGTGTGCTTCGAGCCGCACGAGCATGGCGTCGAAGGCGTCGGCGAGTTCGCGGAACTCGTCCGCGCGGCCAGGCAACCGGATCCGGTGGGAGAGCGATCCGTTCGCGGCCATGCGCGTGGCGTCGGTGATGCGGGTCAGGGGGGCGAGCATGCGTCCGGCGAGAATCCATCCTCCCAGCAGGCCGAACACCAGCAGGAACGCCATCACCGCGGCCGCCGCAGGGGCGAAGGCGCCCAGGAGGAGGATGCGGTTGGGCGCCTCGTAGAGAAGGGCGGGCCAGCCGTCGGGTACGTACCGCAGGAGGAACACCCACACGGCGGCGAGCAGCAACGCGCCCGCGAGCATGAGGAATCCGGCGTAGCTGAGGGTGAGCTTGAGCCGGACGCTCATCCCGCGCGCCCTATCCACCCTCGCCTCCTGCGTCGATGCGGTAGCCGACGCCGGGCACGGTGGCGATGAGCCACGGTTCGCCGAGCCGTTTGCGCAGCGCCGAGACCGTGATGCGGACGGCGTTGGTGAAGGGGTCGGCGTTCTCGTCCCACGCCCGCTGCAGGAGTTCTTCCGCGCTGACGACACCGCCTTCGGCGGCGACGAGGACTTCGAGCACGGCGAACTGTTTGCGGGTGAGCGCGACGTAGCGGCCGTCGCGGTAGACCTCGCGGCGGAACGGGTCCAGGCGCAGGCCGGCGATCTCGCGTACGGGCGGCCTGTTGTGCGCGCGCCTGCGGTCGAGTGCCCGGAGGCGGAGCACGAGTTCCTGGAGATCGAAGGGCTTGGTGAGGTAGTCGTCGGCCCCGAGCCCGAACCCGGAGGCCTTGTCGTCGAGCCGGTCGGCGGCGGTGAGCATGAGGATGGGCATGCCGCTGCCGGAGGCGATGACGCGTTTGGCGATCTCGTCGCCCGAGGGGCCGGGGATGTCGCGGTCGAGGACGGCGATGTCGTAGGCGTTGACGCTCAGCAGCTCCGTCGCGGTGTCGCCGTCACCGGCGATGTCGGCGGCGATCGCCGCCAGGCGCAGCCCGTCGCGCATGGCCTCTGCCAGGTAGGGCTCGTCCTCGACGATCAACACACGCATGCACTCGATGCTAGGAGCCCGGGCGTATCGTCGGCGTATCGAAAATCCCATACGTGCTGACAACACCGCGCCGCCTTGACTGCGGGCATGGCCTACAGCGAAGCGATGACCCAGCAGTGACCGGCTCACGGCATGACCCGGCCCCGCGGCTTCCCCGGACGGCCGCGAGCCCCGACGCCGTGGCCGCCCGCGCGCGGAACCTGACCAAGACCTACGGCCGGGGCGAAACCCAGGTCCATGCACTGCGCGGCATCGACCTCGACCTCCCGCGAGGCGGGTTCACCGCGATCATGGGCCCGAGCGGATCGGGTAAATCCACGCTGATGCACTGCCTGGCCGGACTCGACCAGGCCAGCGGCGGCACCGTCACCGTGGCAGGCACCGACCTCGGGTTGCTCGACGACGACGCGCTCACGATCTTCCGCCGCGAGCACGTCGGCTTCGTGTTCCAGTCGTTCAACCTGCTGCCGATGCTCACCGCGGGCGAGAACATCGTGCTCCCGCTCGAAGTGGGCGGCCGCCGGATCGACGATGCGGCACGCGAGCGCGCGTACCTGCTCGCCGACATCCTCGGCGTGGCCGACAGGCTCGCTCACCGGCCCGCGGAGCTGTCCGGCGGCCAGCAGCAGCGGGTCGCGATCGCGCGCGCCCTGATCACGCAGCCGGACCTGCTGTTCGCCGACGAGCCCACAGGAAACCTGGACAGCACCACGTCGGCGGAGGTGCTGGACCACCTGCGCCGCTCGGCACGCGAACTCGGCCAGACCGTCGTGATGGTCACCCACGAGCGGGATGCGGCGGCGTACGCCGACCACGTGGTCACCATGCAGGACGGGCGGATCGCCTGATGCGTGCCGTCTTCCTCGCGTCGCTGCGCACGTACATCCGCAGGTACGTCGCGGCGGCGGTCGCGGTCACCGTCGCCGTCGCCTTCGTCGTCGTGGTCGGCATGCTCACCTCCGGCGCGCAAAGCGGGCTCATGGACGGCCTGGGGGCGCCGTACCGCAATGCCGAGCACGTGGTCTCCCCCGAGGGGTGGCCGTCGTCCGAGCTGGACCCGGAGGCCGTGATCGCCTTCACCGAGCGGCACGGCGAGAACGCGTCCGCGATCGGCCGGGCGACGCTTCCGGCGCGCGCCGGGAGCCGGCAGCTCTCGGACACGACGACAGTAGGGCCGATCGCCACCTCGCAGGTGTGGCGCTGGCAGGAGCTCAGCTCGGGCCGTTTCCCTTCACGTACGGGCGAGGCCGCGGTGGACGTGTATGTCGCCTTGGCCGAGGACATCGCGGTCGGCGACCGGATCAGGATCGGGGTGGGAGCCGCCGCGGCCGACGTCCAGGTGGTCGGTCTCGTGGAGTCGCCCTCTCCCCCGGCCCAGGCCTCGATGTACGTCACCTGGCCCCAGTTGCTGCTGTGGCGCGACCACCTCCATCTGGGCTCGGTGGCGGTGCGCGGCGAGGTGGGCCCGCTCCCTGAAGGCGCGAAGGCGCTGTCGCCGGAGGCGTTCACCGCTGAGCGGCTGACCCACGTGCAGAACAGGGTCGACAGCCTGTCGGTGATGTTGCTGTTGTTCGCCAGCATCGCGCTCTTCGTCTCGATCCTCGTCATCGCGAACACCTTCTCCATCCTGTTCGCGCAACGACTCCGCGACTTCGCGCTACTGCGCTGCATCGGCGCGACCCGGCGGCAGGTGGTGCGTTCTGTACGCCGCGAGGCGGCCGTCGTCGGCGTGCTCGCGTCGCTGGCCGGGACACTGGTCGGCGTCGGTTTCGGCTACGGGTTGATCGCCCTGATCGACGCCCTCGCGTCCGCCGTGCCGATGGGCGCCGCCGAGCTGCCCGTGCCCTGGCTGCTGGGAGGGTTCGCCGTCGGCCTGGCGGTCACCATGGTCGCGTCCTGGTTGCCGACCCGGCGCGTGGTCCTGGTGAGCCCGCTGGCGGCGCTGCGCACGGACGCCGGGGTCGACGCGCGCACCAGCACCGGCCTGGCGCGACCTGCGCTCGCCGCGCTCCTGCTGGTCACTGGACTGGCCCTGCTGGGGGTGGCGATGGTCAGGAGCAGCACGGCGCTCATGCTGGCAGGCGGAGGATCGGTGTTCGCCGGGGTGTTGCTCTTCGGTCCGGTGCTCGTCCCCCGCCTGGTCCGGATCGCAGGCGCGCCGCTCGGCCCCACCGGACGGCTCGCGGCCGAGAACGCCGCACACAATCCGCGCCGGACCGCCACCACCACCGCCTCCCTGCTGGTCGGCGTCACCCTGACGATCGCCGTACTCACCGGGATGGCCACATGGCGTACGTCCTTGAATGAGCAGATCGGCAGAGACCACCCCATAGACATCACGCTCACCTCGCCCAAGGGTCCGCTCACCACCGACCTCCTCACCCGGATACGTCGCACTCCCGGTGTGGAGCGGGCGATTCCCGTGTATGGCGCCGTGGCCCAGGTGGCCGGGCTCCACGACCCGATCCCGGTCGTCACCGCGCCCTCCGCCGGGCAAGTGGCCCGCGACGGCGGAGTGTTCGCACGGGTCGAGCCAGGGAAGATCAGAATCGATTCCGACGCCTTCGGTAAGGGCCTGATTCTGCGGCCGGGTGACCGGGTCACGGTGCGCGTCGGCGACCGGCGAGCCCACCTGCAGGTGGCCGTCGGCACCGGCTGGGGCCCGGCGGGCGTGGTCGCGCCCGAGACGCTGGCGACGCTCACCGACGCCCCCGAGCCGCGTGCCGTCTGGATCCGCGCCTCCACCGGCGCCGACCCGGCTCGGCTCGGCGCCGACCTGGACGAGCTGGCCGATCCCGTCGGCGCGACGATCGAGAACGGTTTGCGCACCTGGGAGTCGCTGGACCAGCAGCTGCAGATCTACACCTGGTCAGCGCTCGGCCTGCTCGGCATCGCCATCGTGATCGCCCTGATCGGGATCGCGAACACCCTCGGGCTCTCCGTACTCGAACGTGCCCGCGAACACGCGATGCTGCGCGCGCTCGGGCTCACCCGCGGGCAGCTCCGGCGGATGCTGGCGGCCGAGGCCGTCCTGCTGTCGCTGGTGGCCACCGTGCTCGGCACCGTGCTCGGCGTCGGTTTCGCCTGGGCCGCCTGCGAGACGATCGTGAAACGGGCCCTCCGCGACGCCACCATGCACGTCCCTTGGCTGTCGCTCGGCGTCGTCGTCCTCATCGCCGCCCTGGCCGGACTCCTCGCCGCCGTTCTCCCCGCACGCCGGGCCGCCCGGGTGAGTCCGGTCGCAGGACTGTCACTCGACTGAGGGTCTGCGGATCATGGGACGGTGCGCATCGCCTTGCGCAGGGCGAGCCGGAGCGAGGCGATGGTCTCGTCAGATTCCTGTTGTTGTTCGGTGAGGCGTGTAGCTTGGGCCCGGATTGTGTCTCTGATGGCGGGGGTGTTGTAGACGAACCAGGTCGATACGTCGGCTTTTCGTGCCACTCCGGCGAAGGAGATGCGTTGCCCGGAAGGTGGTCACCGGCGTCGATGACCATTCCCGCTATTGCGTGATCGCCAAGGCGGTGGTGCGGGCCACGGGACGTGCGGTCTGTCTGGCCTTTGTCGAGGCGCTGCAGGCGTTTGGGGCACCGGGTGAGGTACTGACCGACAACGGCAAGCAGTTCACCGCGCGGTTCGGTCATGGCGGTGAGGTGTTGTTCGATCGGATCTGCCGGGACAACGCCATCGTGCATCGGCTCACCCAGCCGCGCTCGCCGACGACCACGGGAAAGGTCGAGCGGTTTCATCTGAGCCTGCGCCGGGAGTTGCTCGATGATGCCGACCCGTTCGCCGACCTGGCGGCCGTCCAGGCGGCGTTGGATGCGTGGGTGGCCCACTACAACACCGGCCGGCCGCATCAGAGCCTGGACATGGCGGTCCCGGCCGCCAGGTTCACGCCGACCGAAGGCATGCAGGGCCCAGCAGGGGTTGCAGGCTTCCCGGGTTCGGCCGGCTCCGAGGGGCCAACCGGACCTAGAGGACCCCGCGGAGCCCCGGGGAAGGGAATTGAGGGACTTACGGGTGGGCGCATCATCGCCGACAACGGATGCCCGATAGGCACTATCAAGAACGGCGAGTTACGCACAGTGAGTCAGGTCATCATGGCAGGCCCTAACAACGTGCAAGCTCTAACGGAGACTTACTGGCTGTGCGAGATCACACGGTTCTAACCTTAGCGACCCTGGACGGCTGCGGGTAAACAAGGACATGCACAACATGCGACGACCTCGTTGAATAACCACTTTTAACCCCCGCCCCCATAGACGTGTGTGGAGCAGTGATCATCCAGGCATGTTCGGCAAAGCCGGACTTACCTAGACCAACTCATCCGTCACGCCTACGTCTGCACCCACATGATCCGAACGATGGAAGCCTCCGTGACTGACTGCCAACACCGTCGGCGAGCAGTGGGAGCCAACCGAGAGCACCCTGTTAGCAAGGGTGTTAGCAAGAAGCCCGAACGATCAAGAAACCAAGAAGGCCCCTGCTGGCGTAATGCCTGTTCAGGGGCCTTCTTGCTGCTGTGCGGCCGGAGGTACTCGAAACCCCAACCTTCTGATCCGTAGTCAGATGCTCTATCCATTGAGCTACGGCCGCTTGCTGCTAGACAAGCATAGCGGGTCTGAGGTGGTGCCTCGAACCGGTTGTGGCAATCATGACTGGACGGACCCCGCCTTGCGTGGCCAGAGGGTGTAGCTCAATGGCCAGAGCACGGCGATCAACGGAACCCTGAGCAGGCCGTACATGAAAGTGATCAGTGGTTCGGTGCGGGCGGGGTCGTTCACGAGCCAGACCATGCCGAGCACGACGAGCCAGGCGATCCCGTACGCCAGGACGATGCGGAGCCAGATGCCCCATTCGTAGCGGGCGCGGGCCATGCCACCGGCCGGGGGTTTCCAGGGCGGGGAGCCGCCGGCGTAGCGGTGGTGGAACTTGGCGTCGGCCCAGCGGACGGTGCGGTGGCCGAAGACGATGGAGTACGCCAGGTAGGCGGCCGCGAGGCCGTGCCTGAGGTCGGCCACGGCGCCGCCGCGCATGTCGATGACGGAGGCGACCAGCAGGACGATGTCGAGCAACGGCACGCCGAGGAGCAGGGCGGTGCTGAGCCTACGGCGGTTCCACAGGTAGCGGGAGGCCAGCCCCAGGCCGAGCAGGAGCCAGAAGCCGACCTCGCAGCCGATCAGGATGGCAACGATCACGTGTCCCATCGTTCCGCGCCCGCGACCTGGGCACATCCCCACGAGAAACGAATCTGTGGATACATCGAAGGGTGTATCCACAGGCTGCCCTCCGGATGAGGAACGCGCGGGCGAGCAATGGTGGGATAGGAGCATGAAACGCATGGCGCCGGTGGCCGGGCTGGCCTTCGCCCTGGGCGTGCTGCTCATCCTGGCCGGCGCCTATACTCCCCGCGGCGTGCCCGAATGGGTGCTGGTGGTGCCGCTGGCGTTCACCTGCGCGGGGGTTCTGGTGCGGCGGCGGGCGCCGATGTGGTCGCTCGGGCTGGGGGTCGCGGGCGTCGCGATGGACCTGGTCGTGGGGCCTTCGCTGGCCACGATCCTGGTGTTCACCGACAACATCTACGCCGCTGCTCTCTACGGGCCCGCCCGGTTCTCTCGATGGCTGCTCGGTGCCGCCAGTGTGCTGGCGGTGTTGACCGGTGCGGTGATGGGGTTCATCACGGGTGACTGGCGGATGCTGGCGGGCATGGGCATCCAGGCGGGATTGGTGCTGATCGTGCCGGTGACGTCGGCGATGATCGTACGCCAGTACCGCGATCAGGCGGCCGCCGAGCGGGCGAGGTCCGAGCAGGTGGCCCGGCTGGCCGAGCTCGACCGGCAGGCGGCGGTCGCGGCCGAGCGCACGCGGATGGCTCGCGAGCTGCACGACATGATCGCCAATCACTTCAGTGCCATCGCCATCCAGTCCACGGCCGCGCTCTCGCGCAAGGACCTCGATCAGGCCACCATCCAGAAGATCATGGAGTCCGTACGGGAGAACAGCGTGAAGGGCATGGCCGAGATGCGCACGATGATCGGGCTGCTGCGCCGGGAAGACGACGAGACCGAGGCAACCCGGCCGCGCTTGGCCGATGCGGAGAGCCTGGTCGACCGGTCGCGGCAGGCGGGGATGGCCACCGAGATCCGGGTGGACGGCGAGCTCCGGGAGTTGCCCGCGCCGGTCGATCTGGCCGCCTACCGCATCCTGCAGGAGGCCCTGACGAACGCCCTCAAACACGGCGACCAGCCGGCCACGGTCGCCATCGCCTACGAGCCACGCCGGGTCACGGTGACCGTCGACAACCCGGTCAACGGCCGCAAGGCGCGGCTACCCGGCTCGGGGGCCGGGCTGATCGGCATGAAGGAGCGGGCCACGCTGGTCGGGGGCACGTTCGAGGCGGGTCCACAGGAGGAGGGGTGGCGGGTCCACACCATGCTGCCCACGTCCGCGGGCGGCACGTCACTGGAGGCGGGATGACGATCAGGGTGCTGGTCGCCGACGATCACGCGGCCGTCCGGGCGGGGATCGTGCTGATCCTCGGCGGGGCCGGCGACATCGAGGTGGTCGGAGAGGCCGCCGACGGCGAGCAGGCGGTGGCGCTGGCGCTGGAGACGCGGCCCGACGTGGTGCTGATGGACGTTCAGATGCCCAGGCTCGACGGCATCTCGGCCACTCGCGAGCTGGCCGGGGTGGCCGACGTGCTGATCCTGACCACGTTCGACGTCGACGAGTACGTGTTCGGCGCGCTGCGTGCGGGGGCGGCGGGGTTCCTGCTGAAGAACACCGACGCCGACGCGCTCATCGAGGGGGTGCGGCTCGTGGCGAGGGGTGACGGTCTCATTTCGCCCTCGGTGACGCGGCGGTTGATCTCGGCCTTCGCCGAGCGGGCGCCGCGCCGGGAGCCGCCGGACGCGTCCGTCCTGACGCCGCGCGAGCGGGAGGTGCTGGCGTGCGTCGGGCGCGGGTTGTCCAACGCCGAGATCGCCAAGGAGCTCGACATGGCCGAGGCGACCACCAAGACGCACGTCAGCCGGGTGCTCAACAAGCTGGGCCTGAGGAGCCGGGTCCAGGCCGCGATCTACTACTCCGAGGGGGGTGACCGTCTTTGACGTCCGTCGTTTCGCGGCCCTACTCAGAGACGGTGGAAGGGCCGTAGTCTGATCGCCGTGAGCATGCCACCGCCCTCGCAGCCGCCGCGTAACACCGGGTTGATCGTCGGACTGGCCTTCGCCGGGGCGTTCGGCTACTGGGTCGTCAACGTGGTCGTGGGCATCACGGTGCTGAACATCGGATCGCCGACCTGGATCGGCGCGGGTGCGGTGTTCCTGGCGCTCCTCGCGATCGGGGGTGGGATCGGGCTCCAGGCGCTGCGTCAGGACTGGTCGCGCGGGCTGGGGTTGGGGCTGATGATCGGGTGGTCGCTGGCCTCGATCGTCTCGGCCGGCTTTTGTACTGGTCTCAATCCGGCTCTGTACTCGTAGGGCTCTGTGCTCGTAGGGCTCTGTACTCGTAGGTGGGGAGGCGGGCCCGCGATGTGCACGCCTGTCTGGGGGCGTACGTATCCGGGTCCGTACATACAACCGCAATCACGACCCCCTAGCCTGGCTTCGATCAGGGGGTACGAACGATGACCACACCACCTCAGGGCTCACCCGGGCAGGACGGACCACCACCAGGTCAGGGACCGCCGCCCGGCCAACAACCGTGGTCACCTCCTGGCCAGGAAGCCCCGCCGCCACCGGGCACCGGCGGGCCGCTGCCGGGTCCCGGCATGCCGCCGCCCGGCCAAGGGGCATGGCCGCCGCCTGGGCAAAGCGACCCGCCCCCTGGACAAGGTGGCCCGCCGCACGGGCCAAGCGGCCCACCGGCCGGGGCAAGTGGCTCATCCAACGGACCAAGCGGGCCACCGTACGGACAAAGCGGCCCGCCTCACGGGCCAAGCGGGCCACCGTACGGGCAAGGCGGGCCAAGCGGGCCAAGCGGGCCACCGTACGGGCAAGGCGGCCCGCCGTATGGGCCGAGTGGGTCGCCTGGGGCCGGTGGGTGGGGGCCGCCACCACCGCCGCAGAGCGGGTCGACCGGCACGATCATCGGGCTGGCGTTCGCCGCCGTCACCGTCTACAGCGTCATCAACATCGTCGTGGGCTTCATGGTCTTCGTCATCGCCGCCGACTCCGGCGCGTCGAGCACGCCGGTGATCGCCGTCGGCGCGGTGGTGCTGGCGCTGATCGGCCTGGGCGCGGGCGCGGGCCTGCTGTTCGTGCGCAAGCCGTGGGCCACCGGCGCGGGCCTGGGTCTGATGATCGGGTGGGCGCTCTGGTCGATCGTCTCGGCGGGTTACTGCACCGGCCTCAACCCGGGGCTGTACACCTGACATGCCACTCCACGAGATCTTCGTCGGCCTGGGCGTGCTGGTCGCCGCGGTGGTGTTCGTCCGCGAGGCCCGCCGCCGGGGCGCGCTGAACGAGCAGTCGCTGGTCGCGGTCACGGGCGCCCTGGTCGGCGGGGCCATCGGCATGCGCCTGGCGGGCTGGCTGGAGACGCTCGACCTGTCGGACCTGTGGCTGTACGGCTCGCGCAGCATCCTCGGCGGGCTGACGGGCGCGTACGTGGGCGTGCTGGTCGCGAAACGGATCATCGGCTACCGGGAGCGCACCGGCGACCTGTTCGCGCCGGCGGTGGCGCTCGGCATGGCGGTGGGCCGGATCGGCTGCCATCTGACGGAGGCGCCGGGGCGGCCGACGGGACTGCCGTGGGGGGTGCACGCGCCGGCGTCGACGCCCGAGTGTCCGGGGTGCCTGGCCGGGCAGGCCATGCATCTGTCGTTCGTCTACGAGATCGTCTTCCACCTGGCCGCGTTCGCCGCCCTGGTGTGGGCGCGCAGGCGGCTCACGCGGCCGGGCGAGCTGTTCACGCTCTACCTGGCGGGGTACGCCGGGTTCCGTTTTCTGGTGGAGTTCACCCGGGCGAACGAGACCGTCTGGCTCGATCTCACCCGGCCGCAGTGGTTCCTCGTGCCCGGTGTGCTGCTGCTGGGGCTCAGGGTGGGGTACGGCTGGCGACGCGGCTACTACGATGCCCTGTTCGGGCGGAAGGTCATGACATGAGCACAGGGATGGGCCTGCGGGGCGACCGTATCCTCAGGTACGTCAACGCGTTCTGCCCGCACTGCCACAGCCGTGATCTCGACCGGGTCGAGCGGCTGAGCGGCTATCTGGTGGTGCGCGAGGACCGGGTGTGGCTGGAGCGCGGGTGCCGCGAGCACGGCCTGGTGCGCACGTTGTACGACGAGAATCCGGAGATCCTGACGTATCTGGAGGAATGGACCGCACCCACCAAGCAGCACGTGCCCGATGTCGCGGGCAACTGGCTGCCCGTGCCGAGCGCGTACCTCCAGGGGTTGCCCGAGATGCAGACCCAGCACACCTGCATCCTGCTGGAGGACATCGCGGAGGCGTGCAACCTGCGGTGCCCCACATGCTTCGCCGACAGCTCGCCCGATCTGAGCGGCATCGTCCCGGTGAGCGAGGTGCTCGCGAACGTCGACCAGCGCCTCGCCCGCGAGAACGGCCGGCTGGACGTGCTCATGCTGAGCGGCGGCGAGCCGACCCTGCACCCCGAGCTGAAGACGCTCCTCGCCGAGCTCGAACAGCGCCCGATCACCCGCATCCTGATCAACACCAACGGCGTGCTCATCGCCCGTGACGACTCCCTGCTCGACCTGCTGACCGCGCACCGCGAACGGGTCGAGGTCTACCTGCAGTACGACGGGAGCTCGGCCGAGGCGTCGAAGCACCACCGGGGCGGTGACCTGCGCAGGCTCAAGGCGCAGGCCGTGCAACGGTTGTCGGAGCGGGAGATCTTCACCACGCTGGTGATGACGGCGGCGCTGGGCGTCAACGACGGCGAGATCGGCGACGTCGTGCGGCTGGCGCTCGACACGCCGTTCGTGGGCGGGGTGTCGCTGCAGCCGCAGTTCGGCTCGGGCAGGTCGGAGCCGATCGACGCGTCGGACCGGCTCACCCACACGGGCGTGCTCAAGCGGCTCGGCCCGCAGACCGGCGGCCTGGTGACCTGGCGCGATCTCACCGCGCTGCCCTGCTCCCACCCGCACTGCTGCTCGGTGGGCTACCTGATCCGCGACGACTCCGGGCAGTGGCGGTCACTGACGGCGCTGATCGGGCACGACCGGCTCAAGGCCAACCTGGGCCTGGTCTCCAACCGCATCGCCGACACCGAGATCCCGCGCGAGCTGCGGCTGGCCGTACAGGAGTCGCTGCTCGGGCTGCTGTCGGAGCAGTCGTCGCTGTCGCATCCGCAGATCGGCGACCTGTGGCGCGATATCTGCGAAAACTGCGACCTCGGCGTCGCCACCCTGCTCACGCTGGCCTCCTCGGCGTTGCCGGGCAGGCGCAGGAAGCTGCGCCGGATGCTGGGCGAGCGGGTGGTGCGGCTGACGGTCAAGCCGTTCATGGACATCTCGACCATGATCGAGGAACGGCTCACGCAGTGCTGCGTGCACGTCGGCACGCGAGCCGAGCAGGATCAGTGCGCGCCGTTCTGCGCGGTGCAGGCGTGGCCGCAGCTGTCGGCGCAGCGACTGTCGGCGGTGGCCTCGGAGCCTCGGGTACGGCTGCCGCTCGAGGTGATCCCGTGAAGGCCGAGCCGTACGATCCGCTGCGGTTGTGCGTGTACGCCACGATCGCGCTGCTTGCCTGGTTGCTGGGGCCGTGGGCGTTGCTCGGGTTCGCGGGGCTGGGGTTCGCCGGCTACTGGAAGGCGCGGCGAGCCGGGTTGACCCGGAGCAAGTGCCTGCTCAGGGACACCCGGCTCGTGCTCGCCTACCTGGGGCTGCTCGCGCTGGTGGCGGTGGCGGCGATCATCCACTCCCTGCTGTGACGGCCAGCAGGTTGAGCACGGTGAGTTCCTTACCGCCGCCCTTCTCCCTGGTCACGCAGACCTGGCCGTCGTGACGGCTGACGCTCACCACGTCCGCGGTCATGGGCGGCTCGGTCGGCCCGCACGTCTTCTCGCGCGTCTCGCCCTCGTCCCAGTAGACGATCGTGGTGGGCGAGGAGGAGGTGCCCGTTCCGGTGCTGGCTCTGCCGTCCGGTTGTACCCGGCTGATACCACCAGCCAGACCGGTCACCGGGTCGTAGACGACGGCCGGTGCGATGTACTGCTTCACCGGGTCGCCACCGTTGGGCACGTCGAGCAGCGCGAACCGGTCACCGAGGATCCGGCCTCCGCCGAGCAACCTCATCCCCTCCGGCAGGATCTTGCTGTCAGAGCCGTCGAGCCGTTGCATGATCGTGCGGTCGCCTCGCACGCCGAAGCACCATTCGGCGGAGCAGGTCAAGTTAGTGGTCCCGGTCTCCGCCAGAACATTGGCCGACTTGCCGGTCTCCAGGTCGACCACGCGGCTCTGGTTCTTCTGGCCACGCTCGCCGGGGGCGTATTCCACTGCCAGCGGCCAGGAGACCAGGTGGAGTCCGTCGGTGCCGTCGATCCGCTCGGGGGCGCCACCGGTCAGCGGCATGCGATAGACGCCGCCCTTCTGGACGGACCAGACGAGGGAGTCGTCCGTGACGCCGACCTTCTCGACGCGCGACGGCTCACCGGTCACTTCCCCCACACGCCGGGCTGTGCCCCCCTCTCGTGGCATGATCCAGAAATCTGCCCATTTGTCGGCGTTGTTCGGCGTTTCGCCGTACCAGGCGAAGTACTTCTCCCCCACGTCGACGGCCTGGGCGAAGTAGCCCTTCACCCCTTCGGGGGCGGGCATGTCGCCGACCACACGAGCCTTGCCGGTCGAGGCGTCGAAGACCTCAAGGCGTCCCGCCTTCTCAAAGGACGACTCCGCGGTCAGCAACACCTCAGTCGGACTGAGTCCGGTCACCGGGCGATATTTCCAACCGTCAGCCGACTTGGCGGGCATCTTGAAGACCGCGTCGGGCCACACCTCGGCCGCCCGCTTGACCTGCACCTGCGGGCGCTCGTCCCTGGGCGGGCCGGTGGTCACGATGACGGCCGGGTCCGCGCGCCCACCCGTGCCGGTCAGCACGGCGGTCGTGCCGCCCGCCACGATCACCACCGCCGCGGCGGCCAGCGCCATCTCCGTCCGCTGCCTGACCCGCCGCGTCCGGCGCCGCGAGGCGACCGCGCCCGCCAACCCCGCCACGGGTTGCCCGGCCTGGTCGGCCGCCGTACGCAGCGTCCGGATCAGGTTTTCTTCGCTTCTCATCGCGCCTCCTGCAGCACTCGCTTGATCCGGAGCTTGTCCAGGGCGCGGGCGGCCTGGCTGCGTACGGTTCCGCGGGAGACGCCGAGAATCTCCGCGATCTTCTCGTCGGAGAGGTCCTCGTAGTAACGCAGCACCAGCACGGCCCGCATCTTGCGAGGCAGCTGCTGAAGCTCGGCCCACAGGTCGGCGTCGCCGTAGTGGTCGAACCTGACCCTCTCGGGCACGGTGGCCACCAGATCCTCCCGGTGCCGCCGCCGCCACGCGGTGATGTGCAGCCGGACCATCGTCGTGCGCACGTACCCCTCGGGGTCGTCCTTCTTCCGGACGCGGGGCCAGGCATCACCCAGACGGGCCAGCGCCTCCTGAACGAGATCGGCTGCGTCCTCCGAGTTTCCGGCCAGCACATAGCCGTACCGGAGGAGCGCAT
Source organism: Nonomuraea sp. NPDC048916 (assembly GCF_040649575.1). Classification (NCBI taxonomy): domain Bacteria; kingdom Bacillati; phylum Actinomycetota; class Actinomycetes; order Streptosporangiales; family Streptosporangiaceae; genus Nonomuraea; species Nonomuraea sp. NPDC048916. The sequence continues at coordinate 17,806 of NZ_JBEZFS010000060.1, forward strand.
CACCTCGGGCTCGGACGAACTCGTCGAAATCAGCCGTGTTGTCCACGAACCCAAGGACCGCCGGGCGGGTGCTTCTGTTGCACGCCTGAGCGAAGTCGCCTACTCGGCGGGGACGTACAGGCTGAGCGTCTCGGCGACGCAGGCGGGCCGCTTCTCGCCCTCGACCTCGATCGTCAGCTTCAGGTTGGACAGGTAGCCGGCCGGGGTGCCCTTGACGTCGGCCAGCTCGGCCGTGGCCCGGATCCGCGCGCCGACCGGCACCGGCCTCGGGAACCGGACCTTGTTGAGGCCGTAGTTGACGCCCATGACGATGCCCTTGACCTCGATGAGCTCCATCATGAACGAGGGCAGCATCGACAGGCTCAGGTAGCCGTGGGCGATCGTGCCGCCGAACGGGCCGTCCTTGGCCCGTTCGGCGTCGATGTGGATCCACTGGTGGTCGTCGGTGGCGTCGGCGAAGAGGTTGACCTGCTCCTGAGTGACCGTGCGCCACTCGGTCGGGCCGAACGTCTCACCGACGGCCGACTTGAGCTCCTGTACGTTGGCAAAGGTCCGCATGGTCAGGAACGCTATTGGGCGGGTGGCACGGCTGCCAAGTTCAGCACCCAGAGCCTGTCCGGCTTGTCCGCCTTGGTGGTGCCCCAGTAGAGGATCGTGCTCGGCTCGGAGGACGTGCCGGCGCCGTACCAACCGCTTGAGGAGCCGGCGGTGGCCAGCTTGCCGGTCTCCAGGTCGTACACGCTCGAACCCGTCTGCAGGAAGCGGTCGAGGATCGGGTACGGCGAGAACCCCATGCCGAAGTTGGCGATCACGGACCGCGACGTGCCAGCCCCGTCGAGGCGATGGACGACCGTCCCCCATGTCCCCCTTTCGCCTCGGCCGTAGCACCAGACCGGGCCACAGCGCAGCCCTCTCGTGCCCTGCGGGGCGGCCAGGGAGGTGGCGGAGCCGTCGGCCAGGTTGACCAGCTTGCCCTGGTTGCGCTCCAGGTGGCCCGGTGTCCTCGCCATGTCCGTGGCCCACGGCCACTCGATGAGGTGCAGGCCGTCGCTGCCCGGGAGCCGCTCGGGGGTGCCGCCCGCGAGCGGGAGGCGCCAGACGCCGCCGTCGATCTCCGACCAGACGACGTGCTCGCCGTCGAGGGAGATCGCGTCGATGTCGGCTTCCCCGCCCACGCGGGTGGTCAGCAGCTTCGCCTCGCCGCCCGCCAGGGGGACCGTCCAGATGTCGCGCACCTTCGTGCCGTCGGCCTGCTCGCCGTACGCGTACCAGGCGACGGTCGTGGCGTCGACGGTCGTCGTCTGCGGGATGTACTTCTTGACACCCGGTCTGACCGGGACGTCGACGACGACCCTGGCTTCACCGGTCCTGGCGTCGTAGACCTCGAACCTTCCGGCCGTCTCGAACGAGGACTCGGCGCTGAGCAGCACCTCCGTGGGGCTGATGCCGGTGATCGGCCGGTAGCGCCAGCCGTCGGGGTTCGCGGCCGGCATCGTGAACAGCGCCTCGGGCCACAGCTCGGCCGCCGCGATCTCCTCGGGCTTCGACGGCTTGGCCGCCGTGGGGATCGTCGCCACGGCGCTCGAACTCGGCCGGGTCACGGTCTCGCCCGGCGTGACGGTGACCGCGGCTTCCTCTCCGCCCCTGATGGAGAGAACGCTCCGGGCCACCGTCGTGCTCGTGACCACGACCGCCACCGCGGCCGTCAGCGCGAGCAGCCCCGCGCGCCGGCGTGCCCTGCGCCGCCTGCGGGCGCTCACCCCGGCGAGCAGGTCGGGCTCCGGTGCCCGCGTCGCCGCCTGCCGGAGCGCGGCGCTCAGCTCGTCCTCTGTCCTCATGCCCGTCCCCTTTCGAGCATCGCGGGCCGGATCCGGAGCGTGGCGAGCGCCCGGAAGGCCTGGCTTCGTACCGTTCCGCGCGAGATGCCGAGGATTTCGGCGATCTCCTGATCAGAGAGGTCCTCGTAGTAGCGGAGGACCAGGACGGCGCGCTGCTTCCTCGGCAACGTCGCCAGCTCCTTCCACAGCTCGCCGAAGGAGTGGCTGTCGGTGTAGGAGCCCTCGGGCACGTCGTCCGTGAGCTGCTCCCGCCGCCTCCTGCGCCACCAGCTGATGTGCTGGCGGGCCATGGTGGTGCGGACGTACGCCTCGGGGCTGTCCTTGTTGCGGACACGGTCCCAGGTGTCGCTCAGCCTGAGCAGCGCCTCCTGCACCAGATCGGCGGCGTCGTCGGCGTTGCCGCTGAGCACGTAGCCGTATCGGAGCAGGGCGGAACCCCTGGCTCTGACGAAATCCTCGAACTCCACACCACAGAGACGCCTCGGGGGCCCGGTCTGTTGCAAAGATCTTTACTTGAAACCATCGCATACCTGTTCGAGTCCGCGCTACAGTTCTGGGTATCGAATCGAACAGAGGTTCGGCCAGGTGAGAGGGGGTGTGTCCGGTGACGGTGATGGCGACCGCCCCTGCTCGGACACGCCGTAGCTCTTTCTTCCCAAATCTAAGACGGCCGCTATATCCGGCAATAAAGTCCGAGAGCGTGGACCCTGTGCGCAATCCCTACGCCCCCGGAGCCGGGCAGCGTCCGCCGGAGCTGGCCGGGCGTGATCGTGAGCTCCAGCAGTTCGAGGTCGTGCTCGAGCGGGTGGCCCGCGGCCGTCCCGAGCGGAGCATGGTCGTCACCGGCCTGCGCGGCGTGGGCAAGACCGTCCTGCTCAACACCTTCAAGTCCATGGCGATGCAGCGACTGTGGGGCACGGGCAAGATCGAGGCCCGGCCCGACCAGTCGATCCGCCGTCCCGTAGCCGCCGCCCTGCACATGGCGATCCGCGAGCTGGCTCCGCGCCATCGCGCGCCCGAGCGCATCGAGGAGTTCCTCGGCGTGCTCAAGGCGTTCGCGATGCGCGACCCGTCCGCCGCCAAGGGCACCTCGCACTGGTCGCCCGGCATCGAGGTGCCGGCCAGCCGGGGCCGGGCCGACTCCGGCGATCTGGAGATCGACCTCACCGAGCTGTTCGTCGACGCGGCGAGCGTGGCGACCGACCTGGGCGTCGGCATCGCGCTGTTCATCGACGAGATGCAGGATGTGCAGGCCGCCGACGTCTCCGCGCTCTGCGCCGCCTGCCACGAGCTGTCGCAGTCCGGCGGGCCGCTGATCGTGGTGGGTGCGGGGCTGCCGCACCTGCCGAGCGTCCTTTCGGCCAGCAAGAGCTATTCGGAGCGGCTCTTCCGCTACGCCCGCATCGACAAGCTCGACCGCGACGCGGCCGACCTCGCGCTGATCCTGCCGGCGCGCGAGGAGGAGGTCGAGTTCACCCAGGACGCCCTCGACGCGCTCTACGAGGCGGCCGACGGTTATCCCTACTTCGTCCAGGCCTACGGCAAGGTCGCCTGGGACTTGGCCCCGCACAGCCCGATCACGCTCGACGACGTCAAGGTGTCGGCCCCCGAGGCGGAGGAGGAGCTCGCGGTGGGCTTCTTCGGCAGCCGCTACGAGCGGGCCACTCCGGCCGAGCGCGACTACATGCACGCCATGGCGCAGATCGGCGACGAGCCGGTTCCCACGGCCGAGGTGGCCGACGCCCTTGGCCGCAAGCCGTCCAGCCTGTCCCCCGCCCGCGACAGCCTGATCAAGAAGGGGCTCATCTACAGCGCCGAGCGTGGCCTGATCGCGTTCACCGTGCCGCACTTCGGGAGGTTCCTTCGTGCCCAACCGATCTGATCGGCACCCCTAGTCCTCTATTGGGCTGTCTAGTGGGGAAGCTAGATAGCCCAATAGAGTCATATCGTCATGCCCGTCGAGGGAAATCTAGGGCTCTCTAGCCTTACGCCGATACATGCGTATACACAGGCAGAGCCCCGCTGTCCTCACCCTTGACCACGGCCATCCGCACCGCGGGGCGGCGCCCGCTGAGATAGACCGCGAAGACGACGTCGTCCTGGTCCTGGTTCCGGAAGACGAAGAAGCGCCAGCAGAGCTCGCGCCAGCTGTCGTAGGGGTCGGTCGTGGTCAGCTGGTCATGGTGCGCCCGCCAGGCGCCGCTGGCCCGGAGCCTCGACAGCATGACGCCTTCGGCCGGCGCCGGGCGCTGCTCACACGGCGCGCGATAGCGGACCCGGTCGATCAGCTCCTCGATCTCCGGAGACATCACGGCGAGAGCGGCCAGCCCGGCGGCGATGAACGACCACGACGGGTCGGCGAAGACCGCCAGACCGGGCACCTCGGCCCACACCGCCATCACCGCCATGCCGGTCAGCACGACGGTCCTGCCGACCGACCTGAGCCCCACGGGTGTCGCGCTGATCTCACCGAAGCAGCCGCAGCCCGCGTCGGGCCGCCGCCTGCGCAGCTCCAGCAGCACGTACGTGGAGAGCGCGAAGAACGCGACCGTGCCCCACCTGAAGATCGGATGCGTGGTGAGCAGGAGCCCCGCGGCCAGCACGAGCTCCCCCACGGCGCAGCCGAGCAGCGCCGGAGCCTGCATGCGCCCCGGCATCAGAACGGCCGGCCCCAGCTTGGAGAGCGAGCCGGGTTCGCCGCCCGAGAACACCGTGATCACCTTGGCGACCGTCCCGAGGACGAGCACCGCGATCAGGACCGGCAGCTGCGATGCCAGCACGAGCGTCACCCCAATCCGATCTGCACGTTGAAGCATCCCTTGACCAACTCGCCGCCGAGCTCGACATAGGACGACGGCGACAACTCGACGATCCGCCCCCGCTCGGACGTGCCGCACTCGACGCAACGATCGCAGAACCGGCCGGCCACGCAACCGCACGCCACGATCGGCAGGTTGGCCGTCCGGTCCGTACAGGCGTTCCTGACCTGGAGCAGGGATCCCAGGGCAAGGTACGGAAGTCCCGCGCACGAGACCCCCGCGTCGGGACAGGCGGCGTCGGACCGTTCCATCATGGGGTAGGCCAGGCCCCGCTCCTCCTCGTCGAAGGCGTCGGACCAGGTGGCGGTGCCGGAGATGCGCGGCTGGACGCCGGCGTACGCGGGCGGCGGAGGCGGGACGGCACGGGCGGGATAGGTGGGCTGCGAGGTCGCGGGCAGCAGCGCCAGGGTTGTCCCGTCCTGCCTGATCCCGATCGCGTCGAAGAGGTAGCCCGGCTCGAGCTGCGGGTGGCGCACCTGCAGGCGGCCGGTGGCCCGGTAGGGGATGACGACGGTCCGGGGGCCCCGGTGCGGCCCGCCGTGCAGTTCGACCGTCAGGTCCTTGCGGCCCTCGACCGACACGATGGTCCCGGTGACCCGCGCGATGTCGGCCCAGATCCGCTCGACCACCTTGCGCTCGTGCAGCGCCCGCATGATCACCGTGGCGCCCACGGGCAGGTCGGCGGGAGCGACCTCACCGCCGTGCCAGACAGTGGCCCACGGCGCGATGATCAGCCGGCTCTCCCGGCCGTCGGGCCGCTCGATGGTGACGAGATGGGGGCTGATGTCGATGATCGTTCCCGTGATCGCGTGCAGCGGGTCCCCGCTCCCCGGATCGGGACCGGGCACGCCCGCCTCCCGGCCCAGCGCCGCCGCCGCGAGCAGTCGGCGACGATCGATGCTCGGATACGCCATCAGCCCTCCCTTGTCGGTTATAGGTTCACACGACTCCGCTCACCGCATGTGCCCTACACCACATAGGGGAGCAAAATACGCATCCCCTGGAGAAGGAGATGACATCCGGCGGCGAACAATCCGCCACCGACCTTGACCTACCTTTATCGTCGGCGGGTCGAATCCTGGATTGCGGTTCAGCCGTTACAGAGCATCGGGCTGCGATTCTGGCCACGATGCAGACCGCCAGTGAGGAAGAGGAGTTCCGCGAGTACGTTCAGGCCCGCGGACCTGCCTTGCTGCGCGCAGCTCACCAGCTGACCGGACATCCGCTGGACGCGGAGGATCTCCTGCAGAACGCCCTGACCAAGACCTATCTCGCATGGGATCGCATTCAGGATCGTGGCGCCCTTGACGGTTACGTGAAGCGGGCGATGGTCAACATCAACATCTCGCAGTGGCGGCGGCGGAAGGTGGAGGAATATCCCTCCGAGGAGCTGCCGGAGGTCACCTGCGAGGCCGAGGCCCGGGGCGAGGTGCACGAGCAGCTCGACCAGGCGCTGAGCAAGCTGCCCGAGCGCATGCGGGCCGCGATAGTCCTGCGCTACTACGAGGACCTGAGCGAACGGGAGATCGCCAGGACCCTGGGCATCAGCGTGGGCACGGTCAAGAGCACGGTGTCGCGAGCCATGGCCAAGCTCAGGGGCGAACTGGGGATCGAAGCTCAGTCGCCCCAGCCGTAGCGCATGGCCGTACGACGTCTCTGAGCCTGCGCAGGATGGCCAGGAAGGATTCGAGCTCCTTCTCGCCGAGCAACCCGGTGAAGCACTCGTCGATGTCGGCCAGGTGGAGGGGCAGCACCGTGGCGAGCCGGTCGCGCCCGGCCTCGGTGAGCGTGGCGTAGGAGGCGCGCCGGTCGGTGGGACAGGCCACGCGGGCGATCAGGCCGTCACGTTCGAGGCGGTCGACGACCCTGGTCACGCCGCTGGTGGACAGGCCGGTCTGTGCCGCGAGGTCGGTCATCCGCAGCCGCTCCTCCGGGGAACGGCCCAGCCTGATCAGCGTCTCGAAGTCGATGTCGGACAAGCCGGCCGCGACGAGCACCGGTTGCATCCTGGCAAGCAGCCCTGCGTGGACCTCTGACAACAGGCCTATGGCCGTCAGGCGGGGATCGTCGATGGGGAGCACGCTCATACTGTAACCGACGTTAGTTGACGAGTGGAATATTCCTCGTGTAGACATTTGTTAGCTCAATCATCCGCACAGCAATCTTCTGAAGGAGAACAACCCCATGAGCACCCGCACCTGGGAAGGCCTGACCGTTCCCGCCCCCGGCACCTACGCCCTCGACGTGGCCCACACGCGCATCGGGTTCGTGGTCAAGCACATGATGGTCAGCAAGGTGCGCGGGAACTTCACCGCCTTCAGCGGTTCCGTGACGATCGCCGAGAACCCGCTGGAGTCGTCCGCCGAGCTCACGATCAAGACGGAGAGCATCGACACCCACGCTCCCGACCGCGACAACCACCTGCGCAGCGACGACTTCCTGTCGGCCGAGAAGTTCCCCGAGATCACCTTCAAGAGCACCCGCGTCGTCTCGCACTCCGGCGACGAGTTCAAGGTGGTCGGCGACCTCACGATCCGCGACGTCACCAAGGAAATCGAGCTCGACGTCGAGTACGGTGGCGCCGGCACCAACCCCTGGGGCCAGGCGCTCTGGGGCTTCTCCATCAGCACCGAGTTCGACCGCGAGGAGTTCGGCCTGACCTGGAACCAGGCTCTGGAGACCGGCGGCGTCCTGGTCGGCAAGAAGGTCAAGATCGAGATCGAGGGCGAGGCCAACCCGGCCGCCTGACCTTCCATCTCCCGCGCGCCCTCGTCAGGAGTTGTCCACAGGCCGCCATCCACAGGCTGTGGATAACTCTTCACGAGGACGCGCGGGGTAACCGCTTTGCCGCCTCGCCAGAAGGCCGGTACGCTGTCCTGAGCCGCTCGGCTTCCAGGAGGATTCGCCTAGTCAGGTCTATGGCGCCGCACTGCTAATGCGGTTTGGTGGCAACACCATCCGGGGTTCAAATCCCCGATCCTCCGCTTGTGAGCAGGGAGTATGCGAGAAATCGCATGCTCCCTTTCTCGTGTCGGAGATCATTTCGGGCTCCAGATGGCACAGAGATGGCACGGGCGGTCAGATTCGGCTCTTGCGCGGCACGAACGCGGCGATGGCCTGGGCGGCCTCTTCCTGGAGTTCTTCCGCCACGCTGACGTACACCTCGCTGGTGAAGGACTCGCGGGCGTGGCCGAGGATCTCGCTGATCACCTTCATGGAGACGCCCGCCGCGTGCAGCATCGTGGCCGCGCCGTGGCGGAGGTCATGGAACCTGACGGGCGGCAGCTTGGCGCGGCCGTACAGGGTGATGAAGTGGCGGGAGACGTAGTCGGGGTTGAGTGGCTCCCCGCTCTCCTGCGTGAAGACCCGCCCGGAGTCCACCCACGCCTCGCCCCAATGCATGCGCTCTTCGAGCTGGGCCTTGCGCCACGCCTTGAGGACGCGGGCGGTCTCGTCGTCGATCGTCAGCTTGCGGTCGGAGTTCTCCGACTTGGTGTCGTCGAGTTCGTCGTCGGGCTGAGACTGGCGGATGTGGATGCGCCGCGTCTCCAGGCCCACGTCTGCCCAGTCCAGCCCGACAAGCTCACCGCGACGCAGGCCCCAGAACGCGGCCAGGTGGTACAGGGCGTATAGGCGCTCCTTGTTCTCGGTGATGTGGTCCAGGAAGGCCCCGCAGTGGTGCTGACTCCAGACCATGACCTTGGCGGGTACGGTCCCCATCTCCTTCCACCGCTCGACCCGCTCGGTTGTCCACAGCAGGGGACGGTTCTTCACCCGCTGCTTGGACGCCTTGCCGAACTTGATCACGGCCACTGGGTTTCGGCTGATCTTCCCGGACGCGACCGCGTCGTTCAGAGCCTTGCTCAGCACCGCGTGCATGCGCTTGATCCTGGCCGTCGTCAGGGGGCGAGTGGAGTACCGCTTGCCCGCCCGCTTTGCTCGCGCCTCGACTAACCGCCGCAGGAGGTCGGACTTGCCGGTCTCGGCCTCGGGCTGGTTGATCTTCCGCATGGCGGAGTAGAGGTCGCGCACGTCGTCATCGCGCAAGTCGATCAGCCGAAGGTGGCCGAGGCCCGGCTTGAAGTAGAGATCGAGAGCCTCGCGATAGGAGGAGAGGGTGGACGCCTTGAGATCGCCCTCCGCCTCCTCGCGGCCACGGAGCCAGCGGTCCAGGTAGGCCCCGACGGTCAGCTTGCGGTCGCCGAGTCCCTCTCCACGATTCACCTGGCCCTGTGCCTCGTTGAGTGCGGCCAGGCACTCCTTCTCCGTGGCAAACGGGCCGACGCGAGGCTGACGCCGCTTGCCGTCGGCGGTCGGCGGAGCCTCGTATCGGCCGTACCACTTCCCGTGCCGGGGGTTCCACCGCCGCCGGGGTTTGCCGTCCTTGTCGACCCTGTTGCCGAATTCTGCTGACACGCCGGGCGACTTCCGAGTTCTGGGTGGCGCTGGGGTGAAAGATCGCCCCTGCGTGCCGTGACCCTCCCCTCGACCGGCCGCAGGATGGGCATGTGATGTCGATGCAACCGCGGTCGGTGC
>NZ_JBEZFS010000061.1:0-26974 GCF_040649575.1 Nonomuraea sp. NPDC048916
CAGCGATCCGCGAGGTCACCGTCGCGAGTTCGGCATCCCAGGACACGACGAGATCGTAGGTGAGGCACAAGGTCACTTGCAGACCATCACCGATACACCCGCAGTCACGCTGGCGAACGACTTAAAGATCTACCGATGTAGTACTGGATGCCCTCGTGTACGTTCGGACGGCCCGTCCTGAGGCGTCACTCTTGCGCAGACCGATAATCGGAGCGCTCATCGAGTAAAGCCTCATCTTCAAACGAGATTTGAAGAGAACTCCACCTCAGCACTGCCATTACATCCCTGATTACGATATACCTGACATCAACAATATCAGTCAGAATCATTTACAAGATCAAGTTTTCAGCTAGACCAAAGGTATCTGCGATACATCTGAGGCTGCTCCCGCCATCAGCGGCCCTGCCATCGTCGCTACCGCCACCGTCTGGACGGGAGTCGCATGGCCTGGGTGAATGTGCTCGGTCCCTGCATGGAGCAGGTGGATTATCGATTACGGGAGGGCGCCGGTTGTGGCGTGCCGCAGGCTGGCGAGCGCAGTCACGAACCCGGTGAGGAGCTGGATGGGCAGCTGAGCTACCGGCTGGGTGGTGAGCGCGGGCTGGTGTGGATCGGTGAGGGCCTGCATGAGGTGGGCATCGTCCCGGGCACTGCGCTGACGGCTGACCAGCACGGTAAGGCGCGGGCGTTGATGAACGGCGAGGACCCGAATACCGGCGAGCTGCTGATGAAGGCTAAGCACGTCGTCGATCCACGCGGCAAGCTTCCCGCGGCGCCGCTTGGGGAGGCGCTGGAGGCAGCCGCAGCCAAGCGCGGTACCACTGTGGAGGGCCTGTTGGCCGCCCGCCCGGCGATGGTCAAGCGGGCGGCTCAGATGGCACGCGGTATCGCTCGGCAGGGCGAGGCGCACCTGGTGCGCATTGATGATCTGGACCAGTTGGCCTTCGCCGCCGGTGTCGACCTGGCCGAGGTGTACGAGCGAGAGGAGTTGGCGTACGCGCGTAAGTGGCGCGACGCACGGGTTCGCATCGGCAACCGCGGCTATGACCTGACTCTTGACGTGACCAAGAGCGTGTCGGTGCTGATCGGGCTGGCCGGCCCGAGCTTCGTGGCTGAGCTGGAGGGCGCCGCCGTTGAAGCGGTGTTCGAGACGGTCGCGGCGATTGAGCAGTGGGTGGGCTACGGGCAACGGGGTCACCAGGGCGACGGCCGGCTGGCTGAGCAGATGGGCACATCTGGGCTACTTGGCTGGGTGATGACGCACCGAACCGCACGACCGGTGGGGTCGGCGGCGCCGGATCCTCACTGGCACGTGCACGTGGTGATCGTGAACATGGTGCGCGGGTTGGATGGGAAGTGGTCGGCGGTCGCGTCCGGTGGACGGGACTTACACCGGCACGCGCTGGCCGCCGACGCCTTCTTCAAGGCGCAGCTGCGCCGGGTGCTGACCGAGCGATACGGCATCGCCTGGATGCGGGACCCGGTGACCGGAGAGTGGGAGATCGCAGCCATCCCCGCCGCGGTGCGGACGTTGTTCTCCAAACGTGACTGCCAGGTCAAGCAGGTACTGGCCAAACTCGGCTTTGCCTCCGGAGAGGCGCCTCGCCGGGTTAAGAAGGTGGCTTCGGCCGAAAGCCGCCAGCACAGAACCGACCCCGGCCAAGCCGAGTTACGCGCCGACTGGCACAACCAGCTCGAAGCGGCTGGCGTGGACCCGGTCGCGCTGGTCGCGGCCTGCCGCAGTGGCGCACAACTGCCTGTGCGGCCTTCTGTGGCGGAGATCGCGGCGTGGATCTGGCGGCCTGAGGGCGGGCTGACTGCGCATCGCAAGGAGGTCTCCCGGGCCACTGCGCTGGCCGCGGTCCTGGACGCGCTCCCTGATGGAGTGGCGGATTTGGCCGAGGCAGAGGCGCTCACCGATGAGGTTCTGGCGCTGGCTCCCGCCGCGCGGCTGAGTGATACGGGGGCGCACCATATGGCCAACTCCGCCCGCTACACCAGCACCGACATTCTTGCCGCCGAACAGGCCCTGCTGGCCAGCGTGCGCCGCCGCTACAACGGCGGCGCGGCCGTGCTCGACCCCGATGCCGTCCGACTGGCCCTGGACACCTTCCAGGTCAGTCACCAGATGGCCTTCTCCGGTGAGCAGCGAGCCGTGCTGGAACGCCTCCTGCGCGCCGGGCATGGGGTAGAGGCGATCATCGGCGTGCCCGGCGCGGGCAAGACCACGTTGATGTCCGCCGCCCGCACCGCATATGAGAGCCGCGGCCTGGTCGTGCGGGGCGCGGCAACCGCAGCGGTTGCCGCTGCTACTTTGCGCGCGGAATCTGGCATCGGCACAGACACGGTCGCCTCCTGGATGCAACGCGTCCAACGCGGTCAGGGGTTGGCCGGGGTGGACGTGCTGGTGGTCGACGAGGCAGCCATGGTCGACGACCGCCAGTTGGCCGCGCTGCTGGACGACGCCGAACGGCACGGCACCAAGGTGGTGCTTCTCGGGGATCCCAAGCAACTGCGCGCGATCGGCGTGGGCGGCGGCTTCGCCGCCATCCACCGCCAGGTCGACGGGCTGGTGCTGCGGCACAACCGGCGCCAGCGCGACCCCCTCGAACGCCGAGCGCTGGAGTTGTTCCGGGCCGGTCAACGCCGTCAGGCACTTCACACCTGGGCAGCGGGCGGCCGAGTGCACGCCGAGGCCGGCGCCGGCGACACGATGGCGCGTCTGATAGCCGACTGGGCTGGCCTCCGGCAACCCTACCGAGACGCCGGAGGGCCGAGCGTGCATGACGAGCTGGCCGACCTGCTGATGCTCGCGGGAACCAACGAGGCCGCGAGTCGGCTCAACCTGGCCGCCCGAGCGATCCGCCGCGAGCTGGGCGAGCTGTCCAGCCCTGAGCGCATCTACCACCTGGCCGGCGGCGCCAGCATCGCCCTGGCCGTCGGGGACCACGTACGGGTGCGCCAGAACGACTACCGGGCCCGCCGCGGCGAAGGGCCCGTGGACGTGCTCAACGGCTACCGCGGCCACGTCACCGCCATCGACAGCAGGCGAGGTGTACAGGTCGAATGGCGCCAGGCCGGCCAGGACGGAGCTGCCCTGGTCCGCGAATGGGTCAGCCCCGCCTACATCGCGGCCGGCGGCCTGTCCTACGGCACTGCCATGACCGTGGCCTCCGCCCAGGGCTTGACCAGCGGGCACACGTTCGTCTACGGCGTGGGCTTGGAACCGAACAGCGTGTACACGGCCTTGAGCCGAGACCAGCACAGCGCCCATCTGTACTTACCTCTTGAGCTTCTGGAAAGCGACGCTGACCGGCTCCGCCAGGGCCCCGTCCGCGATCCGGCCGACGAATTGCAGCGAGCTCTGGCCGCTTACGCCACGGCCCTCTACGGGGATCGCGCCGACCGGCTCTTGATTCCCGAACCCGAGCCCATCGCCTACCAGACACGCTCGACTCCGCCACCTGCACGCGCTCCCCAGCCCCTGGACGCCGAGCTTGAGCGTGCACGTGCCGAGTTGCAGGCGGCTGACCGCGCGGCTCAGCTCGCCGTGCAACGCGCCCGCGTGCTGAAGTCCCTCACCAAGTCCCTGTACGGTGTCGGGTTGGCCGACGACACCGAGCTGGACCGCCGCATGAACCAGCTCGGGAGACAACTCGACGAGACGGTCGCCAAGGCCGACACCGCCGAACAGATCGCTCAGCGCCTGGCCGCTGAGGGCGACGGCCCACGCGAGAGCCGCCTGCTGGCCGAGCGCGCCAACCTTGAGGAGCAGACCGGCAGGATTGAGACGGCTGAGGCCGCCGAACTCCAGCTCCAGCAGGCACGCCAGGCGGTCATAGAGGGCCGCCAGCGCCTGACTGAGCTGCGCGGGCAAGAGCATGACCTCCAGGAGGAGCTGGACAGCCTGCGCCCGTGGCAGCGGGGCCGCCGCCGCGACCTGACAGCCGCGCTTATCGACCTTAACGAACGGGAGGAGGGCATCACCCAGGATCTCGCGCCGATCCGTGCCCAAGGCCCGGTCTTGGAAGAGTCCGCTCGCCAGACCGCCGCGCAGGCCCCACCGATTGGCACTTGGCCGCAGGTGCGCCACCGCCACGCCGAACTGGTGGACTCCTTCGATGTCAGACTGCGGGCTGCCCGAGATAGCGATGTCGCCACCGTCAAGATGCGCGCCCAAGCTCATCGCCAAGCCCATAAAGCCGCTCAGCACGAACTCACTACGATCCAATGCGAGATCATGCGCCGCGCCGACCTGCCACCTGACCAGCGCGACCTCGAACGAGCCGCTCGGGCCGAAGAGGCCACCGCACAGCGAGCGGACGCTCAGCTACCCCACAGCCGCATCGACCAGCGTGGCCCCTCCCAGGCATACCAGCCACCGACCGATCGCACCGGCAGCGTCCTCCGCCGCGGACCTGGCTTCAGCAGGTAAGCACGCAAGCGTAGGCACCTCCCGGGGCGGGAGAGCGCAACTGTACTTTCGCGAGCTCTGGAAGAAGACGCTGGAAGTCGAAGTCGGACCCGTCAGAAACGATCTTCTTCGACGGCGGGCCAGAATCGCGGCCGCTCGATCTTCCTCGCTGGCCGATGATGGCCGTCGCGAAGCCGCACCTCCAGGTAGTCGGCCCTCGCTCCGCTCGGGCCGCTCCACCTGGACCTGTGGCTTCGCGACGGCCGATTCGGCTGCTGCCGAGGAAGAGCCCGGAGCCCCGAGAGGGAGGAGCCTCGAAGGTGCGTGGCGTTGCACGCGCGACGTCCTGAAGGAATGGAACTCGAAGGGACGCGTGGAGGGGGTCAGCGGCCTTCGAGGTCTTTCACACGAGACTCCAGACCTTCTATGCGCTCGGCCAGCCGGCGCACCTCGGTCATCATCTGCTGAAGATCGGAGGACGGCTCAGTCTGGTCAGGAGTTTTGACCACGTATGTGCCGCGCGTCGATTGCGTGCTGATCAGGCCATCGCGCGCGAGTTCGTCCAACGCTCGACGGATCGTCTCGACGGCCACGCCGTAGCGCTGGGCCAACTGCCGCCGCGCCGGAAGCCGCTCGCCGAGCTTGAGCCGGCCTTCCGCCACCTCTTGACGCAGGTCGTCTGCAATCTGCAGGTAGGCAGGCCGAGGATCGCTGAAATCAGGCACGGACACAACACCAAGGCTAAGCCCTTCAGCTGTACCAGGAAAGCACAGTTGAGCTATACCTAGATTGAGCTAGTACAGTATGGTCTACCTGGATTGACTGATCGCTAAGCGAGAGGGAGAGGGAGAGCAATTGCCATGGGTTGATGGCTCCAGGCAGGTGCGATGTCGGCCGTGCTTTGGATCATGGACCGGATGGATGTGCCCGCATGGCAAGCCAACGGTGCGGTGTGAAGGTGATGGGGGCGGCCGGGGAGGTGGCAGTGGGATCGCGAGGCGCTAAGGCGCGGAGCAGATCTTCTGACTTTGCCAGTAAAGACCAGCAAAGTGATTTGTGTCATCATGGCAGATATGTCTGCTACGTACGGGATCCCTGGAACGCGAGGGGGTGAGGCGTCTGGGGGGATCACCAGTAGCTGGGAAGCGGACAGCTGCGCATGTCGGCGCAGCTGAACAGCTCCCCGTCCGAATCATGAAGTTGGCCCTCTGCAAGTTCATTACAGGAGGACCCGGCGCCGCTTTGCTTGCCGGCTCACGGGCGCCGGGCCTCCCGCCAGACCCACTCGAAGGGAGTAGGTCATGTTCAGCATCCCATCCATCGCGAGCCCGGACACCTTAGGGGTGCCTCAATGGCTCACGCATCGGCTGCTGACTCTCGTCACCACTCTGACGGCACACAGCCACCTTGACAAGATCTTGGCGATCGGAGTCAACGTCGATGGGTGACACCGTCTGGCTGTCGTCAGACGGCCCCCACAGCGACGACTACACCAGCGAGGTAGCCGCAGCCGTATCCGAGGCTGTCCGCGTCCTCAACCACGCCACGTTCTCCCATGTCGGCGTCACCTATCCGTCCACCGTGTACGACGTTCTCGGCCGTCTCGGCGCTTCGACAAGTGGGCTCGACCAGCTGCTGAGGCAACTAGGTGAGGCGTTGCGGCGCATGCAGGAATCCGGGCAACTGGGTAATGACCATGACGTCCCCGACGAGCGTCTTGACAAGGCTCTGTCAGAACTTACGGCAGCCCGGAAGACTGCACGTGACCTCGCGCTCCGAATCGACCGTGCCTTCAACACCACGGCCGGCCTGCATCTGACGGACAGAGGCAGGCACTAGATGAAACGGGAAGGGCTGTACTTCGACGACCGATTCCCGACACGGAGGCAGGTAGCAGGCCTGTCGGACGCCGCATTTCGTATACATTTCACAGCGATCTTCTGGTGTGCCCACAACCTGACCGACGGTGCGGTACTCCAGGAAGACCTGATCGACGTGTGTCCGCGAGTGCGAAAGCCGCTGCGCTTCATCACCGAACTCGTGTCCCGGGGTACCTGGCATCTGCCTGGCGAAGAGTGTCCCTCCGATCTCTGTCCAGCGCCTGTGGTGAAGGGGTGGGTGATCCATGACTTCTTCGCATTCGTGCCCGCCAAGGAGCGGGCGGAGGCAGAACGGAAGGCCAACGCCGCGCGGCAGAAGAAGTGGCGAGACAAGCAACGTAACCGAACCGAGCCACACGCCGTCGACGGTGGCGTTAGTAACGCCGAACGTAACGCGTTACTAACGCCACCCGGTTCCGTCCAGTCCCCGAAGGGGACTAGGACGGAAGAAGATGAAGACAGTCAGTCGTCTTCTCGTCCGTCTTCTCGTCGTAACGCGCGTGCGTGGGCAAACGACGACGAGTCCATCGATCGCGGTATTGTCCAGCTCTTGACGGAGTTGACCGGCCGCGAGATCCCCCTTCCCGGCGCGGCCGCGATCCGCCGCACGATCCTCGACGGCCGATCCGTCAAGCACCGCAGTCGCTACGTGGCCAGGGCAATCGAAGAGGACCCCGGCAAGTTCCTGCCTGCGGCCGGAGTCGTCGAGCCCAGTCCGGCGCTGAGGATCGCCCCAGATTGGTGCGGCCACTGCAACGAGCGCACCCGGCAGTTGGAACTTCGCGACAACACAGCGGCGCGCTGCCCGGCGTGCCACCCCCTCGCAGTAAAAAGACCCGCATCATGACCAGACGCAAATTGCCGCCTTGCCTGAGGAAGCGCCGCGGGCAGCCTGCGCTTTCGACGTGCGCAATATCCGAGGAGCTGTCCTGCCGAGGTGCTGGCCGCGACGTGCGGATCTACGCCGAGGTACGGCGGCCAAACGGCCCCGACGCCAATACCGCCAAGCACGTCGCCGGGGCCGCATCCCTACCGCCAGCAACGAACGCATAGGAGTGCCTCTCATCATGACCGCGTCCACCACTCATAAACAGCTGGCTCCGCACACCGTCTTACCAAGTGGACCGCCCCGCCTGACGCCCGGCGCCGCCACGGAACTGCTCACCATCCTGCTGGAGGCTCACCAAGCCATGCTGGCCAACCACCCCAACGCCGCATAGAACCCATGACCACTATTCCCTTCGCCTTCTATGGCCGGGTCTCCACCGAGGACAACCAGGATCCGCAGTCCTCGCGAGGCTGGCAGATCACCCGCTCCCGCGCGCTCATCGAGTCGCGCGGGGGCGTGATCGTCGCTGAGTTCTTCGACATCGACAAGTCCCGCTCGATCCCCTGGCAGCGCCGCCCGCAGGCGGCGGCGCTGCTCGCCGAGCTGCGCAACCCTGACCGAGGCTTCAATGCGGTAGTGATCGGCGAGCCGCACCGGGCCTTCTACGGTAACCAGTACGGCAACACCTTTCCCGTCTTCGAGCACTTCGGAGTCTCGCTCTGGGTGCCCGAGGTGGGGGGCCCGATCGATCCGGGCAACGAGGCCCATGAGCTGATCATGAGCGTGTTCGGGGGCATGAGCAAAGGCGAGCGAAATCGCATCAAGATCCGGGTGCGCACCGCCATGTCAGCCCAAGCCCAGGTGGAAGGCCGCTTCTTGGGAGGTCGGCCGCCCTATGGCTACCGGCTGGCCGATGCGGGACCGCACCCCAACCCGGCCAAGGCGGCCGACGGCAAGCGTGCTCATCGGCTGGAGCTCGATCCCGTTGCCGCGCCTGCGGTGGAAGAGATCTTCGCCGCGTTCCTGGACGGTTACGGCTTGTTCGCCATCGCCGAGAGGCTGACCCGCAAGGGGATCCCCTGCCCATCAGCCCACGACCCTGGCCGGAACCGTCACCGCTCCGGCGTCGCCTGGTCCAAGGGTGCGGTGCGCGCCATCTTGACCAATCCTCGCTACACCGGCCATCAGGTGTGGAATCGCCAGCGCAAAGACGAGGTCCTCATTGATGTGGACGACGTCGGTCTTGGGCACACCACGAAGCTCCGGTGGAACGCCAAGCAGGACTGGGTCTGGTCGAAGGCGGTCGTTCACCCGCCGATCGTGTCCACAGAGGACTTCGACGCCGTTCAAGCGACGCTGGCGGGGCGAGGCGATCGGCACACCGACAAGACCCGCAAGCGCACCGTCAGGCCCTACCAGTTCCGGGGCCTGCTGTTCTGCGGCGTCTGCGAGCGCAGGATGCAGGGCCAGTGGCTCAACGACGCGGCCTACTACCGCTGCCGCTTCCCCGAGGAGTACGCCCTGGCCAACCACGTCATGCATCCCCGCAACGTCTATCTACGGGAGGACCGCGTTGCTCCGAGACTGGACCGCTGGCTCGGCCGGCTGTTCGCGCCCCACAATGTCGACCAGACTCTAGACATTCTGACGGCCGCGCAGGAGTCGGTCCCGCCCGAGGCCCAAGCACTCGCTATGGCACGCCGCCAGATCGCCGAGTGTGACCGCAAGCTCGCCCAGCATCGGGCCGCCCTTGAGGCTGGCGCGGACCCGGCGCTCGTCGCCGGATGGATCCAGGAAGAGCTCGTTCGCAAGACCGCGGCAGAGAAACGTCTCAACAGCGCGCACGTACTGCCTCAGAAGCGGCTGGGGTGCGATGAACTGGCGAGAATCACACACGGACTTGGAGACATGGTGCGAGTTCTCTCGGACGCCGATCCGCGGCGCAAGGCCAAGATCTACGCGGACATCGGACTGCGGCTGATCTACCACCCAGCGAAACAAAAAGTCCTGGTCACGTCTACACGCGACCAGGACTCCATAGGCAACCGGTTTGTGTCCGAGGGGGGACTTGAACCCCCATGCCCCGCAAAGGGCACTAGCACCTCAAGCTAGCGCGTCTGCCTATTCCGCCACCCGGACGTGGTGCCTGCACGCGAGACCGTCATCCCGCGTCGGCTCCGTAAGGTTAGCAAACTCTGAGGGGTGCGTCATACCAGTACTCCGGAGGGAGGGCACGAGTGCGGGCCGTGCCCGGTGGTGAGGAGCCGTCAGAGGGGTACGGCTGCGCCGCTCCTGCTCCCTGCCGACCTGGACTTCTCTGGACTGTTCCATGGGGCGGACGAGGGGTCGCCGATCCGATTCGCTCCGGTTGGGGTGCGAGTGGTTGACCGATTCCTGGGTCTCTGCTGAAAACCCCTTGCGGCAACCGTAGGTGCTGCTACGGTTACGGACCGTTGAGGGGTGAGTCCATGGACCGGCCTCACCGTGTGAGGTCGGTTCTGGAATTTCGGGAGGTCACGTGGCACGCACGCCGATGCGGCGGCTGAGGGCGAAGCCCTTCGCCGTGCGGCGCGCGTCCACGCCCCTCCGGGCGGAGGATGTGATGACCGAGCGGGCCGACCGGATGGCGCGGTTCGCGGCCGGCGTCCGTCGGGTCATCGCACGAGCGGTCGCGGTCGGCTTCCTGCTGGCCGCTGGTTGGCTGCTCGCCATCCTTTTCGGGATGCTCTTCGCCGCTCCGGCCGCTGCGGAGTCCACTGCGGCCACAGGAGCCGGCACACCCCTCGCCGTCACCGGGTCCGTCACAGACGGGGTTGCCGCGGTCGACGGCAAGGTTCCGGCGTTGGACAACGCCGGGGCGATGGCAGGGCTGACGGTCGACGGGCTCACCAGCCAGTCCGACCCCGGTCTGCCTGCGCCTTCCACCGCGAGCAAGATGCTGGACACCGACGGTCTGGTGCCCAACGGCGGTGGCAGCGGCCCGTTCGGGCCTGGTATGGGGGACATCGCGAGGTCTGTTGACGACCTGCGTCCCGAGGCTGAGCGCGCCCCCCTGGCGCGTGTGCTTCCCCCCGTCGTCCGCACAGCGGCGGACGACCCTTCCTTCTCACCTGACTGATCCCCGCCACAGGTTCCGGCCCCTTCACGTGCCGGCGGCGGAGCGCGGCATCGATGCCCCTCCGCCAGCGGGAGACACATCAGTCATCACTGGTTCGCCGAAATCCGAGGTCCCGCTGTGCGCGGCGCCCTGCGGCCTCGCACGGCCTCGCATGGTCTCGGCTGTTCGCGAACTGTCAGGCAATCCCCCTAGAACCACACAGGAGCATCCATCATGCGTACGTGGGCTAAGGCTTCCACTCCCGCCGCTCTTCTGGCGGTCGCGGTCATGTCTTTCAGCGGCACCGCGCTCGCCGACACTTCCGGTGACAACTCCATCGGCGGCGGCAACCAGGTCAACCTGCCGATCTCGCTGCCGATCGACATCAGCGGCAACGCCGTCGGCGTGGCCGGCGAGTCCAGCGCGTCCTCCGAGGGCGGCGCGACGGTGACCAACACCGGCAAGGGCGGCATCCCCAACAAGACGTCCGGCGACCACAGTGTCCTCGGCGGCAACCAGGTCAACGCGCCGATCAGCGCTCCGGTCAACGCCTGCGGCAACGCCCTGGCGATCTTCGGCAGCTCCGACGCGGGCTGCAAGGGCGGCGCCTCGGTCAAGAACTCAGGCAAGGGCGGCTCGGGGGGCAACCGGACCTCCGGCGACCACAGCGTCCTCGGCGGCAACCAGGTCACCGCACCCATCAGCGCCCCGGTCAACGCCTGCGGCAACGCGCTGGCGATCTTCGGTGACGCGACCGCCGGCTGCAAGGGCGGCGCCTCGGTGAAGAACACCGGCGTCGGCGCCGGGGGCAACACCACCTCGGGCCGCAGCTCCGTGCTCGGCGGCAACCAGGTCATCGCGCCGATCAGCGCTCCGATCAACGTCTGCGGCAACTCGGTGGCGGTGTTCGGCGAGGCGTTCTCGGGCTGCAAGGGCGGCTCGTCCGTCACCAACGGCGGGCGCAAGCCCGGCCACGGCTACCACAGCGGCCGCGGCTCGACCGGCAACGACACCGACGGGCGGTTCGGGGTCGGCAGCGGCAACCAGGTCATCGCCCCGATCAGCCTGCCCATCACCGCCTGCGGCAACGCCGTGGGCAACGCGCCCGCCGGGTGCAAGGGGGGCTCGTCCGTCGAAAACCGTGGGGGCGGCTCGGGCGCCGGTGGCAACACCACGTCGGGCCGGTCGGGCGTGCTGGCCGGCAACCAGGTGGTCGCGCCGATCACCGCGCCGATCAACGTCTGCGGCAACGCCGTGGCCGCGTTCGGAGAGGCGTTCGCCGGGTGCAGGGGCGGCGCGTCGGTGCAGAACGGCGGCCGGGGCGCCGGTGGCAACACCACGTCCGGCCGGTCGGGCGTGCTGGCCGGCAACCAGGTCGTGGCCCCGATCACCGCGCCGATCAACGCCTGCGGCAACGCGGTCGCCGCGCTCGGCCTGGCCGAGGCCCACTGCAAGGGCGGGGCCAGCGTCTCGCCTCAGCAGGGCGTGGGCGGCGGTGGCAACACCACGTCGGGCCGGTCGGGCGTGCTGGCCGGTAACCAGGTCGTGGCCCCGATCACCGCGCCGATCAACGTCTGCGGCAACGCCGTGGCCGTGCTGGGTGACGCCGCCGCCGGGTGCCTCGGCGGGGCACGCGTCGGCAGGCCGGTCGACCACGGCCACGACCGTTTCGACCGCTACATGAAGGGGAGCGGCAAGGTCGCTCACACCAAGGCCGGCGGCATGTCCGCGCTGCCGGTCGTCCCGGCCCTGAGCGGCCTGCAGGGCGCCGGCAACGCCATGCAGTCGATGAGTGGTGCGGGCCTGCCGGCTCTGCCCGTCGTCGGCGACGTGTCCCAGTCGTTCGGGCTTCCTGCTCTGCCCGGCCTGCCCGGCCTGCCCGCCACTCCGGGCAAGCCGGCCAAGCGCGCCACCTCCTCCGCGGCCAGCGTCGCGGGCCCGTCCGGGCCGCTGTCCGCGGTCAGCCCGGCGACCTCGCTGGTCTCCTCCACCCCGGTGGGCGGCGCGGTGACCTCGGCCGCCGGCGCTCTGCCCATCGGGCTGATGAGCGCCGCCCAGCCCATCGGAGTCACCGGCATGAACAACGGCTCGCTGTTCGCGCTGGTCCTGGGCGGGATGTTCGCCGCTTCCGCGACGCTGTTCGCGGCGACCCGCCGGTTCCGTCTCGGCAGGAAGTAGCATCCAGGCCGGCAGCCTGTGAGCTGCCGGCCCACCGGACGCTTTGCCCGTTCCGGGGGGCGCGGCCCCGGGGCGGGCAAAGCCATGTCCATACTTGGCAGGCAAAGCATGCCCATTCCTAGAGGGTGCTGCGCACCCGCATGATCTTGCGGCGAAGCCGCACCTGACGACTTCCGTCCGGATGCAGCCGCACCCGCGCGAGCTCCCAGTGGCCGTACTCTGCGTGTTCGGTCAGCAGTTGACGTGCGGCTTCACGGGACAGGTCGCGCGGAATGTAGATATCCATGTAGGAGTAGTCGAGCACAACGATTAGTCTCCAGGGTGAGTCAGGGCGCGATGCCGCTCAGTGAGCCTTATTCTGCGTGCTGGTGGGTGGACTCGGAAGCTTGTGGGTAGCCCCGGGGGAAGGAAAAATCCGCGAGTCGGGTTACCTTTCAGATCTGTGCCGGCTCCCGGCAGGGGGAATTGCTAGCGAACAGCGAGGTAGGAAGCAGCGTGCCAGCCAAGAACGGCAGCGTCGGCGGAACCCGCCTGGTGATAGTCGAGTCGCCGGCCAAGGCGAAGACGATCGAGAAGTACCTCGGTAGCGGCTACGTCGTCGAATCGAGCATCGGCCACATCCGTGACTTGCCGGAGAAGGCCGACGACATCCCCGAGAAGTACAAGGGGGAGCCGTGGGCACGTCTGGGCGTGAATGTCGATCATGAGTTCGAGCCGCTGTACGTCGTCAACCCTGACAAGAAGGCGCAGGTCAGCAAGCTGAAGCAGCTGCTGAAGGATGCCGACGAACTCTACCTGGCCACTGACGAGGACCGCGAGGGCGAGGCCATCGCGTGGCACCTGCGCGAGGTGCTCAAGCCCAAGGTGCCGGTGCACCGCATGGTGTTCCACGAGATCACCCCGCAGGCGATCCGCGACGCGGTCGCCAACCCCCGCGACCTCAACCTGCGTCTCGTCGACGCCCAGGAGACCAGGCGCATCCTCGACCGGCTCTACGGCTACGAGGTCAGCCCGGTCCTGTGGAAGAAGGTCAAGCCCCGCCTGTCCGCCGGCCGCGTTCAGTCGGTGGCGACGCGCCTGGTCGTGGAGCGGGAGCGCGAGCGCCTGGCGTTCACGCCGGCCCACTACTGGGACCTGCAGGCGCTGTTCGACACCGGCAAGGCCGAGGAGCGGCCGCGCGACTTCGGCGCGACGCTGACCGGTGTCGACGGCAAGCGCGTGGCGCAGGGCCGCGACTTCGCCAGCACCGGGCAGCTCAAGACCCGCGACGTCCTGCACCTGTCGGAGGCCGCCGCCGGTGAGCTCGCCGCCCGGCTGCGGGGCTCGTCGTTCGCGGTCAAGTCCGTCGAGCGCAAGCCCTACACCCGCAAGCCCTACGCGCCGTTCCGCACCACCACCTTGCAGCAGGAGGCCAGCCGCAAACTGGGCTTCTCCGCCAAGTACACGATGCAGGTCGCGCAGCGCCTCTACGAGGAAGGCTTCATCACCTACATGCGTACCGACAGCATCACGCTGTCGGAGACCGCCATCGCGGCCGCGCGCTCCCAGGCGATCAAGCTGTACGGCCAGGCGTACGTCCCGGACAAGCCGCGCGTCTACACCAGCAAGGTGAAGAGCGCGCAGGAGGCGCACGAGGCGATCCGGCCGTCCGGCGAGGAGTTCCGCACTCCGGGCGAGACCGGGCTGAGCGGCGACAAGTTCCGCCTGTACGAGCTGATCTGGCAGC
Organism: Nonomuraea sp. NPDC048916; assembly: GCF_040649575.1. NCBI lineage: Bacteria > Bacillati > Actinomycetota > Actinomycetes > Streptosporangiales > Streptosporangiaceae > Nonomuraea > Nonomuraea sp. NPDC048916. The sequence goes on from NZ_JBEZFS010000061.1 coordinate 14,125, forward strand.
GCACCGTGTCGTCCCAGATGAAGGACGCGGTCGGCGAGTCGGTCATGGTCAAAGTGGGTGGCAGGTCCTCCTCGGGCGAGGACGTCGAGTTCAGCGCCTCGGGCCGGACGATCACGTTCCACGGCTTCCTGAAGGCCTACGTCGAGGGCGCCGACGACCCGTCGACCGACCGTGACGACTCCGAGAAGCGGCTGCCCAACCTGGCCGAGGGCGACCCGTTGAGCGTCACGCGGCTCGACGTGGCCGGCCACTCGACCAAGCCGCCCGCCCGCTACACCGAGGCGTCGCTGGTCAAGGAACTGGAGGATCGCGAGATCGGGCGTCCTTCGACGTACGCCTCGATCATCGGCACGATCCTCGACCGCGGCTACGTGTTCAAGAAGGGCACCGCGCTGGTGCCGTCCTTCCTGGCGTTCGCCGTGGTCAACCTGCTGGAGCAGCATTTCGGCAACCTGGTCGACTACGACTTCACCGCCGAGATGGAGAAGGTGCTCGACGACATCGCCAACGACCGGGCCGAGCGGGTGCCCGAGCTGCAGCGCTTCTACTTCGGCGAAGACGGCGACGAGGGCCTGAAGGAGATGGTCACCGACCTCGGCGACATCGACGCCAAGGAGATCAGCTCCTTCCCGATCAGGGGCACCGACATCGTCATCCGGGTCGGGCGCTACGGCCCCTACCTCGACCGCGACGGCACCCGGGTCAACGTGCCCGAGGACATGACGCCCGACGAGCTGACCGCGGACAAGGCGGAGGAGCTGTTCTCGCGGCCGACGGGCGATCGCGAGCTGGGCAAGGACCCGATGACCGGGCACACGATCGTGGCCAAGGACGGGCGGTTCGGGCCGTACGTCACGGAGATCCTCCCCGTGCAGGAGGAGGAGACCCCGAAGAAGCGCACCAAGAAGGCCGACGCGCTCAAGCCGCGTACGAGCTCGCTGTTCAAGACCATGTCGCTCGACACGGTGACGCTCGACGACGCGCTCAAGCTGCTGGAGATCCCGAGGGTCGTGGGCGACCTCGACGGCGAGCAGGTCGTCGCGCACAACGGCAAGTTCGGCCCCTACCTGAAGAAGGGCACCGACTCGCGGTCGCTGGCGTCGGAGGAAGACCTGCTCACGGTCACGATCGACCAGGCCAAGGAGCTGTTCGCACAGCCCAAGCAGCGGGGCAGGGGCCGGGCCGCGGCCGCCGCGCCGCTGCGCGAGCTGGGCGACGATCCCAACTCCAAGAAGCCCGTCGTGGTGAAGGAAGGCCGATTCGGCCCCTACGTCACCGACGGCGAGACCAACGCCTCGCTCCGCAAGGGCGACACGGTCGAGGAGATCACGATCGAGCGGGCGGCCGAGCTGCTGGCCGAGCGGCGCGAGCGGGCGCCCGCGCCCAAGAAGACGGCGACGCGGAAGGCTCCGGCCAAGAAGGCGCCGGCGAAGAAGCCCGCCGCCAAGTCCTGAGAGTCCTCTCAGTCGCGTGCGCTCGCCGGCGTATCGCGGCCCATAGCATTGCGATGTGGGTTTCGGCTTCGCAGGCATAGCGATCATGGTGATCGTCGCCGTGCATTTCTACCTGTGGCATCGGCTGGTGCGCTCCACGACTCGTCGCGGGCGTGCCCGCAGGGCTTTGACCTGGGCCCTCGTGGGGCTGGCGATGCTGGTGCCGGTGGCGTTCGGGGGCACGCGCGCCGGGTGGGAGCACTGGCTGGCCTGGCCGGGCTACCTCTGGGTGGCGACCATGTTCTACCTGCTGGTCTTCCTCGTCGTGCTGGAGATCCCGCGGGCTGTTGCGTGGTTGTTCATCCGGCGGTCCGTGCGCGCGAAGGCGTCCACGACGCTGGCCGCCGTCAGCGTCGTGCCCGACACGTCGGTCTCGTCCGGTCCGCCGGCCTCACCTGCCCCCACCGGCTCCGCCGCGGCCTCGGGTTCGGCCGTCGTCAGTGGTTCGGCCGTGGCCACCGGTTCGGCCGCGCCGGGTTCATCTGTGGCCTCGGGTTCGGCCGTCGTCACTGGTTCGGTCGCGCCGCGTTCATCTGTCGCCACCGGCGCCGCCGCGAACGGCGCCGTCGGCCAGACGGTCTCCGCCGGCGAACCGGCGGAGACCGCGTCCGGTGATCGGGCCCTCCCCGGCGCGTCCTCGGTGGACGCGCCGCCCGACGAGGACGCTCCCACCGGGGGATGGCCGGTCGATACGGCGATGAGCAGGCGACTGTTCCTCGGGCGGGCCACCGCCGCCATCGCGGGCGTCAGCGCACTCGGGACGGTCGGGTACGGCATGCGCACCGCGTTCGGCGCCCCCGTCATCGAACCCGTCCGGGTCATGCTGCCCAACCTCGATCCGCGGCTCAGCGGCCTGCGGTTCGCCGTGGTCAGCGACATCCACCTGGGGCCGCTGACGGGCAGGGGGCACGCCGAACGCATCGTCCGGATGATCAATTCTCTGCGGGCCGACGTGGTGGCGATCGTCGGCGACCTGGTCGACGGCACGGTGGCCGAGCTGGGACGGCTGGCCAAGCCACTCGGCGACCTGGAGGCGAGCTACGGGTCCTATTTCGTGACCGGCAACCACGAGTACTACACGGCCAACGGCCCGGTGGAGTGGATCGAGGAGCTCCAGGCCTTGGGGGTGCGCTCGCTGCGCAACGAACGTGTGGAGATCCGGCATCAGGGCGGTGTGCTCGATCTGGCCGGGGTCAACGACGTCAGCGGCGAGACCATGGACGACGGGCCCGACTTCGACAAGGCGCTCGGCGGTCGCGACGGCACCCGGTCCACGGTCCTGCTCGCCCACCAGCCGATCCACGTCGTGGAGGCCGCCCGGCACAAGGTCGACCTGCAGTTGTCGGGCCACACGCACGGCGGGCAGATGGTGCCGTTCAATCTGGTGGTGCCGTTGCAGCAGCCGGCGGTGTCGGGGCTTTCCACGGTCGAAGGGGTGCAGATCTACGTCACGCGTGGGGCGGGGTTCTGGGGGCCGCCGGTCCGCGTGGGAGCACCGCCGGAGATCACGATGGTCGAGCTGCGGTGACGTTGCGCGATCGTCCGGTCACGAAGGCTTTCAGGGCGTAGTAGTATCCAACTGGATACCCCCTCCGGAGGTGGTGATGATGATCTCTTCATCGGTCCCCGACGTCACGTTCTGGGCGGAGCGAGGCGGGCTGCTGTTCAGGCAGGCTCGTCATGCGGCGAGCATGAAGCAGGCGGCGCTGGCCAGCGTCAGCGGCACGTCGAGGACGACGCTGTCGGCCTACGAGCATGGCAGGAAGTCGCCCACGCTGGAGACCGCGGGGCGCATCCTCGACGCCGCGGGGTTCCGGCTGGTGCTGGAGCCGAAGATCGAGCTCACCTCCGGTGTCGCCGACGGCCGCCGGTTCCACGTGCCCAGCAGATTGCCCCGGTTACCGGCGGCCCAGGCGCTCGGCGCCGTGCGGCTGTACGGGGCCGGCTATGACCTGGCCGACCGTGACCAGCGCCGCGAGGCCTACACGGTGTTGCTCAGGGAAGGGGAGCCTGAGCAGTTGCTCGACCATGTCGACGGGGTGTTGCTCGTCGAGCTCTGGGACGATCTGGTCCTGCCCGCCGCCGTCCGATCGGGCTGGCTGCCGCTGGTCGAGGAGGCCCGCGGAGCCCGTACGCGAGTGTGAAAGAGCAACGAGCGGGACGGGAGGTTTCATCCATGGTCTTTTGGGGGGCCTATTCAGGGTGTGTCACCTGCGGGACTACCCGTGGACGTAATACCCTCAGCGGCAAACAGCCGGGGCATATCCGGCTTTTCGCTAGTCTTCCCAGTCCCGGCGAGCACCTGGATACGCTGACATCATGACCGCCCCTGGCCGACGCCGAACCATCCATGTGCTGGCCAACGCTCCGTTCCGCCGACTGTGGACGGCCATGTCGGTGTGCAGCCTGGGTGACTGGCTCAACATCCTCGCCCTCACCGCCCTCGCCGGAAACCTGACGAAGGGCGACTACCGCACCCAGTCGCTGGCCATCGGTGGCGTGTTCATCGCCAAGATGCTGCCCGCCATCCTGCTCGGCCCGCTCGCGGGCGCCTTCGCCGACCGGTTCGACCGGCGGCTGACGATGGTCGTCGCCGACCTGTCGCGCTTCGCTGTCGTGTTGTCGATCCCCCTGGTCGGCAGCTACCAGTGGGTCATCATCGCGACGATCCTCGTCGAGTGCGTCAACCTGTTCTGGGTCCCGGCCAAGGACGCCACGGTGCCCAACCTGGTGCCCAAGGAGCAGCTCGAGTCGGCCAACCAGCTCAACCTGCTGGTCACCTACGGCAGCGCGCCGATCGCGGCCCTGCTGTTCGCGGTGCTGTCCGTGGCGGGCGACCTGCTGCGCAACCTCGTGCCGTTCCTGTCGGGCATGGACCCGACCGGGCCGGCGCTGATCCTCAACGCCCTCGCCTACCTGGTGTCGGCGTCCCTCATCTTCACCCTGCACGACATCCCCCGCCGTGACGGAGCGATCTCCACGCCGTCGGTGCTCAGGCAGATCGTCGACGGCTGGCGGTTCGTCGGCGGCAACCGCCTGGTGCGCGGGCTGATCATCGGCATGCTGGGCGCGTTCGCGGCGGGCGGCGCGGTCGTGGGCGTCGCCAAGATCTACGTGGGGGCCCTCGGCGGCGGTGACGCGGCCTACGGCGTGGTGTTCGGCGCGGTCTTCGTCGGCATGGCGCTCGGCATGTTCTTCGGGCTCCGGTTCCTGCGCGAGCTGTCGCGGCGGCGGCTGTTCGGGCTCGCCATCACCCTGGCCGGCCTGGTCCTGGCCGCGATCGCGCTGGTCCACAACCTGGCGATCGTGGTCATGCTGACCGTGCTGCTGGGAGCGTGCGCGGGCATCGCCTGGATCATCGGCTACACGCTGATCGGGCTCGAGGTCGAAGACTCGATGCGCGGGCGCACGTTCTCCTTCCTCCAGTCCACGGCACGGGTGACGCTGCTGCTCGTGGTCGCCGCGGCCAACCCGCTGGCCGCGCTCTTCGGCGCTCACCTGTTCACCCTGGGCGATCTGGCCTACCAGTTCGACGGCTCCAACCTGGTGCTGCTGGTAGGCGGCGTGCTGGCGATGGCCGTGGGGATTCTGGCGCTTCGCCACATGGACGACAGGAAGGGCGTCTCGCTCTCCGGAGACCTGATCGCGGCGGTGCGGGGCGAGCGGTTCCGGCCCGAGTCGGCCGAGCGGATGCCCGGGCTGTTCGTCGTGTTCGAGGGCGGCGAGGGGTCGGGCAAGACGACCCAGGCGCGACTGCTCGCCATCTGGTTGCGCGACCAGGGCTACGACGTGGTGCAGACCCGCGAGCCCGGCTCGACCAAGGTCGGCATGCGGCTGCGGGCCATCCTGCTCGACGCGGCCGAACGAGGATTGTCGGCCCGCTCGGAGGCGCTGCTGTACGCCGCGGACCGAGCCGAGCACGTCGAGAAGGTCATCCGGCCGGCCCTCTACCGGGGCGCGATCGTGGTCTCCGACCGCTACGTCGACTCCTCATTGGCCTATCAGGGCGCGGGGCGGGAGTTGGAGCCCGAAGACGTGTCCAAGGTCAACGCCTGGGCCACCGGCGGGCTGGTGCCGCACCTGACCGTGCTGATCGACACACCGCCCGAGGTGGGGCTGACCCGGCTGGGCGGTGCCGCCGACCGGATCGAGGCCGAGCCGCTGGAGTTCCACGAGCGGGTGCGCAAGGAGTTCCGCGCGCTGGCCGCCGCCGACTCCGACCGCTACGTGGTCGTCGACGGCACCCAGCCGCCCGACCAGATCAGCCGCGCCATCCAGGATCGGGTGCGGGAGATCCTGCCCGATCCGGTGCCCTACGAGTCCGAAGACGCCACGGGCACGATGCCGGCCATCCGCGACTAGCCTTTGTCCGTGACAGTTTTCGACGACCTCGTCGGGCAGGACCAAGCCATAGCCGTGCTCTCGCGGGCCGCGGGGGCCGCGGGCGAGGTCATTGGCGGCGGCCGCGGGGCCGGCATGACGCACGCCTGGCTGTTCACCGGTCCGCCCGGCTCGGGTCGCGAGGAGGCGGCGCGCGCCTTCGCGGCGGCCCTGATGTGCCCCGACGGCGGCTGCGGCCACTGCGACCAGTGTCACCAGGTGCTGATCGGCTCACACCCCGATCTCGAAACCGTACGTCCCGCCGGTCTGTCCTACAGCGTCAAGCAGACCCGCGAGCTCATCCTCAGGGCCGCGGGGGCGCCGACGCAGGGGCGCTGGCGCGTCATCCTGTTCGAGGCCGCGGACCGGGCCACCGAGTCCGCCGCCAACGCCCTGCTCAAGGCCATCGAGGAGCCGCCCCCGCGTACGGTCTGGCTGCTGTGCGCGCCGGCCCCCGACGACCTGGTGATCACGATCCGGTCCCGCTGCCGTCTGGTCACCCTGACCACCCCGGCCACCGAGGCGGTCGCCCACGTGCTGGCCACCCGTGACAGCGTGCCCTGGGAGACCGCCCGGTTCGCCGCCCGCGCCGCCCAGGGGCACATCAGCCGGGCCCGGGCGCTCGCCCTCGACGAGGACGTTCGCCGGCGGCGGGAGGCCGTCCTGAGCATCCCCAGGTCGCTGACGGGGGTGGGCGAGTGCGTGTCGGCCGCCGAACGCCTGGTCAAGACGGCTGAGGAGGAGGCCGCGGCGGCGACGGCCGCGCTCAACGAGAGCGAGACGTCCGACCTGCGCAGGCTCTACGGCGAGGGCTCCACGGGCAAGGGGCTCAACCGCGGCCTGGTCCGGGGAGGGGCGGGCGCGCTCAAGGAGCTCGAGGACCGGCAGAAGTCGCGTGCCACCCGGATCAAGCGCGACTCGCTCGACGCGGCGCTGCTGGAGCTGGTGTCGTTCTACCGCGATGTGGTGGTGATGCAGCTCGGGGCCCGGGTGGAGCTGGCCAACGACGACCTCAGGTTCGAGCTCGACCAGCTGGCCAGGGCGTCGACGCCGGAGGAGACCCTGCGGCGCATCGACGCCATCATGCTGTGCCGCGAACGCCTCGACGCCAACGTCAATCCCCAGATCGCCGTCGAGGCGATGATGCTGTCCCTGCGCAGCCCCTGACGCGAGCGCGGATCTCGCCTCGCGACGCCTCGCGGCGAAAGTCGGCGCTGTGGCGGAAGCAGCAGATGAGGCCCTGGAGCGTCTCTGTGGTGTGAAAGTCGAACAGCTCTCCCCGGGAGGGTTCCTGATACGAGAGCGCGTCGATGTCTCGTCGATCTTCGCCGAGCATCATGTGGGGCTCGTACGGCTGGCTCTCGTCATGGTCGGTGACCGGGCCACTGCCGAAGACGTCGTGCAGGAGGCGTTCGCGCGCACCCACGCGGGCTGGGGGAGACTCCGTGACCCCGACAGGGCCCTGGCCTACGTGCGCTCCGCGGTGTTCAACGGCTGCCGGTCCGTGATGCGGAGGCGGGCGGCGCTGTTCCGCCGCGCCGTCCCGTACGAACCGCCTGTCTGGTCGGCGGAGAGCGAGGTCCTGCTGAGCGAGGAGCGCCGCGAGGTGTTGCTTGCGCTGCGTGAGCTGCCGCGCAGGCAGCGTGAGGCGCTGACTCTGCGCTACTACCTCGACCTCTCCGATCAGGAGATCGCCGAGACCATGGGGATCAGCGGGAGCACCGCCAGATCCACGATCGCACGGGGCCTCGCGGCCCTGGCCAAGGCGCTTGGGGAGGGTTCATGAACAGTCCTGTGGAAAACCGCCTGCGTGAGGCGCTGGTCGAGGCGGGTGCCACGATCGACCCCGCCACCCTGATGCCGCTCCAGGCGTCGCGCCGGCGGCGGGTACGCGTCGACTTCCGGCTGGTGACGGCGGGGGTGGCGGTGGTGCTCGCGGGGGTGACCACCGCTCTCCTGGTCGCCTCTCCCGGCGACGAGCAGCGGGCCGTGGCGGCGGATCCGTCGGCGGATCCGGTGGAGGTCTCGCTCTTCCTGTGCGGCGCGGCGACCCTGAAGAGTCCTGACTGCCGAGAGCAGATCGTCACCGAGGAGAAGGCGAGGTCGATGCGGGAGATCCTGCAAGGGATGCCTGATGTGACTGAGCTGCGCTACGAGGACCAGATGACGGTCTACGCCGACTTCCGTCAGAGATACGCGAGCAACCGGGCGTGGCTCGATGCCGTCGCGCCGGGCGACCTGACCGCGGTGTTCCGCCTCAAGCTGAAGCCCGAGACCGATGTGCCGGCCTTTCTTCGGCGGGCGACGGCCCTGGGGGGTGTGGCAGCGTTCAGGTACCCGAAGATGATTCCTTCACTGGATGACCTCAAGGCGGACAAGACAGATGTCTCGGTCTTCCTCTGCGCGAAGCAGGCGCCCACCCCGTCGTGCGGAGCCGTCCTCGCGCCGGGCAAGCCAGAGACCGATCGCAAGATCGCCAAAGCGGGCAAGGCCATCACGCTTGCCCAGCTGAACGCCGTCGCGAAGGCGATCGCCACGACGCCGGGCATCCGCTCGATGAGCTACGAAAGCCAGCAGGAGGCGTACGAGCGCTTCCGGAAGGCCTACGCCGACAACAAGGTCCTGCTCCAGGCGACCAGGCCGACCGATATGCCGACCTCCTTCCGCCTTCAGCTGGACCCGAAGGCCGACTGGGACGACGTCGTCGGCAAGCTGCGCCGCATGGACGGAGTCGCCAGCGTCGTCAACAGCCGGTGTGAGACCTCACTGCTCGAGATCCAGGTCCGATACGGAGTCTTGGTGCCTGCGCAGAAGTTGTGTGGCACGAGATCGTCGTAGGGCACTCACGCGACCCGTGCCCGCACACGTACTGTGGCAACCGAAGGCCGTAAGAACCCCCGAGGCCGTCAGGAGGCGAGCACGAGCCCATGGGAATGATCATGGCCGTGAGCTTCACCCGCTATGGCAGGCTTTACTACCTCGACCCGGGCGGGCACAGCCCCAAGGTTGGCGACAAGGTGCTGGTGCCGACAGACTCCGGCCCAGAAGTGGCCGAGTGCGTGTGGGCACCTCAATATACGAGTGAAGACATCGACGGGCTGCCGGTGTGTGAGGGCCTCGCGGGCGACGAACACCTGTCCCGCGACGAGACCAACAAGCGCCGCCGGGCCGAGGCCCGCAGCGTGTCCAAACGCTTGATCAAACGGCACGCGCTGCCAATGAAGGTGGTGGGCGTCGACTATCTCGACAGTGACAACGTCTACACGGTCTACTTCTCGGCCCCCCACCGGGTCGACTTCCGCGCGCTCGTACGTGACCTGGCCCGCAACCTCCGGGCCAGGGTCGAGTTGCGGCAGATCGGCCCGCGTGACGAGGCGCGACTCCAGGGGGGCATCGGTCCGTGCGGTCGTGACCTGTGCTGCGCGACGTTCCTCAAGGATTTCGAGCCCGTCTCGGTCCGCATGGCCAAGGACCAGGACCTCCCGGTCAACCCGCTGCGCATCGCGGGGGCCTGCGGGCGGCTCATGTGCTGCCTGAAATACGAACACCCGCTTTACCAGGAGTTTCGCGCCTCGGCTCCGCGGGTGGGGGTGAGCGTGGACACGCCGCAGGGGCCGGGCACCGTGGTGGGGCACAACGTGCCGTCGGACTCGGTAGTGGTGCGGCTCAACGACGGGGGGCGCCGGTGCTCGTGCTCCAAGGCGAGCGTCTGCGGGCCGCGCAAGGCTTACGACTCGACGTACGGCGGTGCGGGCGGTGATCAGGCGTAGGGCGTCCGGGTGAGATTCCTGTGGGTGCGAGTCGTCGTGGTGGTGGTCCTGCTGGTGTCCGGGTGCGCTCCGGGCGAGCAGTCCGTCGGCGACGGCCTCGAATGGTCCGGCTGTGGCGGTGAGTTCGAGTGCACGCGGCTCGCCGTACCACTCGATCACGACGAGCCCCACGGCGAGCGGATCGAGATCGGCGTGATCCGGTTGCCGGCCGGCGGCGACCGGATCGGCTCCCTGGTGATCAACCCGGGCGGCCCGGGTGGTTCCGGCATCGCCTATGCCCGTGCCGCGCGGTCGGTCGTGAGCGACGAGGTGCGGGAGCGGTTCGACATCGTGGGATTCGACCCGCGCGGCGTAGGGGAGTCGGCGCCGGTCGAATGCCTGAGCGACGAGCGCCTCGACGTGTTCCTCGCCTTGGACGCCACCCCCGACGACCCGGAGGAGCGGGCCGTGCTGGAGCGCGCCTCGCGCGAGTTCGCGGAGGCCTGCCAGGCCGAATCGGGGCACCTGCTCCCACATGTGGGCACGGTCGACGCGGCCCGCGACATGGACGCCCTCCGAGAGGCCCTTGGCGACCAGAAGCTGACCTACCTTGGTATGTCCTACGGCACGTTTCTCGGTGCGGTATATGCCGACATGTTCCCCAGCCGTGTTCGAGCGCTGGTCCTCGACGGCGCGCTCGACCCGTCCATCTCCCGGCTCCAGCTCAACATCGGCCAGGCCAACGGCTTCGAGATCGCCTTCCGCGCCTACGCCGAGACCTGCCTGGCCGAAGGCACCTGCCCGTTCCGCAGCCATGACCCGGACGGCGCCCTGGCAGAGTTGACCGACCTGCTCCGCCGTACGGACACCCAGCCGTTGCGCGCCGGCGACCGCCAGGTCACCGAGGCCCTCGCCACGCTCGGCGCGCTGACCCCGCTCTACAACCGCACCGGCTGGCCCGCCCTCACCGAGACCCTCCGCCAGGCCATGAACGGCGACGGCACGCTGCTCCTGCACAACGCCGACGAACTCGTCGGCCGCGACGACGACGGCCACTACTCCAACCAGACCGAGGCCAACCTCGCCATCAACTGCGTCGACAGCCCCTATCCCCGCAGCACCTCCGCCTATGCGACCGCGGCCACCAAGGCGGCCGAGAAGTCGCCCGCGTTCGGGCCGTACATCATGTGGAGCTCTCTTCCCTGTGCCTACTGGCCCGCCCCGCCGACACTCCAGAACCGCCCACTGACCGCCAAGGGCGCGGCGCCGATCCTGGTCGTCGGCACCAAACGCGACCCCGCCACGCCGTATGCCTGGTCCGAGGCGCTGGCCGATCAGCTCCAGTCGGGCGTCCTGCTCGGTTTCGACGGCGACGGGCACACGGCGTACCTGAACGGCTCAACCTGTGTGGACGACGCTGTGGACCGCTACCTGCTGACGGGGACGGTCCCCGAAAACGGCGCGATCTGCCCCAGGATCAACTGATCGTTGGGAGCGAAGACCCCTGTGGCTCCTGTAGACTCTTTCAAGCTGTACGGCACGCCGCCTTAGCTCAGTCGGCCAGAGCACTTCACTCGTAATGAAGGGGTCTCGGGTTCGAATCCCGAAGGCGGCTCCAGGTCAGAGGCCCTCCACACGATCGTGGAGGGCCTCTGCGTGTCTATGTGAGTGACTACACCTGCTGTCGGCTGGGATCAGTAGCTGTCGCTCCAGCGGTACCAAGGGCCCTGGATGTGCTCGAAGGATGAAGCGACCGATGGGTTGGAGTTATCGACCGGCGCGTGCTCGGGACTCCAGACGTAACCGTAGGGGTCCACGCCGGGCCCGTTCTCGCCCACCTTGAAATAGACGCGGTCGCCTTCTCGATAGATGGCTTGAAACGCAGTCTCCCCGATCGCCTGCGGCCGGTTTGTTGGGCCGTCTTCCGGCCCGGCTGTCCGGGCCACCTGCTCCATCTCGGCGAATGAACGCACGACGCGTTGCTCCTCGCTGTGCCCGCAGGACGTTAGCGATGCCAGTGCGACGCAGGCGACCAGTTTCCTCACGCCTTGATTGTCTCCGTCTCAAGTGGTGCCCGTGACGAGGACTGACTGGCGAGACATCGACATCGACGGCAAGCGCATCACGATCAAAGGGGTGCTCGCGGAGTACGGTCGCCGTGGTGTCGTCGATGCTGGCCACGCGGATCCTGGCGCTCTTCGTGTTGCCTTCGACGCGCTGGCCCTCCACCACGCCCAGGGAGTCGGAGATCGGCGCTCGTTGATCGTCTGGGTCGTGGAACTCTAGGATGCCGTTTCATGCCCTCCGCGATCTTAGGCGGCCTTGCCGCCGCCCTCCTGCTGGCCTCCACCACTCCCGCCATGGCCGCCGCCCCCGTCAAGCCTTTGACCCCGGCCCAGCTCCGCGCTGCCCTCATCACTCCTCAGGACCTGGGCGATGGCTTCACCCCCAACACGAAGCGCAACCGCGAGGCACTGGACTCCAAATCTGCCCGCACAAAGAAGTGCGCGAAGGCCATCAGGGCGTTGAAACCCCTCCTCACAAGTAAGGCGGCGGTCTTCATCGACAAGGAGGGCAAGCCGTCAGGCGTCAAGCAGTTCGCCATAAGCGGCACCTCCGCCAAGATGGCCTCCTGGCAGACGGTGGGCAAGGTCATGGTTCGTGACTGCAACGGGGGCAAGGTGGGTGCCGATGACTCCAAGGAGACCATCACCAAGCTCTCCATCGGTAAGCTCGGGGACTGGGCGTACGGGATCAGGTACAAGAAGACGGTCGCCGAGGCGAACCTCAGTCCGATCCACGCGGCGGACGTTGTGCTCATCAGAGTCAAGAACACCGTCACACTGTTGGTGAGCGACGGTTTCTTCTCGACATTCGATCCCAGCCTGAGCAAACGGGCCGCGAGGGTGGCGGTAACAAAGCTTCGGGCCGCCCAGTAAACGGTCGTTGAAACCGTCTGGTTGGTCGGTGTCTCCGTTGGGCCATGACCCTATGTGGGTCCGCCCCTGGGAGGTTCGGGTCCGTTCCTGCTCCCCGCGTGTCGAACCTGCCTAAATCAGGACGAAGGTTGGGCTCGTGGTGAGCTAGTGCCGCATCAGGCCACGTTCGCCCTGTTGATGATCCTGCGTAGGCGGGGGTTGTGAGTGTTGCGGTTGCGCCAGGCGATGTAGCGGCGGATCATGCTGCCCTGCTCGCGGTGGCTGGCATGGTCTGTGCCGTTGAGGGTGA
>NZ_JBEZFS010000062.1:0-26323 GCF_040649575.1 Nonomuraea sp. NPDC048916
GGCTCCCATCCGGCCCAGGCAGCCAACCAGCACTTCTGCCTACCACACCGCCCTCGCGGCTTGCTTGAGCCGGGTGCGAGGACGACTCGCACGCCCGGTTCTGAGGGGGCCCTGGTGCAGCAATGCACCAGGGCTACCCGACCGCCCACGCGCCAAGAACGCCGTGTTGGCGGCGACCAACATGCGTGAGGGACGGTTCTCGGACAGTATCGATCGGTTCTCTCCGCCCCGGCTACCCGATTGTTCGGCGGCACCCGGAACCCGTCAAGGGCGCCTTCGGCGTCGGCTTCGCCGATGGCGCAAGCACCACCCTTGACCGAACCCGGGTGCGAGTCGCCGATTCCTGGCAGCTATCCGGGGCGGTCGGAAAAGTGGGCGCAGACCTGCCAGAACACGGACAGGTAGCATGACCTCCACATGCGGCCTGACGGCTACGTTGACGGCAACAGCCGTGGACGATCATGGATGCCGATGGACGGATCTGGAGGTGAACACCCCCGCTGACCTGCGTTTCCGCAGGTAGGAAAAGCGGACCTGCACACGTACTACGTACTAGCCGGGGCCGCGCCGGTACTGGTCCACAACTGTGACGAGACCTTCGGGCCGAACTCCTACGACTGGGTGGATGAGGCGTCGGAAAGCCTCTTCTCTGCGGAGCTCGACAAGCATGGGACGTTCACCATGCTGGCCGGGATAACTGATGACAGTCCTGTCAAGGGAATCGATCTGGCAGGCAGGGCGCTCAGCCACTTTGGAAGTAGGGCCAAGCGGATCAACGGGAATCTCATTGCAAAAAATCGGGATACCTTTAACAGACTGACGGCTGCAGGCATGTCGCCAGAAGAGGCAATCCTTGAGACCTGGACCGGAAAAGTGGCGACCCGCAACGGATTTACTACGCTGGAATCGCTCAAACTTGTCGGGACACCCGGCAACTACACGAAGATCGAGCCGATATTCGTGAAGCCCTGAATCAGGCGAAAATGGGTTCTCCTGCTTGGTCCGTGGGTATGATCACTGGCTGTGGAGGCCGGTTCTGCTCGCGCCGGGTCTGGTGACCTCATGACAGCGCACGCCGTACCAGCGGCTAGGGTCCTGGCTTGTCCACGGCAAGGTCCCGGCTCAGAAGGTACGGCGTGCGCAAGTTCAACGTATGGAAGCGGTTGCTGAATGTCGGAGAGCCCGAAAATGTCACTTGACGAATGGGTCGCAGAGGTTCGTCTGATTTGGGAGCGTGGAGGGACGATTGTCGAGGTTGCCCGTTCTCTGCGAGAGTATGGGGAAAAGGGCGGCCGAAAGATCCCTGCTGCCAACGCCCTTCGGCGAGAGTGGAGATGGTCCATACCGCAGACGCTGGAGCTTCTCAGTTGGACCGAGGGCGGAGTTACTGATGACGAACTTCTTGCGGCAGTCCCCTTTGAGAAGGACTAAGAGCCGCGGGGCCCACACTGCGGCCCGCAGAGTGCATTCTCTGCTGAAGGGGCCCGGCGGAAAGGGCTCGCGGCGGCGGTCAGTCTTCTGTCGTCAGGCGTGCGCGCAGGAGTGCGAGGTCCTCCGCCGGCAGGCCGGCGTCCTGGAGGTACGCCTCCGCCCCCCGATACCGCTCGCGCAGATGGGCGAGCGTGGCGAGCATCGTGACCCCGGCGACAGCCGCCGTGACCAGGCCCGTGCTGCGCCGTCGGGCAGTCCGGCCAGATGGTCGGGTGTACCGCGTCGGAATACAGCCACGACGGCTCTGACCTGTGGTTTGACGGGGTCCGTTCCCACAAGCAGGATCGCGTCTTGTGCTTGTCCGCCTGCTCTATCTGATCGTGCTCCGGATGTTCGGCTGGCTGATGTTGCTGGGTCGCGGTCAAGCGTCGAAAGACGCGGAGATCATGGTGTTGCGTCACGAGGTGGCGGTACTGCGGCGTCAGGTCGGACGGCCGAAGCCGGACTGGGCTGATCGGGTCGTTCTCGCGGCGCTGGCCTGGTGGTTGCCAGCGGCGCTGCGCGATCATCGGCTGGTTCCTCCGGCAACGTTGCTGGCCTGGCATCGTCGCCTGTTGCGACGGGCCTGGACCTACCCGCATCGGCCCGGGCGTCCAGAGACGAGCCGGGAGATTCGGGATCTGATCATTCGCCTGGCGAGGGAGAACCCCACGTGGGGCCATCGGCGGGTGCATGGGGAGGTGGTACGGCTTGGCTTTCAGGTCAGCGAGGCAACGGTACGGCGCCCCGGCATCTCGACACTGCGCCTGCCGATAATTACATCCGCCCAGGTCATGGCCATATGGGCCTTCGCGCGGCGTGCGCGAGCTCCGACCACCAGGTGAAGAAGGACGTGCGGCATGATGATCGGCTGTGCTCCTTCGTCTGGCCTTCCTGACCATCACGAACGCCTTCGCCGCGTTGCGGTTGCTGCCCATGAGCGATCGGGACAAGGATGTCGAGATTCTCGTCCTGCGTCACCAGATCGCCGTCCTGCACCGGCAACTCGGAGACGACGCCAGGGTAAGATTCGCGCCCGAGGACCGGGCCTTTCTCGCCGCTCTCCTGACCCCGCTGCCCCGCGAGGTCCTACGCCGGCTGCAGCTCCTCGTCCGGCCGGACACCGTCCTGCGCTGGCACCGCGACCTGATGAAACGACGTCACGCCCGTACCTGTCGGCCGAAGCGACGTGGGCGCCCACCCACGGTCCGCTCCATCCGTGCCCTCATTCTGCGCCTGGTCCGGGAGAACCCCGGCTGGGGCTATCGGCGGGTCCACGGAGAACTCACCACGCTCGGCATCGAAATCGCACCGTCCACCGTATGGGAGATCCTCAAACAGGAAGGCTTCGATCCGGCGCCCGAGCGGGCATCCACCACCTGGGCCGACTTCCTGCGCTCGCAAGCCGACGCCCTACTGGCCGCCGACTTCATCGAGACCATCACCCTCAACGGGCAACGCCAGTACATCCTGGCCGTCATCGAGCACACCACCAGGCGCATCCGCGTGCTCGGCACCACCGCACACCCCAGCGCGAACTGGGTCACCCAGACGATAAAGAACCTGGTGATGGACCTGGACGATGCGGGCTGCAGGGCGCGCTATCTGCTTGAGATCGGGATGGGAAGTTCCCCGCCCTCATGGACGAGATCCTCGCCGAAGCCGGCATCAAGACCGTGCTCACCGGCATCCGGATGCCGCGCATGAACTCGATCATGGAGCGGTGGGTGCAGTCATGCCGCCGTGAACTCCTCGACCGCTGCCTCCTGTGGAACGAACACCACCTGCGGCACGCCCTTCGCGAGTACGAACGGTTCTACAACCAGCACCGAGCCCACCAAGCCCTGGGCCAAGCGGCTCCGCTACGTACCGTCCCCGATCCGATCACGGATCCCGAGCGAATCATCGACCTGAATGTACGCCGACGAGACCGGCTCGGCGGCGTCCTCCACGAATACTCGCACGCCGCTTGACCTGCACGGATGGAATTATCGGCAGGCACAGAGTTGGCTTGGACCAGGCTTGACCGCACATGGGACCAGCGCTGACCGGCGACGCGGCGCAGGCCTTCTGGCTTGATCTTCTGATGGTTATCTCTGGGGTCTGAACTGACGGTGACGGCATAAATGATCTACCGCGATACACGGTCCGTACACAAGAGCAACCATCGAGCAACCAACCATGATCAACAACGAGGTTGGAGGCCGGTGGAAACCGAGAAACCCCAGGTCGAACGCGGTGTTGGAGAGTAGGGCGGGTGGGACTTGAACCCACGACCCACGGATTATGAGTCCGATGCTCTGACCGGCTGAGCTACCGCCCCTGGATTGAGTTGTCCCCACATACGCCCAGCCCCCGGGATCACCCCCGAGTTTCCGCGCACGCTAAAGGCTAAAGCATGGGGCCCCCGCTTGCCGCCAGCCGCGTGGAAGACGCTCGCACATCATTCCACGCCCGGGGTGTAGATCGAGCGGGTGGGTCGTACGCTCTGCGCGTACGCGGGGAGAGGCTGGGTAGCGTCGGGAGATGCCCGTGAGACTGATCTTCGAGACGCATTCCGTCACCGTGGACAACGAGACCGGCATCGCCACCGGATGGCTGCCCGGCGAGTTGTCCCGTGCCGGCCGGAGGCAGGCGGCCGAGCTGGGCTCGCGGCGGCGGGACGTGGATGTCGTCTACTCGTCGGATCTGCGCCGGGCCGTGGAGACGGCGGAGATCGCCTTCGGGGACACCAAGGAGATCAGGCTCGACCAGCGGCTGAGGGAGTGCGACTACGGCATCTACAACGGGCGGCCGAGGAGCGAGGTGGCGATGCTGCGCAGGAGGCATGTCGACACTCCATGGCCGGGTGGTCAGAGTTACCGGGACGTGGTGGCCGGGACGGCGTCGTTCCTGGAGGACGTGATGAAGGGCTGGCAGGAGAGCACGGTGCTGGTCATCGCGCACTCGGCCAACCGGTGGGCGCTGCGCAACCTGCTCGACGGGGTCCCGCTGGAGGAGCAGGTCGACGCGCCGTTCGAGTGGCGGCCGGGCTGGGAGTACGTCCTGGTCTGATGGACCTGAAGGGCCTGAAAGGTGGCCGGGAGGCGGGGCGAATTCCCGCCTCCCGGCCACCGCTAAAGATCGATCACGGGTGGTTGAGACCCAGGGTGTAGGAGCCGGAGCCGCTGTAGGCGTGGACGCGGTAGCGGTAGTAGCCCGCCGTCCCGCTGTAGCTGATCGTCTCGTCGGGGTTGGGGGTGATGCCCTGGGCGACGACGCTCCAGGAGGAGCCGTTCCACTTCTGCAGGTACAGGTCGAAGTCCGTGCCGTTCGGGCCGTCCAGGCAGGCGGCGTGCGTGCCGGACGCCGTCGACTGGTAGTAGGAGCCGTTCGGCTGGTAGACGCTCTGGCCGGAGGTCAGCGAGCCGGTGTACGTCTCGTTGTAGCTCTGGCAGCCGGGCGGAGGCTCCGTGCCGCCGCTGGTGACCAGGGTGAGCCCGCCCGCCGAGAGGATCTCGCCCACCGGCTGGAAGTACGTGGTGCCGCCGACGGTGCAGTTGCCGGAGCCGCCGGAGGTCATGCCCTGTGCCTGGTCGCCGGAGATGAACGAGCCGCCGGAGTCGCCGCCCTCGGCGCACACGTTGGTCCGGGTGAGGCCGGAGACGGTGCCCTCGGGGTAGTTGACGGTGGAGTTGAGGGCCTGGACGGTGCCGCAGCGCCACTGGGTGGTGGAGCCGGAGCGGCAGATGGAGCCGCCGGGCTGGGTGACGGCGGAGCCGCGGACGGGCATGATGCCCGAGCCGTAGGCGTTCACCACGCCGGGGGCGGTCCAGTTGGAGTTGGTCGAGATCCAGGAGTAGTCGTTGCCGGGGAACGACGAGATCTGGAACGACCCCTGCGCGACCTGGTTGTAGCCCGAGGTGGCGTTGCCGACGTTGCCGCAGTGGCCGGCGCTGGTGAAGCCGAGCTGGGTGCCGCGCCTGGCCGCGAAGCCCACGGAGCAGCGGTAGCCGAGCGTCGTGTTGTAGTAGGCGTCGCCGCCGCGGATGTCGTAGAAGAGGCGTGGTCTCTCGGCCGACTGCTCGATCTTCACGGCCGCGGTGTCCACGCCGCTGGCGGCGACCCAGGCGCTGGCGGCCTCGGGGTCGGCGGTCCAGGTGATGACGGCGTTGTCCTGGGGTGAGATCGACCAGGCGTGCACCGAGGAGGGAGCGGCCGCGCGGTCCAGGCCGTCCTTGACGGCGGTGAGCTGCGCCATCGTACGGCTGACCGTCCTGGCCTGGGCGCCCGAGCGGGTGATGGCGTCCTTGTCGGCGGCGTCGACGCTGGCCACGACGAACACGCTCTCGGGGCCCTCGTACCAGGCGCCGGCGTAGTGGTCGCCGAGCTTCTTGCGCAGGCCGGGCGCGGCGAGGTTGCCGCGGGCCTCGTTGGCCAGGCGGTTGACGGCCTGTTCCTTGCTGATGCCGAGGTCGCGCTGGAGGGAGTCGATCATCCCTGACGGCGGCTTGGCGGCGACGGCCGGGGTGGCGGTCACGACTAACGCGCCGATCGCGATGGCGATCAGCGCAGGGGTTCGGAGCATCGTGGTCTCCTTGTGGCTGGGGGGTGCCGTCAACGTAACGGCGGCCGGAGGCCGCGAGGAGATACCACTTGACCCCTATCGCCGTGTTATGGGGTGGTGCCGAAGCCGGGATTCCGCACCAGCCAGTCCCGGTAGACGGGGCTTCGGCGTACCGACTCGGTGTGGGCTCGTTTGGCCTGGGAGACGACCCACGCCGCGTCGGAGGCGGAGGGATGGCGGCCGAGCAGGTGCCGCCAGCGCAGGGGAGCGCCCGCGAACGGCACCATCACCAGCCCCGGCGCGGGCTGGTGGGTGGCCTGGCAGAGCACCACGGCGCGGCCGACCTGCGCGAGGTGCGCGCAGGTCGCGACGTCGGTCTCGTAGATCGTTCCGGGGGTGAATCCGGCCCGCGCGCAGGCCATCGCGAAGCAGTCGGTGAAGCAGCCGTCGGTCGGCGTGACCGCCCACTGCTCGTCGGCCAGGTCGGCCAGCTCCAGCTCCTTCTCCTTCGCCCCCGGGTGGGTCTCGCCGACGAGCGCGAAGACGGGGTCGAGGCTGATCGTCTCCCAGAGCAGCGTGCCGGTGGGGGTGCCGCCGTCGCCACAGGCGTCGGTCAGCGCGTAGTCGAGGCGGCCCAGCTCGACCATCTCGGTGAGCTCATGGGCCGACCAGCTCGTGTACGTGGTGACCGGACGCTCCGCGGCGAGCCGGTGGACCAGGCCGCCGAGTATCGGGCCGTTGGTGGCGCCGATGCGGCAGCCGGGAGTGGGCGTGTGGGCGAATCGTACGGCCTCGTTCTGGAGTTCCTGGGCCGCGGGGAGGAGCACCCGGGCCCGGGCGAGCACCAGCTCACCGAGCCGGGTGGGCCTGGCGCCGTGCCGATCACGCTCGAACAGGGCGCCGCCGAGCACCCTCTCGATGCGCTTGAGCTGAGCGGTCAGGGCCGGCTGAGCCAGCCCGAGGAGGGACGCGGCCTTGCTCACACTTCCCGCGTCCGCGACCGCGCGGACGATCCTGAGGTGCCTGAGCTCGAGGTCCATCAGGTTTGCGCGGAGGGGGCCGCCTGCTTCGGGCGGCGGGGGATCCGCGCTCCCTCCCTTCGGGGCTTGTCGGTGGCTGTCGATATCGTGGTGATCTCGTTACCGAGCGTGGGAGGCGGGGTGCGCAGGTCGTTCAGGTTCCTGCCTTGTGCAAGGTTGAGCAGGCTGAAAGCGCCGGTCGAGAGCTGATCGCGGGGTGATCGACATCCTGAGGGCAGGGCGCGCCCGTCGTGAAGTTGCGGCCAGGGAGCGGAGGAGTCACAACGGGACGGTAAGGCGGGCGTCTCCTTCCGACAATGGTCTTATGTCAGGAAATATGACAGATATTGTCGAGGGCCTTATGGGGTAGGGGCTACCTCATGACGACGATGGGCATCGACCCCAGGGATCTCCCTGACGACGATCTGATGCGTGAGCTGCGACAACTGCATATAACGCGGACCGATACCCTGCTGCACGGCTCCGACGACGCGCTGGCGACGCACACCTTGCGGACGAACGAGCTCGAAGGCGAATACCTCCGCCGCTACCCCGAGCGTGACGTGGATCCCGGCAGGCTGAGGGAGGGAGCGAGGCAACGTTGATGACCGAGCAACACGACGTGCAGGCACTGTCCGACGTCGAGATCCACGTGTACGAGGCGCTCGCCTCCCTGGCCGTGGAGGGCCGCGGCGCCGGGATCGGCGAGCTGGTCCACTCGACCGGGCTGACCGAGGACGAGGTACGGCGCAGCGTGGCCAAGCTGATGGACGAGGGCCACGTGCTGCCCGCGGGAGACGGGTTCGGGCTCGGGCCGCACACCTTCGAGGTCGACTACTGACGGGGCAGGGCGCGCACGCCCGGCGCCAGGTCAGACCTCCAGTGCTTGGCGCCCCTGACCGTGCCGATCACGTACGCGCCGAGCAGCTTGGCCAGCTGGACGGTCAGGTGCCCGACGCCGCCCGTCAGCTCCGGTCGCACCCGACCCAGAGGACGAACGCGCCGCCGAAGACGGCCATGGCCAGGCCCGTCCACAGGTAGTCCCGCCGACCTCGAGTTGGTCAGCGGGATCAGCCGGGCGAGGATCACGAAGCACCGCAGCACCGCGTTCTAGATGGCAGGACCGGGGCCCGGAGGGGATTTCAGACTCCTGACGTACTGTCAAAGGGTGGATGTCGCAGACCTGACCCCCGCACAGGCGCGCAAGCGCTTCCGCGAGGGCGAGAGGGTGCCGACCGCGGGCTGGTGCAGGGGCTGGACGCAGGCCAATCTGATCGCCGTGCCCAAACAGCTCGGTTACGAGCTGCTGCTGTTCGCCCACCGCAACGTGCGTGCCTGCCCCTTGCTCGACGTGGGCGAGCCGGGAGCGTGGAGCACCGACCTGTTCGCCGGCGACCTGCGCACCGACCTGCCCGGCTACCGGCTCTACCGCGACGGGCGGGCGGTCGCCGACCTCGACGACGTGGTGGAGGAGTGGCGCGAGGACCTGGTGCCGTTCCTCATCGGCTGCAGCTTCACCTTCGAGCGGGCGCTGCTCGACGCGGGTGTCCCGGTCAGGCATCTGGAGCTGGGGACGAACGTGCCGATGTACCGGACGAACGTCCCGTGCGCGCCGACCACGACGCTGTCGGGGCCGCTCGTCGTGTCGATGCGGCCGGTTCCAGAGGCGCTGGTCGAGACCGCGATCGAGGTCAGCGGCCACTACCCGATGGTGCACGGCGCGCCCGTGCACATCGGCGACCCGGCCGCGCTCGGCATCGGCGACCTGGCCCGGCCCGACTACGGCGACCCCGTCGAGGTGCGGCCGGGGGAGGTGCCGCTGTTCTGGGCGTGCGGGGTGACGCCGCAGGCGGTGATCATGGCGAGCGGCGTCGAGTACGCGATCGGCCACCTGCCGGGGCACATGGCGATCCTCGACGCCCGCGACGAGCGATACCGGGTGAGTTAGATCAGACCCGCAGCCGTGAGCTGCTCCTCCAGCGGCGCCGCACCCCGCCGCCCGTCGATCTCCAGATGGGGTACGGCCGGCGGCTCGTCCACCCGGATCGCCTTCAGGAACGCCTCGAACGCCGCCAGCTTGCCCGAGTCCCGGTCGAAACCCCTGGCCGTCAGGCGCTCGCGCAGCGTCGGGCCGTCGGAGCGGACCCAGACCAGGTGGACCGGTGAGCCGCCCAGCTCCTCGACCCACCGCTCCCACCTGGCCACCGAGTGGACCTGGCCGGTGAACGGGCCGTCCAGCATGACCGGGCAGCCGTGCTCCCGGATCTGCCTGGCGGTCCGGGTGAGCCCGGTGTACTCGTGCCGTTTGACGTGCTCGTCGTACCAGGGGCCCTCGCGTTCGCCGGGCGACCGGCCGTAGCCCCGCAGCACCGCGGCCACGAAGTCGCCGTAGACGGTGTCCTTGTCGAGCAGGGCGGGCACCGGCAGGAGGCGGGCGAGCAGCGCGGCCGCGACCGTCGACTTGCCCGCGCCCGGCGGCCCGCTGATCACCCAGACAGCGCTCATGCGATCAGTCTGCCCGGCCTACGCGGATCCGCGTAGAAGGGCGCCGCACCTGGGCGGACGACTTCCGCCCGTCCCGCGGTCAGACTCGGGACCCATGCTGATCAGAGTGTTCCGGATGCCGGCCCTTCGCAGGAAGATCCTGTTCACGCTGGGCGTGCCGGCGCTGCGTGATGGTCGTCTTCGTGGAACAGAGCCAGCTACGCCAAGCGGACCTGACGAAGAGCGACCCGCACGTGGCCGGAAAGATCGCGCTTCAGCTACGGCGACCAGGACAAGGCAACGTAAACAGGCGCTTCAGCATCGGCGAGCAGCAAGGGCGACGGACCCGGCCCGTACTGCGGCGGCCAAGACACGGGAACCGAAAGCGGAAAGCGGAGGCGGGACCCGAGAACCCCGGACCCGGGTCGTAATCCGTCCCGCGACCCGCCAGAAACCGGAAGGACCGGCCAGCCCGGCACGCATCGCGAACACCAAGGCGCGATCCCTGACACGCAACTTGACCATGGCGGCTCAGGTGGGTGCGCACGGTGTCACGTCGTCGGTGACGGCCTGCGCCACGCGCGAGGTGGTGGCCGCGACGGTCGGTGCCGGATGGTGACCGCGGGCAGGCGGCCGGCGGAGGGCTGCCGACAGAGGCTCCGGACAGAGGCCGGGTCAGACGTCGACGCCGGTGAGCCAGCGCAGCGGGTTGTCGCGGGTGAGGACCCGGATCGTGTCCTCGCCGACCCCGACCTCCCGCAGGCGCGGCAGCAGGGAGTGGAAGACCTGCGCGTAGCCGGGCCCGCCGTACTTCTGCGTCTGCGCGACCCTGCTCAGCCCGGTGCCGA
This sequence comes from Nonomuraea sp. NPDC048916, assembly GCF_040649575.1. NCBI lineage: Bacteria > Bacillati > Actinomycetota > Actinomycetes > Streptosporangiales > Streptosporangiaceae > Nonomuraea > Nonomuraea sp. NPDC048916. Next base: position 10,368 of record NZ_JBEZFS010000062.1, read on the forward strand.
GCAGCAGGCGCTCGGCGTGGCCGTCCTCGATGAGGCCGAGCGCGATCCTGGCGGCCTGCTCCGAGCCGGTGCCGAGCGTGCTCAGGCTCACGTACGCGCCCGATTCGGCGATCTTCCGGGCGGCGGGCAGGTCGGTGCCGGTGTGCCGGACGCTGATCCGCGAGCCGGGCAGGCCCTGGGCGAGCAGGATCTCCAGCAGGCCCAGAGAGTCCTGGCCGTAGGTGGCGATCGGCAGCCGGGTGGCGTGGGAGGCGCGGGCGGCGGCGATCAGGGCGTTCTCCTCGGCGGGGGTGCACCGGGCGCCCCAGCAGCCGACCTCGCCGATCACGCCCGGGAACAGGCCGGTGCCGTCGATGCCGTCCGAGATGTCGGTCAGGAGCCGTCCGGTGAGCGTCTCCACGTCGGCGTGGCCGGTCCGCGTGAACGGCTCGGTGAACAGGCCCGTCGCGGCGATGACCGGCACGCGGCTGCCCGCGGCGATACGGGCCAGGACGTCAGGGTCCCGGCCCATGCCGATGCAGGTCAGGTCGACGATCAGGTTGAGCTGGTCGGACCGGCGCAGATCGCGGAGCTCCGTGATGACGGTGTCTTCCTCGTCGAGCCAGCGGTACGGGTCGGAGTCGATGCCGACCGCCCAGCGCATGTCGGTGCGCAGGTGCTCATGGGGAAGTACGGCACCGGTGATGGCGGCCGCGCGAATGGGGCCGGTGACGGTGCGAAGCATGACCTCGGGCATAGCAGACATTAACCGACGATTGCCGGAAGTCATTGGTTCGGGCGATAAATTTTACTCTTGACTGGTTTGTAGGTCTTGTCTTTCGTTTCGTCTACGTTCCCCTGCCTTCGTCGTATCCTGGGGAGCACACCGACCGTCCGGGGGGACAGTGCCGATCCAAGACTCCGAAGCCGGGGACGCCGATGTGGTCAAGGATGGGGCCGCACGTCGCTCAGGCATGCCCGCACGCCGTTCCGGGGTGCACGGCTGGCTGGACGGCATCAGGTCCAGCCGCACCGGCGCCCTCACGCTCAAGATCGTCATCGGGACGATCGGCGGGATCATGGTGGTCGGAGGGCTGATCATGGTGCCCTTCCCCGGTCCCGGATGGCTGGTCGTGTTCGCCGGGCTGGCCGTGCTGGCCACGGAGTTCCACTGGGCCCACCGGGTGCTCGAGTTCGGCAAGCGGGTGCTGCACGCCTGGACCGAGTGGTACAAGAGACAGGGCTGGACGATCCGGATCATCGTGCTGATCGTCACGGCGGCGACGGCCACGGCCATCGTCTACCTGGGCTGCAGGACGGTCGGGATCGACCTGCTGATGCTGGCCAACCGCTTCATCTGACCCATTCCATACCTGATCACTATTATCGTCGGCCTTTTCGCGTTCTCGCGCCTATTCTGCGGGCGTGCTCGTCCATATCGCCATCGCGCTGTCATTGACGCTGCTCGCTCCCGCCACCGCGGCGGACACGCTGCCGCTCCCGGGTGTGGGCGTCGGCTACGCCGAGAAGGCCGGCGATCCCGTACGGCTCAGCGCGTACGGCCTCGGCACCAGGAGCACCTACCTCAGGGCCAGGACCGGCGCCACGTTCACCAGGCAGCCAACCCTGTCGGAGGTCTCGGTCTCACCCGATGGGCGCACGGTCGCCGGAGTGCCCGGCAGCTACCGGGCCGGCTTCGACACGCTTCTGCTCACCGACCGGGCCACCGGCGCCACCAGGCGGGTCCGTACGGTCGCCAAGCCGCTGACCGCCTCCTACGCCTCGTGGACCCGCGATGGCAAGCAGGTCGCGCTGACCGTCGAGCAGAAGGTCGCCGGCACGTGGCGGGCGGCCGGATTCACCGTCGTGAACGTGACGGCGGGCACCGCCCGCACCGTGCGGCTGCCGGGCCTCGACCGCGACGCGAGCTTCTGGTGGAGCCCGGACGGCCACCTGATCGCGCGCCACGGCAGCGGCCTGCGCGCCTACCGCGCCACCGACGGCGCGGTGATCAGCACCCATCCCTCGATCGGCCTGCCGACCGGTCCGGAGGACTCCTACTCGCCGTCGGGCAGGCGGCTGGCCATGTGGTGCCCGTCCCGCTTCCGGGAAGGGCTGTGCCTGGTCGACCCGGCCACCGGCCGGATCGCGCGGAGGGTCGCCGTCCAGCCGGTCGCTCTGTTCGGCTGGTGGGACGAGGGCCACGTCATCGCGGTCATGGCCCACCGGAGCGACTATCGCCTGGTGGTGCTCGGCCTCAACGGCAAGGTGACGCGGGTGCTCGCCGGCATCCCGCGCCGGACGTGGACGGCGCGCCTCTGGCTGGGTTTCACCCGCGTCTGAACGTCACGGGTGGCCGTGTCCGAACGTCACAGGTAGAGGCCGGTGCCGTGGTCGGTCTCCTGCGTGGCCACCGCGTGCAGGTCGCGCTCCCGCATCACGAGGTAGACCTGCGCGTGCAGCTCCACCTCGAACTGGTCTTCGGGGTTGAGCAGCACCTTGTCGCCGACCTTGACCGAGCGCACGTTGGACCCGACGCCGCAGACCTCGCCCCAGGCCAGCCGGTTGGCCAGTTTGACCGTGGCGGGGATGACGATCCCGGAGCCGCTCCGCCGCTCCTCGGACGCCTGTTCCAGCCGGATCATGACCCTGTCGTGCAGCATCTGAATCTCGAACTTGGGCTCTAGCACGGGCCAAGTTTACGTTCCGTGAGAGGGTCCCGACGCTGGCGGTCCCGGATCGGCCCCGGTGCGAGGCTCTCGCGCCTACCAGAGGACGGCCTGATCGTGGCAGGATGACGAACATGATCATGGCCTTCGGGGATTCCGGCTGGGAGTGGCTGAACCCGCCTCGCCAATGGACCGCCGACGACGGGCTGAGCCTGTTCTGCGACCCGGGCACCGACCTGTGGCGCCGCACCCACTACGGCTACACCTACGACAGCGCCCACCTGTTCGGCCGCGCCGTCTCCGGTGACCACCGGCTCTCGGTCACCTTCGGCGGCGACTACGCCGAGCAGTACGACCAGGCGGGCGCGGTCCTGCGGATCGACGAAGGCACCTGGATCAAGGCGGGCGTGGAGTGGGTCGACGGCCGCTTCCACCTCAGCACCGTCGTCACCCGTGACTTCTCCGACTGGTCGGTGCTGCCCCTGGGACGGGCCGCCGACCAGGTCACGTTCGTCCTGGAACGTGCTGGTGACGCGGTGACCGTCCGCTACGGCCTCGACGGCGAGCCACCGGAGAGCATGCTGCGCCTGGCCTACTTCCCGCCGGGCCGGCCCGCCCTGGCCGGCGCCATGGCCGCCGCCCCCGTGGGCAAGGGCTTCGCCGTCCGCTTCACCGACATCAGCATCACACCGTCCTGAACTTCGGGCCGGACACCGGCACGTGGTCGATCGCCACGCCCGGCAGCGGTCCCCAGCCGCGCTGCGGCCAGGTGGCCGCGAGCCCTCTCCCGGCGGCGTCGGCCGCGTCGCGGTAGCCGGAGGCCGGCAGCCGGACCGGCAGGCTCACCCAGCGTCGCAACCCGCACCTCCCGCCATGTATCACCACGGATCGCCGTAAAGGTTCACACCATGAGATGGTGTGCACCATGCGCGACGTGGAAGCCCGGGTCCTCAACGCCATCGACGACTCCGACACCGTGAACCTGCTGGCGGAGACCGTCAGAGTGCCCAGCATCACCGGCACCGACGCCGAGTCGGAGCTCCAGCACACCTTCGCCCGCCTCCTCACCGAGGCCGGTCTGGACGTGGACGTCTGGAAGCTCGATCTCGACGAGCTCAGAGCCCGCGACGGCTTTCCCGGCACCGAGGCGCCCAGGGCCGAGGGCTACGGCGTGGTGGGCGTGAGCGAGGGCGAGGGCGTCCCGGCGCTGGCGCTGCAGGGCCACGTCGACGTCGTGCCCACCGGCGACCTGGCCAAGTGGGAGGGCAGCGACCCGTTCGCCGCCAGGATCACCGGCGACACGCTGCACGGCCGGGGCGCCTGCGACATGAAGGCCGGGCTGGTGGCCAACCTGGCCGTGATCCGCGCGATCAGGAAGGCCGGCGTGCGGCTGGCCAGGCCGCTGGCCCTGCACTGCGTGGTCAGCGAGGAGGACGGCGGGCTCGGCGCGTTCGCCACGCTCGCCAGGGGCCACACCGCGCAGGCGGCCGTCATCACCGAGCCGACCAGCGGCGCCGTCATCACGGCCAACGCGGGGGCGCTGACGTTCCGGCTGGAGATCTCCGGGCGGGCGGCGCACGGCGCCACCAGGTACGAGGGGGTCAACGCCATCGAGGTGTTCTGGCCCGTGTTCGAGGCGATCCGGCGGCTGGAGGCCGAGCGCAACCGTGACGTGCCGGCGATCTTCGCCGCCAACCCGCTGCCTTACCCCATCGAGGTCGGCACCGTCCGGGCGGGCGACTGGGCGAGCACCGTGCCCGACCTGCTCGTCGCCGAGGGGCGGCTGGGCGTCCGGCTGGACGAGGACCCGGCCGAGGCGCGGGCCGCGTTCGAGGAGGCGGTGCTCGGCTCCGCCGGTCCGTGGCTGCGGGCGCACCCGCCGGTCGTCACCTGGCCGGGCGGGCAGTTCGCCAGCGGGCGGCTGCCCGCGGCGCATCCGCTGCTGGGCGAGATCAACCGGGCGGTCGCCGACACCTCGGGCGGGTCGCCGCGGGAGGCTGCCGCGCCGTACGGGAGCGACCTGCGCCTCTACACGGCGGGCGGGATCCCGACCCTGCACTACGGGCCCGGGGACGTACGGTTCGCGCACGCCCCCAGGGAGCAGGTGGACCTGGCCGAGCTGCGCGAGGTCACGCGAGCGCTGGCAGTGCTCGCGGTGCGCCGTTGCGCGGCGCTCTGAACGGCTGAGCGCTCAGAAGGGCTCAGGCGAGAGACACAGGCAAGAGGCTCAGCCCAAAGGGCAAGAGGCTCAGGCGAGAGGCTCAGCCAAAGGGCAAGAGGCTCAGGCGAGAGGCTCAGCCAAAGGGCGAGAGGCAAGAGGTCAGGACGCGACGGGCACCCGGCGGCGCGACTCGGGGATGATGAGCGGGGTGCCGGTCTGCGGATCGGGGATGATCTCGCAGCGGAGGTCGAAGACCTCGCGCACCAGCTCGGGCGTGACGATGCCCGACGGGTCACCCTGCGCGACGATCCGTCCCTCCCGCATGACGATCAGGTGGGTGGCGTAACGGCACGCCTGGTTGAGGTCGTGCAGCACGGCGACCAGCGTGCGGCCCGTCTCGTGCAGCTCGGCGCAGAGGTCGAGCACCTCGATCTGGTGGGCGATGTCGAGGAACGTCGTCGGCTCGTCCAGCAGCAGGATGGACGTCTCCTGGGCCAGCGCCATCGCCAGCCACACCCGCTGCCGCTGGCCGCCCGACAGCTCGTCCACGATCCGGTCGGCCAGCACCGTCACGTCGGTGGCGCGCATCGCGTCGCCCACCGCCGTCTGGTCCGCCCGCGACCACTGCCGCATCAGCCGCTGGTGCGGGTAGCGGCCGCGCGCCACCAGGTCGGCCACGGTGATGCCGTCGGGCACGATCGAGCTCTGCGGCAGCAGCCCGAGCCGGCGCGCGACCTCCTTCGACGGCAGCGAGGTGATCACGCTGCCGTCAAGGTGCACGGCGCCTTTCCGGGGCCGCAGCATCCGGGCCAGGGCGCGCAGGAGCGTGGACTTGCCGCACGCGTTGGGGCCGATGATCACGGTGAACGAGGTGTCGGGGATGGCGACGTCCAGCTCCTCCGCCACGACGCGCTGGTCGTAGGCGAGGGTCAGGCCGGCGCCGGTCAGGCGCGTGGCCGCGGGGACGGCGGGCTCGGAACGGGCCATCAGTGGCGGTCCTTTCGCAGCAGCAGGGCGAGGTACGTGCCGCCGATCGCGGCGGTGAGCACGCCGACGGGCAGTTGGACGGGGGCGAACACGCGCTGGGCGGCCAGGTCGGCGGCGGTCAGCAGGACGGCGCCGACGAGTGCCGAGGAGGCCATCGTGACGCCGGGGGAGCGGGTGAGCCGCCTGGCCAGCTGGGGAGCGGCCAGCGCGACGAAGACGACGGGGCCCGCGGCGGCCGTGGCCACCCCGCACAGCAGCACCCCGGCCGTGATGGCCACCGCCCGCACGGCCTCCACCCCGATGCCCATCGAGCGGGCCGAGTCGTCGCCCATCTCGATCATCCGCAGCGGCCTGGACACGTACGCGCAGGCGGGCAGCAGCACGGCCAGCGCCACGGTCAGGGGGAGCACGTAGTCCCAGTCGCGGCCGCCGAGGCTGCCGGTGAGCCACGCGGCGGCGGTCGCGGCGTCGTTGATGTTGGCCCTGGTCAGCAGGTAGGAGTTGGCGGAGATGAGCAGCGCGTTGACGCCGATGCCGACGAGCACGAGCCGGTAGCCCTGCACGCCGCGCCGGAACGCCAGCGCGTAGACGAGCGCGGCGGTCAGCACGCAGCCCGCCAGCGACCCGCCGGCGATCTGCAGGGCGGAGCCGCCGGCGACCACGGCGAGGATGCCGCCGGTGGACGCCCCGGCGGTGAAGCCGATGAAGTCGGGGCTGCCGAGCGGGTTCCTGGTCAGGCTCTGGAAGATCGCCCCGCTGAGCCCGAAGGCCGCGCCGACCAGCAGCCCGGTGAGGACCCTGGGCGCGCGCAGCTTGTTCACGATGAGCTCGGCGACGGGCGGGCCGTCGCCGAAGAGCGCGGCCGGCACGTCGGGCACCGGCACGGTGAACTCGCCGGTCGAGATGGCCAGCACGGCCACGACGAAGCCGGCCAGCACGAGCACCAGGCTGACGAGGAGGGCGCGGGGCGCGAGCCGCAGCGACCAGGGGCCGAGGCGGACGGCCCGGGACGGCGTGGACACCGGCGGAGAGGGAGGATGCGCGGTCATAGGGCGGCCAGCCTCCTGCGCCTGGCCATCAGGATGAAGATCGGGGCGCCGATGGCCGCGCACATGATGCCGACCTGCACCTCGCCGGGCCGGGCGATGAGCCGCCCGGTCACATCGGCGGCCAGCAGCAGCACCGGCGCGGCCAGCGCCGAGTAGGGCAGCACCCACCGCTGGTCCTGGCCCACCACGGCGCGCACCGCGTGGGGGATCGCGAGGCCGACGAACCAGAGCGGCCCGGCCGCGGCCGTGGCCGCCCCGCACAGCAGCGTCACCGCCACCCCGGTGAGGACCCGGGTGCGGGTGACGGCCACGCCGAGCGCCTTGCCCGCGTCGTCGCCGAGCGACAGCATGTTGAGCGGCCTGCCCAGCAGCAGCCCGAGCGCCAGGCCGGCGGCCATGAAGGGCGCCAGCCGGACCAGGGTGTCGGCGGTCGGCGCGGCCAGCGAACCGGTCAGCCAGAACCTCATCCGGTCGTACGTCTGCGGGTCCATCCGCAGGAGCGCCGAGGCCATCGCCGTGAACACCATGCCGGTCGCGATGCCCGCGAGGGTCAGCCGTACGGGACCCGCGCCCGAGCGGCCGGCGGAGCCCAGCGAGTAGACGATGAGGGAGGCCAGGGCGGCCCCGCCGAACGCGAACCACACGTAGACGGCCGGATCGGTGAGCCCGAACAGCGCCAGCGCCAGCGTGACGCCGAGCGCGGCGCCCTCGTTGATGCCCAGCAGCCCGGGGTCGGCCAGCGGGTTGCGGGTCAGGCTCTGCATGAGCGCCCCGGCCAGCCCCAGCGCGGCTCCCACCCCGATGCCGAGCAGCGTGCGGGGGATGCGCAGCTCGCGGATCACGGTGTGGTCGCTGGACCCGTCGGGCGACAGCAGCGCGTCGAGCACGACGGACAGGGGTACCGAGCGGGCTCCCAGCGCCACGCTGGCCATCGCCATGAGCACCAGCAGGCCGGCCGCGACCGCCAGCCCTCCGGCCAGCGCCGCCGAGCGCCCGCGGCGCGGCGGCTTCCCCTGCGGGCCCTCGCGCTTCTCGACGGTCAGCGCCGCCGGGGAAGCCGGCTCCGGATCCTCAGCCGGGCGCACCCGACCCCCTTCCCTAGCGTCAAATTAAGGTAAGGCTAATCTAAGCTCTCATTACGTAGGTAAGCCTAACCTTAGGGGCTGGACATGTCGCGACCAGGACTGGCGCGTAGGGGATTTCTGACGGCGGCGGGTGTCGCCGCGGCACTGGCGCTGGCCGCCTGCGGGTCGGGATCCGGGACCGAGGCCGCGGGTGACGCGCCCGCCTCGCAGCCGGCCTCCGCGGCCACCTCCTGGACGTTCACCGACGACCGCGGCAAGAAGCTGGACCAGCCAGAGGCGCCGACGAAGATCGTCGCCCAGGTCGGCTCCGCCGCCGCGCTGTGGGACTTCGGGGTCCGCCCGATCGCGGTGTTCGGCCCGCACAAGCTGTCGGACGGCAGCAAGGACCCGCAGGTGGGCAAGGTCGACATCACCAAGGTCACCGGCCTCGGCAACGTGTGGGACGAGTTCAACGTCGAGCAGTACATCTCGCTCAAGCCCGACCTGCTGGTCAGCAACATGTACGAGAAGGACACCCTCTGGTACGTCCCGGAGAAGTCCAAGGACACGATCGAGCAGGTCGCCCCGACCGTGGGCATCATGCTGACCGGCCAGAGCGCCACCCAGGTGATCGGCAGGTACGAGGAACTGGCCACGTCGCTCGGCGCCGACATGCGGGGCGTGCCCGAGGCCAAGGCGCGCCTCGAGGCCGCCACCAAGGAGCTGGCGCAGTTCAAGGACCTCAGGATCCTCATGATGTCCGGCGGCGCCGACCAGATGTGGGTCGTCAACCCGCCCGAGTACCCCGACATCCGCCACCTCACCGACAACGGCCTGGACGTCATCAAGCCGTCCAAGGTGGACGAGGGTGGCTTCTTCCAGACCCTCAGCTGGGAGAACGCCGACATGTACGACGCCGACGTGATCCTCTACGACACCCGCACCCAGGCGCTCAAGCCGGAGGAGATGATGAAGAAGCCGACCTTCGCCAAGCTCCCCGCGGTCAAGGCCGGCCAGCTCTACCCGTGGGCCGCCGAGGCGCCGTTCAGCTATCAGGGCTACGCCGACTTCGTGGAGAAGCTGGTGGCCGACCTGAAGAAGGCTAGTAAGCTCCCCTGACCTCGATGATCTCGGCCAGGGGAAACTCGAGGTAGTCGCCCGCCTCCTCGCACCAGGCGTCGAGCGCGCCGCCCTGGAGCTCCCCATGACTGATCGTGGCGGTCAGGCCGCCGGTCAGCGTGATGCCCGCGCGGACACCTCGGTCGACGACGAAGCCGAGCAGCGACTGCTGCGCGGTCGGCAGCCTGGTCGCCATCCGGCCGATGACGGCCCAGGTGCGGCCGGTGTGCTCGGCGGACCTGCCGGCGGCGACCAGGCGGCGGGCGTGCTCGTGCGGGTCGGGGGCGGGCTCGGCGATGACGTGCCGGAGCACGTCGTGCTCGGCGAAGTCGGTCAGCTCGGCCACCTGCCCGCCGGGCAGCAGGATGAGCTTGCCGTTCGGCGGCTCCTCGATGCGGGTGCGGCGGATCGCGATCTCACCCGTGTCGGCGACCGGCACCGGCGAGTAGCCGTTCTCGCGCAGCGCCGCCAGCGTGCGCTCGGCGCCCGCCGAGCTCACCAGCACCGTGGGCGCGAGCAGCCGCAGGCCCAGCCGGGTGAGCCGCCGGTGACCGGCGATCTCGGCGAGCAGCGCGGGATCGGCGGCCTGGACGACGCAGCCCACCGTGGTCACCGTGACCTCGCCGTGCCTGCGGGCCACGTCGTGCACCATGTACTCGAGCGGCTGCGGGATCGTGCCCACCGCGGCCAGCTCCTCCAGCAGCTCGTCGGCCTCGTAGCCGTGGTCGAGCGCGCCGCGCACGCTCTCGGTGGTGAACCTCCACACCGAGGCCGCGCCGCGAGACTCCCGCTCGGCCACCCGGTCGAGCAGCGCCGCCAACTCCGTCGACGGCGGCCCCGTCACCACGGCGGTCAGGTCGGGGCCGAACAGGGCGCTCCTGCGCACGCTGGCCAGCGCCCGGGTCGACGCCTCCACCAGCAGCGGATCGTGCTCGACCAGGGGCACCGAGGCGTCGTTCTCGTCGCCCGCGCTGGCGGCCAGCCCGGCGAGCGCCCGCCCGAGGTCGGTCAGCGAGTCGTTGGCCAGCAGCCCGAGCAGGCGGGCCTCGTCGAGCACCGCCGAGGCGCAGGTGCCCAGCAGGGCCTGGTCGAGCAGCGGCGCGTGCCAGTGGACGTCGCGGACCAGGGCGGCCCGGTCGGCGAAGGCCGTGCCGGCCGGCAGGTCGGCGAGCGTGGACAGCACGGCCCGGCGGATCCGGGCCACGGCGGCGCCGGCCTGGTCGTCGCCCAGCACGGTGCCGTACTTGCCGTCGATCCTGCGCAGGGACGAGCGCTCCATGCGCCACCAGGCCGACAGCAGCACCCGCAGCCGCGCCGAGCCCTCGTCGAGCCGCCAGCGGTCGAAGCGCTCGGTCGGCACCATGCCGCCGGACTTCTCGTCGAGGGCCAGCAGCCGGGCGACCGCGCAGACCTCCAGCAGCAGCCGCGTCTCGTCCTCGTCGCAGCCGGTCTCCTTGGCGACGCGGCGCACCTCGCGCACGCCCACGCCGCCGGTCTTGAGCAGCGGCAGCGGCGTCTTGGAGGTGTTGTCGAGCAGCGCCGCGCACCGCTCGACCACGTGCGGCGCGGCCAGTGTCATCAGGTGGTCGACCTCTTCGGGGTCGATCGGGATCGTGGCGACCTCGGGGGCCTCGGGCGTGAACGGCGGGTGGTAGCCGGGGCCGCGCAGGCAGAGCGCGACCTCGCGCGGCATCTCGGCCACGTGCCAGCTGGGCCGGTAGAGCAGGCCGTGGTCGGCCGACCACTTCTCGGCCGTGCCCGGCATCACGAACCGGCCGCCGTCGACGTCGCGTACGGGGCCGTCCCAGGCGAAGGCGTCGAGCAGCTCGCGGGTGCCCTCGGGGGCGTGGCTCAGCAGCGCGGCCAGGCGCTCCGGATCGCCGAGCACCTCGCTCACCCGGGCGATCGTGCGGCGCTTGTTGCCGGGGGCCGGCAGGCCGAGGTTGCGGGCCAGGGTGCGGAGCGTGTCGGTGCTGATCGTCCAGGAGTTGAGATAGTGGTCGAGCGGCTCACCCAGGCCGAGCGGCGCGGCCCACCATCGCGACACCGCCTCCGCCAGGCGCACCGCTCCCTCGGCGTCGGGCCAGGCGAGCGCGTGGTCGTAGAGCCGTTTCAGCCAGGGGGTCACCTCTTCGACGGGCACGCCGAGGAAGGCCGCCAGCCGCTCGGGGGTGGCGTGGCGCACGACCAGGCACGCCTGCGCCAGCTCCAGGCAGGGCAGCGGCAGCCCGCGCAGGGCCTCCATCACGGCGAAACCGTTGCCCAGCCGCTGGGCGAGCGTGTCGAGCCGCCGCGGCCACGGCGCCGCGATGGCGTCGGGCCGGTTGGCCAGGATGCGGCCGAGCCCGTCTTCGTCAAGTGTTCGCAGCCAGCCGAGCAGGTGATCATCCATCGGTCAGCACTCTCAGGGGTCGCACGCGGGACTCACCGTGAGCCATAGCCAACCACGGTAATGCAGATCACCCTCAGTCAGCAGAGGACTGCCCAGACGATCTTTCCTTGAGGTGCGAGCGCGGACCAGCCCCACCGGCGGCTGACCGATTCGACGATGTGCAGCCCGAGGCCGCCGGCGTCGAGCGGGCCCGGATAGCGCAGCACCGGGACCGAGGGCGCCGGATCGGTGAACGCGCTGGTGACGAGCGTGCCGCGGCGGACGAGCGACATGTGCACGGGGCGGGTGCCGGGGGGATCGGACTCGCGCAGCCCGTGGCGGAGCGCGTTGGTCGCGAGCTCGGAGACCACCAGCTCCATGTTGTCGGTCAGCTCTTCGAGTTTCCAGCCGGTCAGCGCCGCGGCGGCGAAGGCGCGGGCGGAGTGCACGGAGGAGGGCGTGGGCGGCAGGACGAACGTGGCGCTGGCGGACGGGCCGGGGACCAGCAAGTCGCGCGCCGCCTCCGGCCACCAGCCGACAGGAGGCCACCAGTCGAACGTGGTCCATTGGCCGGGCGCCATGGTGGATTGCACGTTGATCATTCTGGGCCAAACTCTCGTGCAGGTGCAAGGGCGAATGCACGTGCAGCCGGTCCGTGCAGGCGCTACCGTTGCCATCAAATGGTCAAACTGCGGGAAAGGGGATCTTGTCCACGGCTGATGATCTTTCGGCCGTGAAGTGACAGACTGTGTGTCAAGGAAACGACCAAGGAGCAGCGCGTGTCCCTCGATCCGCCCGGTTCTGGTTCGACCGTGAGGCGCATCATGCTCGGCGCCAGCCTTAGGCGCCTGCGTGAGGCCAGCGAGCTCACCCGCGACCAGGCCGGATTCCACATCCGGGCCTCCGAGTCCAAGATCAGCCGGATGGAGCTCGGTCGGGTCGGGTTCAAGACACGTGACGTGGAAGACCTGCTCACCCTGTACGGCGTCGTCGACGATGCCGAGCGCCGTGCCCTGCTGGAAATGGTCCGCGAGGCCAACACCCCCGGGTGGTGGCACAAGTACTCGGCCGTGCTCCCGTCGTGGTTCACCACGTACGTGGGGCTGGAGGAGGCCGCGAACGTGATCCGCACCTACGAGGTGCAGTTCGTTCCCGGTCTGCTGCAGACGGCGGCCTACGCGCGGGCGGTCTACCAGCTCGGCAACCCTGATGCCACCCCTGAGGAGATCGAGCGCCGCGTGCATCTGCGCATGCAGAGGCAAGAACGCTTCACGCAGAAGGACGGCCCGCGCCTGTGGGCGGTCATCGACGAGGCGACCCTCAAGCGGACCATCGGCGGGCGGGAGGTCATGTCCGAGCAGCTCCAGCATCTGCTGGAAGTCGCTGCCCTTCCCAATATCACCATTCAGGTGATGCCCTTCAGGTTCGGCATGCACGCCGCTGAAGGGGGCGCGTTCAGCATCTTGCGGTTTCCCGAGTCCGATTTGTCGGACGTTGTCTACGTTGAGCAGCTCTGGGGTGCCCTGTATCTGGACAAGCGTGAGGACATCGACCCGTACCTCACGGCTATGGAGCAGTTATGCGTGGAGAGCACCACGCCAGGGGGCACCGTCGAGCTCATCGGCGGTCTTCTCAGAAAGATGTAGATGAAGCAGACCTACAACGGCATGCCCGCGGCCGACCTGAAGCAGGTCGCCTGGCGCAAGAGCCGCTACAGCAACTCGCAGGGCAACTGTGTGGAGCTCGCGAAGCTCCCCGACGGCGGGATCGCGGTGCGCAACTCGCGCTTCCCCGACGGCCCCGCGCTGATCTACACCCGTGACGAGATCCGGGCCCTGGTGCTCGGAGTGAAGGACGGAGAGTTCGACGGCCTCCTTGTGTAACAGCGAGTTAACCTCCGGCGCGCCCGCTTAACGGGGGCGCGCCGGGGGCGTAACCCCCCGGCCTCGACATCCGGGCATGATCGGTTTCATGATCGACCAGATGACGCTCTACCCGATCGCCGACGACGTGCTCATCGCGCCGGGCGGCAAGGTCGTGATACGCACCTACGGTGTCGCGCCCGCGGCCTCCGGGGGGTCGGTCGCCTACCGCACGTGGGTGACCGGCGTCCGTGACCAGCCGCGCTACTGGCAGTGGGGTCACTTCGAGGACGCCGCCTCCGGGCACCGCCGGGTGCTGGAGTGGCTCACCGGCAGGGGCCCGCAGCCCGTTCAGGCGCTCGCCTGATCCGTGCTCGGCTTCGAGTCGAGCAGCCGCTTGGTCAAGGTGGTGCTTCGTCTGCAACGGGCCCGCGACGCCGCGCTCGGCCTGGACGACGAGGTGCCCGCCGACCCCCGGCCGCTCGGCTGGGCCGGAAGGGCCCGCGACTTCCTCGACGGCCCCTGGCACGAAACCCTCCCCGCGCCGTTCCCCGGCGGCCGTCTGGCGCGGCGTGAGCGGTTAGCGTCGGGGCTGCGGAGGTGGCCATGACGGACCCGTACCTCTACAACGGGCGGCGTCCCGACGACCACGTCGCGTCAGGGGCGGCCGGCCGGGGCGTTCCAGGTCAGGATGACCGGCTCGGCGCGCTCGAAGCCGAGCCGCGAGTAGGTGCCGGTGTCCAGCCTGAAGTAGCGGCCCTCCTCGGGCGGCAGGCCCAGCCAGCGTGCCGCGAGCACCCGCAGCAGGTGGCCGTGGGCCACCAGCACCACCCGGCCCGTCGCCCGCCGCGCCCGCGCGATCACCCGGTCGGCCCGCGCTCCGACCCGGGCCGCGCTCTCGCCGGGATGCTTCGTGTCGCCGGGTGGCACGCCGTCACGCCACAGGTACCAGCCGGGGCGCGTCTCGCGGATCTCGGGTGTGGTCAGGCCCTCGTAGCCGCCGTAGTCCCACTCCCACAGGTCGGCGTCGACCTCGTGACCGGACAGGCCGGCCAGCTCCGCCGTACGGCGTGCGCGCTGCGCGGGGGAGCTCAGCACCAGGTCGAACTCGCACTCCTTGACCAGCGGGGCGAGCGCCCGCGCCTGCTCCTCGCCGCGGGCGGTGAGCGGGACGTCGGTGCGGCCGGTGTGCCTGCCCGTCCGGCTCCACTCGGTCTCGCCGTGCCTCAGCAGCAACATCTCGTCCATGGCGTCCATCATCGGTTACGGCGCGCGGCGGGCTCCAGGCGACCGCCGATCCGGGTCACGTCGTGGCGAGGCACCTCGGCGGGGTGAAGGCGTCGAGGTCGCGCTCGGCCGCCGCCTGCCGGGCCTCAGGCTCGTCCCCGGCGAGCCGATCGCCTACCGCAGGTCGCTCGTCGGGCGCGGCCTGACGTCGCTGCGGGGGGAGTGGTGACGGCGCGGGCCGGGGGGCGGTTGACCACCCCTTGACTTCAGGCGCATCCGGAGGATTGATAGCGTTTGTCCGACGCGCAGTGTTGCAGCGAAGTCCGGTGTGAATCCGGCGCTGTCCCGCAACTGTCATAGCCAGGTCGCCTGCCTCTGCGCTGACGTCAACCCTCGTGGAAAAGGGTGATCCGTCGCATTTCACGGGTCTCTCGGTTCCGACAGTGTGAAAGGACTTCTCGTGAGGCCCGTACGTATGGCCTTCGCGGGCGCGCTGCTGGGAACGCTCGTTCTGGCCGGATGTGGTCAGACCGGCACGGCAACCAGCCCGTCCGCGGCCCCCGCCGCATCCTCCACCACCGCCGCGACCACCGGATTCCCGGTCACCGTCGAGGCGGGCAACGGCAGGATCACCATCGAGCGCCGGCCCGAGCGGATCATCTCCCTCTCGGCCGCCCACACCGAGACGCTCTTCGCGATCGGCGCCGGCCCCCAGGTGATCGCGGTCGACGACCAGTCGAACCACCCACCGCAGGCCCCCAAGACCGACCTGTCCGGCTACAAGCCGAACGTCGAGGCGATCGTCGCCAAGAAGCCCGACCTGGTCATCGTCTCCGACGACATCGACCAGGTCGTCGCCGAGCTGAACAAGGTCAACGTGCCGGTGCTGGTGGAGCCGGCCCCGACCAAGCTCGACGAGGCCTACGACGAGATCGCCGACCTCGGCGCCGCCACCGGCAACCAGGCCAAGGCCGACGAGCTGGTGACCGGCATGAAGGCGTCGCTGGCGAAGCTGGCCGCCGAGGCCCCCAAGAACCGCGAGCTCACCTACTACCACGAGCTCGACCAGACGCCCTACGCGGCGACGTCCACCACCTTCATCGGCCAGATCTACGACATCTTCGGCCTCACCAACATCGCCGACAAGGCTCCGGACGCGGCGGGCGGCTACCCCAAGCTGTCGGCCGAGTTCGTGGCCCAGGCCGACCCCGACCTGATCTTCCTGGCCGACGTCAAGTGCTGCGGGCAGAGCAAGGAGACGCTGGCCGAGCGGCCCGGCTGGAAGGGGCTGTCGGCCATCAAGAACGACCAGGTGGTGCTGCTCGACGACGACATCGCGTCCCGCTGGGGGCCGCGCGTCGTGGACTTCGCCGAGACGATCGGCGCCGCGGTCGCCAAGGCGGCCGGCCGCTAGTGCTCTCCAGCCGCTCGTCCCCCGCCCGGCCCGGCGAGCCGCCGCCGGGGGGGG
>NZ_JBEZFS010000063.1:0-23465 GCF_040649575.1 Nonomuraea sp. NPDC048916
GCTGCCGCCGTCATCTTGAAGGTCTCCAACGCCGCCAGCGAGGGCACCAACCGGGTCATCAAGCTCGTCGCCCGTATCGCCTTCGGCCTCCGCAATCCGGCCAACCAGCGTCGCCGCTCCCGCTACGCCACAACCCGTACGACCCGATGCCCAGCACGAAGCGTAACCAAACGGAGATCACGCTCAGCGATCAAGCGAGAACACAACCCCGCTCCACCGTGAAGACCCGGCATACTTCGGCGGCACGGACTCTAGCGACATTATGACCGTCCAACACCCGACAGGTTGTTTTACCAAGTTTGAGCGTAGCCTGGCTCAGCCCGCCTGTCCACGCCACTGCACAGACGCACACAAGGAGAAGGCCCGACAGACAGTCGACGGGAGGGACCGGGGGGACCCCTCGCCAGGGCGTGGACTCGACCGCCTGCCGGGCGAAGAGGCGCGACGAGGAAGAGGGAAGGCCGCCCGATCCCCTCCAGGTCGAGGGCTGTCACTGCCCCGTCGCGCCCGCCTGCTACTTGGCGATGTACTCCGCCAAGACGTTCGCCGCGCCTTCCACGTCATCGACTGGATGGCGCTTCTCCGCGTTCTGCCAGGAGTAGTAAGCGCCGCCGTAACCGACGAACACCCACACCGGCATGCTCGGCTCGGGCCGATGCACCATCAGCGCACTGTTGTTGTCCCGCAGCTCGGCGTTGACGCCCAGATCCACGAGCCGGTCACGCAGCCGAACCAGGGCGTCCGCCTCCTCTTGTGGCTCGCGGCCGGCCATGGCGGCAAGCATGATCGAATTCATTTCCCGCTCCCTTCGCCCTGGCCTTCGCCGAGGCAGTCGAGACACTTGCGCTCCTCAATCCGTTCCGCGTCCTCCCCGCCGCTGTCGATCAGGAGGGCGCGGCGCGAGGCTTTGAGCTTGTAACCGCGTCCCCGGCACGCAGGGCAGGGCCTTGTCTCGCAGTTCTCGTCTGGCCGGGTCACCGTCGCCATCTCCTCGCGAGTCGTTTCGGTACTCCCTATGGCGGAAGTCCGCTTGACGTACCGTGGTTGATTGATGGCAAGTCCACCGGCAAAGCAGAATGAGGGGACCCGCTGAAAGACCCCCCTCTTAACCCCTTTTCGATCTCCGCTCGGAAAGAAGGCCAGATATGCCCGAAGCGATACCAAATGGGCGACTTCGGAACTGGCGACAACAGGCCGGTTTGACCCGCGCCGAAATGGCCAAAATGGTCAACCTTACCAAGAGCGGAATTAAGTACGCCTTGGCCTGCGACGAGGAGCGCATACGCCGCTGGGAAGCAGGCGAGGTCACATGGCCCCGTGAGCCGTACCGGCTGGCACTTGCCGAGGTCACCCACCTCGACCCGGAAGACCTGGGCTTCACCCCCATCAAACGTGCACGTACACCCGAAAAGGCATGCACAACGGTCGATAGCATCATAAATGCACCACGCGCTGTAGATCTCGTCGGACGAAGAGAGGACGAGAAGGACGTGCGACGCCGTGAATTCGTCGGCCTGACGGGGGCCGCCCTCTTCAGCGCCGTACTCGCGCCACGGGAAACCACACGGACCGCGGACCTGGATATCGAGAAGATCGCCGCCACACTCGTTGACTACTCCACTCCGACAGGCGGCCCAATAGATCTCGAATCACTTACTCACGCCATCTCCGCCGCCAAGCGCAACTACCAGGCATGCCGGTACGCCCAGGTAACCGCCAAGCTGCCCGCCCTCCTACGCAAGCTCCGTGCCGCCTGCACATCCCTGCACGGCGACGACCGACTACGAGCCCACGCCCTGTCCGCCGAGGCGTACCACGTGACCGCCTCCATCCTGCTCAAGCAGGAAGACAAAGGCCTCGCCTGGCTCGCGGCAGACCGCAGCATCCAAGCCGCACACGCCAGCCAGAGCTCGCTCATGATCGGATCCAGCTCCCGCATCATCACCCACGCCCTCATGGACGGCAGCCACCATCTCGCCGCCACCGACACCGCACGCAGCGCAGCCGAACGCATGGACGCAGATCTCTCCGCGCCATCCCCCGACGACCTGTCGATCTATGGATCCCTGCTGCTACGCGGAGCCATCGCCGCCGCCAACATGGGCAACCGGCCCAACACCGCCGAACTCCTCGATGAAGCCGCCGAGGCCGGCGCCCGACTCGGCCACGACGCCAACCGCATGTGGACCGCGTTCGGCCCCAACAACGTCCTGTGCCACCGCGTCAACGTCGCCCTGCTCTTCGGCGACGCAGGCACCGCCATCGACTACGCCCGCCAAGTCGAACTGGACCAGCTCCCCATCAACGAACGCAAGGCCACACTGCTCCTCGACACTTCCCGCGCATTCCTCATGTGGAACCAGCACGACCAGGCGCTGCACATCCTGCGCGCGGCAGGCGAGATCGCACCCGAAGAGGTCACCAGCCGCCCCGCGGCCCACCGGCTCGCACGTGACATCCTGGCAACCGCCCCGATCAGCGTCCGCCGCGAGGCCCGCGAGTACGCGGCAACCCTGGGAGTCATCGCGTGACCCAACCCGGCAAGGTCCTCTACATCATCGTCTGCGCCGCAGGACCAGCCTCCGATGTCGGCCGCCTCGTCACCCTCGCCCAAGACGCCGGCTGGACCGTCCAGATCATCGCCACCCCGTCCGCACTCGACTTCATCGACGTTGCCGAACTGGAGAAACAGTCCGGCAACGTCGTCCGCAGCCAGTACCGCAAACCTCACGAACCCAAGTCTCCCCGCGCCGACGCCATCATCGTCGCCCCAGCCACCTACAACACCATTAACAAGTTCGCCCAAGGCATCGCCGACACCTACGCACTCGGCCTCCTGTCCGAAGCCCCAGGGCTCGACATCCCCGTCGTCATCCTGCCCTTCGTCAACACCGCGCTCGCCTCACGCATCCCCTTCCGGCACAGCATCGACCAGCTCCGGTCTGAAGGCGTACTCGTCCTGCTCGGCCCTGGCCAGTTCGAGCCACACCCGCCAAGCTCCGGCGTCGAACGCATCGACACCTACCCGTGGGCTACAGCGCTAGAGAACTTGCCGAATTGTTCTTATAGATGATCAAGGGCGGCGCTCCGCGCCGCCAGCGCGGCCCTGCGCTCGGCCGCACGCTGCGCGTGCGGCCTGGGGGCCGTTCTCGCGCACGGCCGTGCTCGGGTCGCGCAATTCTCATGTGATGAAGCTTGCGGTGTCTGCTTCTCGCGAGCGTCATTGGAGCGCATGGAACCGTTCTTCAGCAGAAGCTTGCATCCTTTGACCATAGCAGGCTGCGTTGATGTAAATTATGGACATGGACGACGAAGCCATAGACAGGCAGGCGGGTGAAGAGCATCGGCCATCCGTTGGGCCAGATTCAGCCGCCATTGACAGATATCGATGGCAATTCGACGCCTTCTTTGATTTGGTTGCACTGGAAGTCCATGCAACCCAACTGGATTCCACACGCCACAGAATGGCGGAGGCCATTTCGACAATTAATAAGCTTGGAGAGAATGATAGGAAAACGCTCATTAAATTGATAGACGAGCACACCGGTAGCAATCAAGACGAGTTGAATCCAAAGCAATTCACCCTCGACATTTTGCAAAAAATGGAGAATCAAAGACATGCGCTAAAACTAGCAAATAAGTTTGTTGAATCTTTTGCGTCGCATCGTAGACTTCCGATTCTGTTTGACTCGCTTCTGGTTGCCGCAGTGAGTGCTTTTGAGGTACAAATTGCCGGTTTGGCGCGAATCTATTTTAGTGGCCACCCTGAGGCCCTGGATGCGGGCAGCAGGGACGGGGCGGCCACCACCTTCACCTTGTATGACCTTAAGAAGCTAAGCAACATTCGAGACGCCATCGATTTAGCGATCGATCGCCGCGTCGAGAGCTTGCTCTTCGGTAGCTTGACCGATTGGCGACGCTTCTTCAAAGATCGCCTAAATATCGACATGGCCGACCTGTCGCCCAACTGGGAAATCGTCAGAGAAGTCTTTCAGCGACGCCATATCATTGTCCATAATGGCGGCCGAGTCTCTGGCCGTTACATAAATCAAGTAAAGGAATTCACAAAGGAAAAGCTACCTCGCGAAGGCGTCGAACTGCATTGCAGCCGCGACTACCTTACCCACGGGCTACAGGAATTGCTCGCCTTGGGCGTACTGCTCTCCTTCTCCGTTCTCGGAAAACTCCATCCGTCCGAGAAGGAATACCTTACAGATCGTCTCCAAACAATATCCTACGAGGCGCTGCTTGGAGATAGATGGGTGGCGGTGGCGAAAATGGCCTCCTATGGTGCTACGACCAGCACACTTGCCGAAAGTAGGATACTCTTTACTGTTAACGGATGGATAGCGAGATGGCGAATGGAAGGCAGGGAAAGTATAAGAAAAGAAGTCGAGGAATGGGACTTCTCTGCGTTGGCGCCTCGATACCAACTGGCGCAAGCCTGTCTTTTGGGAAATATCGACAGTGCCTTCGAAATTATGGCTCGACTGGTCGATTCAGGAGATATCGCTTTTGATGATCTGATCGAGTGGCCCTTGCTTCAAGAGCTGAGAGAGGACCCACGGTTCGGTTCGCTTACTCCCATAGCCCTCGGCAAAGGTGGAGGAGCGGATGGTAAGTCGTTCTTCAAGTCGCCCAAGTCGAAGGTTTTTCATTTAATGGGCTGCTCAAAGATCGGCCCTCACTCGGTAGCCATATCCGAATCAAGTGCAAAACATGAAGATCTAGCTCCGTGCAAGCGTTGCAATCCTTTGTTATAGTGCTGAACGCTTAATTTCTCGGCAGATTGAGCGGTCGACTTAAGTCGCTACTGCTGAGAACAGCATCTGTCAATGGGTGCCGTGTTCGAGCTGTTGAAGAGTAAGGTGCACAGCAAAGAATCGTGGGATCAGTAGGATCCGTGCTGTCGCTGTGGGTCGGTTCCCATCCTTTGGGTCGACGCGCGGATGATACTCGCACAATCAGCTAGCAGGAAGTATGCGTCAAGCAGCCTGAGGGCGATCGACGGAACGGATAACTTTCCTCAGTCCTGTCCCAGAGACTACTTCGGGCATGCCGTCCAACGGCAGGTCCAGTCGTGCACAGCACAGTTCGGAATATATGCAGAATGACATCGATAATTGTCCTACATCCGACGATCTTGTGTCAGTCCACCCCATCCGTTGTCACTAAAGTGCCTCTCCACTTCTAATCCGCTGATTATTCCCGATCAGCGAACGGCGTCGCAGATACTTCGCCCTACGATCGCCACGCTGTGGTTGATCGTTCAACGTGGCTGGGGGCGATCGGTGGGCCAGGACTTCGTACCTCAGCCCTGGCCCACCGAGCCAGTTCTAGTTGCAGCCCTAGTTGCAATACGAGGGCGTTCGAGGCCGTTTTAGGCGGACCGGCCGCGCACATTGGTCCAGGTGGGACTGATCTGGATGGGCAGGATCCGAGCTGCTAATGCGGTTTGGTTCCTGGCTGGAACCGCCACACCGATACCACCCTCACGATCGCCCACCTGTGGCCGGCCACCGTAGATAGCTGGGGGCGATCGACGGTCCGGGGCTTCGTTCCTCAGCCCCCGGCCCACCGGGCACCGATGGTTCCCTCTGGAGGCGGCGGTGCAACACGGGTTCCCCTCGTCGACCGATGTGCCCGTCGCGCGGACCGCAGGTACACGGTGATCGCCGGGCCATTAGCGGGCCATTAAGAGGGGTCAGCAGCGGTCACTCACGGGTACGCACGGAGAGTCGAACGTCCAGGTCAACGCTCGTCTCCCGCCATGATCGGTCGGTTTGCAAGCAGGATGTCAGCGGTTCGAATCCGCTAGGCTCCACCGCACCTCGAAGGCCACTTCCCATGATCGGGAGGTGGCCTTTTCGATCTTGTACAGCAGCAAAGTACAGCTACGAGTCCAGACGATCGCTCAGCCTCTTGAGGGCGTTACATGGACCTGAAGCTGACCCAGGTCGGTGGCCAGAAATTGATCTTCTAGGGGCCATCTGGTCCCGTGCGGATGACTTCTCTTCGGGTGCTCCGCGTGTCAGTTGCTCGGGTTGCTGAGCGCCTTCGCGATGGCATCCCGTGGTTTTCCGAGGTCTCGTCTCAAGGCGAAGACTCACCCCGGGGACGACTCCAGGACTGGGCCATTTCCCATAGCCAAGCTGGTCGTGTCGGCTGCCCTGGTGCAGCAATGCACCAGGGCTACCCGACCGCCCGCGCGCCTGCCCAACTTAGTTATGGCGAGAAAGTCGGACAAGTATTGGCGCAGACCAACACTACTGTCCTCTCTACTCCATGCCGCGAATCGTCGGATGTGCGGTAACCGTATGGAGGGGCATGCATGTGAATGTTCCTCGATCGCCTCTTTGAGAGAACCATGCAACGAGCGGAGGCCTCAACTCAAGGGAGCAAGATCAATAAGTATGAGCGAAGAAAACATTGCTGAATCCGCCAGAGCCGCATCCCGTAATGGCTGCGCCAGGGATCCGCGCGAGTCTAGGCCATCTAGCGAATCGAAAGAAATTGCTATGTGACCCCATTTGCGCGACTCCAGGCTATCATCCCCGCGCTCAGACCAGCCGAGCTGACGTAAGCGCTTGTATACGATTTTGCGAGATTCTTTATAGCTTGAAGATCCGACGTCCATCAGTAAGACTTCATCAAGTTGCGTGGAGCCTTCCCAGGTATAGTCCGACTGGACCTGAAGTATCACTCTGCCCACACTGCGGACTTCTTCGACGGCTGCAGGGTTCACCTTGAGCGGCTCGTAGGGCTGGAGGACGCCGCAGCCGGTGAGCGAGAGTAATGCGGATAGGGCGACGACCGCAAATTTGATTATTGTGGCCATGTACTTATAGTTGATGCTACTCACAAGTTCCTCCGGCATCCGGCACCTACCGTGCGAGCAGTGGGACATGTCAGGGTACCGAAGGTTTTCGCCATCGATCTAGATGCAGATTTCTGTGCGAGTTTATGAGCGCGGGCCTCGAAACTGCCAGGGCTCCTGTCCGCATGAAGGTGGTCAGGACCGTCACGATCGCTCACTTCGCCATTCGCCGACAGCGGCTGGGGCGATCGACGCCGCAGCCCTCCTTCGTCGGGCCCCGGCACCGGGTGACCGTTGCTGAGGTGACAGTAGCGCTGACAGCAACGTCCCCACACGCCGACGCATTCGCGCCACCGTCCACAGCCCCCGGCCACGATCCCGATCAGCCGAGCAGGGTGATTGCTCCGCCTGGCTCGAAAATCGGTGAGTTCGTGGGCAGGCGGCAGCGAACCTCGGCCTGTGATCTGGGGTGAGGTCTGTGTGGTGGGCTTTGGTCAGGCGGTTGGTTGCAGGGTGACGGTCTTGCCGGTGAGGCGTTCGAGCTGGCGGATGAGGTGGCGTTCGCGGCGCTGGGTGGCGATGCGGGACTGGTAGAAGTCGGGGCCGAGGTCGTGGTAGCGGGCGTCGGGGTCGGACAGCAGGTGCCAGACGATCGTCAGCACGGAGTTGCCGAGGGCGACGATGGCCCGTTTTCGCCCGCGGCGTTTGGACAGCCGCCGGTAGCGTTCGCCCAGAAAGGTGTTGGAGCGGGAGGTGACGGCGACGATCTCGGCGAGGGTGGCGGCGAGCCAGGGGTTGCCCTTGCCGGTGGAGCCGCCTTTCTTCTTGCCGGCGGAGTTGTTGTCGATGGGTGCGAATTTGGCCCAGGAGGCTAGGTGGCCGGCGGTGGGGAAGCGGCTCATGTCGATGCCGATCTCGGCGATGAGTTCCTGGGCGGCGATGGCGCCGACGCCGATGATCTCATCGAGCTGGGCGGCCGCGGCCGCATAGGGTGCGATCTTGTCTTCGATCCGGCGGGAGACGGTCTCGATCCGGGCGGACAGGTCGTCGATGCGGTCGGTCATCAGCTGGCAGAGGAAGCCGTGCTCGTCGGTGAAGTGCCCGGTGAGCGCCTCCTGCAGGATCGGAATCTTGGAGCGCATCGGGCCGCGTGCCATCTGGGCGAGCGTTTTGGGGTCGCGCTGTCCGTCGATCAGGGCTTCGCAGCATCTCGCGGCCGGAGACGCCGAACACGTCGCTGATCACGGCCGACAGCTTGATCTGCGCATCCTCCAGCAGTTTCTCCACGCGCTGCTTTTCGCGGGTGCGTTCGCGGACCAGGCTGCGCCGGTAGCGGGTCAGGTCGCGTAGGTGGCGGATCGGCTGGGGATGGACCAGGCTGGGTCGGCACATGCCGCGTTCGACGACCTTGGCCAGCCAGACCGCGTCCAGCTTGTCGGTCTTGGGGCGGCCGGGCACGTTCTTAACGTGCTTGGCGTTCAGCAGCCAGCAGGTGAAGCCCTCGGCCTCCAGCAGGTAGTAGACCGGCTTCCAGTAGTCCGACGTTGCCTCCATCGCCACCAAGGTGACGCTCTGGCAGCGTAACCAGTCGGCCAGCGCGAGCAGGGACGCGGTCAGCGTGCTGAACTCGCGCACCTCCTGACGGCGCCGCCCGGGCTTGTCCTCGCTGGGCACGCGGAGGCACACCACCAGGCCGCTCTTGCCGATGTCGATCGCGGCGACCCGCTCCACGAACTCCACCGGCTCATGGGTCTCCTGCACCTATGTCCCTCGTCTCCTCGTGGCGATCATGGGTGGTTGCCCGGGGAGCCGGTAGGGGAGATCAAGAGCCGGGCTCTCGTGCTCGAAGCGACAATCCAGGGCCCCTATGGGTGGCTCCCGGCGTCAGACTGAAAACCGGCCTCGACCAGGCACCAGGCGGACTCGACGTCGGCGGGCGACCACCTGCGATTTTCCCGCCCGCAGGGCGTGCGCGCAGCCACATCAAAGACTGAAAAGTGCGGCCGTCGCGTTGGCGCGCTGTCGGTAGGAGTCATCACGTACCGTCATGTACGCGGCACTCTGAGGATCTTCCTGTTCCCTGTGTCATCGGTCGTTCTGGCTCTTTCGGAAATCCGTTAGCGTGCCGGCGAAAGTGCTGTAGGCGGCGAGACGTTCTTGCCACAGGCGTTCTTCTCGAGCGGACTGGCGTGCCTGCCGTGCGCTCCGTACCTGGAAGACATACGTTGCGGTGGCTCCCAGCAGTGTTCCTATGATTGCTACGAGACTCGTTATCACGCTTTCCACCCGGTTAGTGGACAAGGGCGGCGCTCCGCGCCGCCACGCGGCCCGCACACGCCCGCACGCTGCGCGTGCGGCCTGGGGGCCGTTCTCGCGCGCGACGCGTGCGGGCCGCTATGCCTGGCTATCGGTCTCATCCTGAATCTCATGCGGATAGTGCCCGTAGTGTCGCTGACGCCAGCGCTCGAAGTAGTCCAGGCCCATAAAGCACAATCCACTGCCTACGGCGATGCCAAGGCAAGCAAGCAAGGCAGACAGCGTGAAGGGCACATCCAGAAGCAACAGCAGGATGCCGAAGAGGACGCCGTAGATGGGGCCAACGATCAGCGCACCGAGCACAGGGTGGCTAGCAGCGAACCGGCGTCCGATATTCGGCCTGGCGCTGCCGCCGAAGAACGCATCTATTCGCCAGAACCAGTTCGCAAGGAGTCTCCACAGGCGCACGGACAAACCCTTCATGCCTCCGGCGGGGGCCTTCGGGCTCCGGGATGATCGCCGTGCCATGCGCCAGGGCCGTAGATGGCTAAGGTGGAAGCCTGATCATCCCGCCCGCCGTCGACCCGGGACAAGCCGAGCGGGCCAGGGCCACGGATACCAGATCGTTCGTCCGGTAGGGCGCTCCATCTGGTACCCGTGGCCCTGGCCGCTTCCCTGCGGGCGGGACGACGGCCGACGGGATGATCAGTCCAGGCACGCGTGCGCAGGTGTGCAACACCATGCCATCCTGCGGCCATGCTCACCGTGCGCGCGCTTCGTGACTACTTCGAAGGACTTCCCAACGAGACCCCCGTTGTGATCGATGTCCACGACGGCGACAACTGGTCGCTTCGCGTCGAAAGCGTCGAGGTCACGACCGCACAAGACGTGACCGAGGGTGGCGATCCACACGAGGGCATCGAAGTCGAGATTTTCTGGGAACCCAGCCAGCACGGCTGGACCATGAACGGCCCCTCCAAGACGCTCTTCACCTTGGATGACTTGGCCGAACTGATCTCCGAGCGCGACGCGCTCCGCCAGGAACTAAACGATCTTCGATCCAGCTCAGGACGCTGACCGTCGTGCCATTAGCGTGCCATTAAGGGCGGTCAGCAGCGGTCAACCACGGTCACTCGCGGACAGTCCTCAGCGCAGATCGAGGCCCTTGCGCCTGAAGATCAGGCCGTTTTGCACGCAGGATGTCAGCGGTTCGAATCCGCTAGGCTCCACCTCGAAAAACGCCCCGCTACCGATCACGGTGCGGGGCGTTCGGGCCATTAACGGGCCATTAGCCTGCGGGGGCCGTTCTTAAGCTGCCGTCGTCATCTCGCTTCTCACGCTTGGTTTGCTCTGCCTTCACTCTCGCGCTGAGCGCATCGGCGATCCTGTGGTCGGCGTCGCGGGTGGCGTGCTGGTAGATCAGGGCTGCCCGGTCGCTGTCGTGTCCCATGCGCGCCTTGAGGTCGGCCAGGCTCGCGCCGGACTGCGCCGCCAGCGTGTTGCCCGTGTGTCGGAGATTGTGGAAGTGCAAGCCCTGGATTCCCATCTCCTTGAGCGCGTCCGCCCACCGGGCCTCACGCCGGAAGTTGCCACCCCGCAGGAAGCCGCCACGCTTGCCCAGGAAGAGGAAGGCGTCGTCGGCCACGTCGACGAACTCGGCGAGGTGATCGGCCAGCGCCGCAACGATGGCCGAAGGGATGCTCACGGTTCGCCGGGCAGCCCGCGACTTGAGTGGGCCGAGGCGCATCTCACCGTCGTCCAGTTCGAGGAGCTGTTCCCGGACGTGGACCGTCCGTCCTTCCAGGTCGATGCCGGTACGACGGAGCGCGATGGCTTCGCCCCAGCGCAGGCTGGCGAAGGTGCTGTGGGCAGCCCACCGCTCCTGCCAGAGCCGCTCTTCTCGCGCGGACCGGAAGACGCTACGCTGATCACGATGAATACCTCCTACAGCAGAATGGGGGCCCCGTTCACGCAAGGTGAGTGCTGATGCCGCACTCAACCCCGAACGTGGATTCCCGCCTAACCCTCTGGCTGCGCGTGCGTGAGTTCGCCGTGCCGCCCCCCATGATCGAGTCAGCGACCGCCCGCCGTACTACCGGAGACTGGGCAGCAGCGTGCGCAGCGGCACACGTAGACGTCGATCTCAACCTGCGCCACATAGCGCGCCTCCACGGCCAGGAACTGGCCACCCACCTCCGAAGCGACCTCCGCCACCTGGCGCCTGACCTGCTGCGCTGGCACATGCCAAGGATCGCCCCCAACGGCCTGATACGTCCGGGCCTGACCCTCTCGCTGGCCCGGTACCACGAGAGGGACAACACGGTCCACCTTGTGGCCAGGACCCCGCCGGCCTGGGCGGACGCCGGTCAGCGGATCAGCCTGGCGCTCTGGGACGGTTCCCGGTCCGGACCGCATCCGCACCCCCATCCGAATCGACGCTTCCGCCTCGACCTGCATCGCCACTTGTGGGATGCGCGCAGGGCCGGTGAGCTGCGTACACGTTCCGAAACGGCGCCGCACGCACGGGGCTGGGCCGTCGATCGGTGGCCGGCCGAGGCCCGGTTGCTGCTCTGTGCCGAGGGGCAGGACGGGGGTACGGTCGCCGTCCGGGTCGGCGGGCGGCGTCAGGTGATCCTCGATGTTGACGCGTCCCGGGTCAGCAACGAAGGACCCGCGCCGCCGCCGATCTTGCCTGATGCGGCGACCTGGGTGCTGCCCGACCTGGCGTTGCTGCGTGCCGGGCTGATCGAGGCCGACAGGCTGCACCCGCTCGTTGCAGCGGCACTTTTACCCGGCCATTCGCCGGACGCCAAGCCACACGACCACCAGAGCGAGAACGGGCCGCGAATGGTCGAGTGCCGCGGCGCCCAGCACAGGATCGCGCTCGTGAACGGCGTGCTGGTCGCCCTGGATCACGACGCGACCGAGATCCGGCGCGAGAAACTGCTGGCCGAGTTGACCGGCACCCCGTTGCCCTGTTTGCAGCTAATCGAGGAGGCCCACCGCTCCCCGGAGTGCCTCCTCGACGTCCGCACGCGGCTGGAGCACGGCGACGCCGCCGGTGCTCAGGCCACCGTCAACGGTCTCCTCGGACCTGGTGCGCGGCTGCCCGAGGGCGCGCTGCGCGACGTGCTGGAGAAGGCCGCGCGGCGGCGGATCGACCACGGGCTGTTCCGTGCCGGGCTCGGGTCGGGGCCGGGACCGGCCGAGCGACTGGACCGCCGCTCCCGTAAGGGCCGGGCACGCCCGCGCCACGCCACATTCCGCTGACGCTTTCCTAGACCTCCAAGGTGATTCATCATGCTTTCGTCTGTTCACGCCTCGCGCCTTGAAGTCGCCGGCGATCTGCTGTCCCTGCTCCGCGACACCACCACGGAGTCACGTACCGACACGCAGTTGGAGGCCCTGACCCTGGCCGTGGCGGCCGACCTGCCCGTCCTGCTGTGGGGGGAGCCGGGGATCGGCAAGACCGCGGCGCTGCAGCAACTCGCCGAGGCGCTCAACCTGCCGCTCACGACGGTAATCGCCAGCGTGCACGAGCCGTCCGACTTCTCCGGCCTGCCGGTGATCGGTGACGACCCCGCCGTGCAGGGCGTCCCGATGGCGCCGCCGGATTGGGCCGTACGTCTGGCTCGCGCGGGCCGGGGGCTGCTCTTCCTGGACGAGCTGTCCACGGCACCGCCCGCCGTACAGGCCGCCCTGCTCCGCCTGGTTCTGGAACGGCGGGTCGGGGCCCTGCGGCTCCCGGCAGGTGTCCGGATCGTGGCGGCCGCCAACCCGCGTTCCTCTGCCGCTGACGGCTGGGAGCTGAGCCCGCCGCTCGCGAACCGGTTCGTCCACCTGCAATGGCGTCACGATCACGATGTCGTCGTACGCGGCCTCGGCGGGACCTGGCCGCGCGCGAGCCTGCCGTGGCTCGACCCGGAGCAGCTGTCCGAGGCGGTGACGTTCGCCCGGCGTGCGGTATGCGGTCTCCTCACCGCCCGCCCCGATCTCGTGCACCGGCTGCCGACCAACGAGGCGCACCGGGGTGGCCCGTGGCCCTCCCCTCGCAGCTGGGAGATGGCGTTGTGCCTGACCGCCTTCGCCACCGCGGCCGACGCGTCCAAGGACGTGCTGTCCATGCTGGTCAGGGGCGCGGTTGGAGACGGGCCTGGGCTGGAGCTGCTTGCCGCCATGGATCGCATGGACCTCCCCGACCCCGAGGCGCTGCTGGCCGACCCGGCGACGGCCGAGCTGCCCCAGCGGGGTGACCTGCGCCAGGCCGTACTTGACGGCGTGGTCGCGGCTGTGCGGAAGCGGCCGGAGAAGGGCCGGTGGGAAGCGGCATGGGCGCTGCTGGTGCGAGCGCTGGAAACCGGCGCGCCGGACCTGGTGGTCGTGCCCGCCTCCACGCTCGCCGCGCTGCGCCGCGCGGACTGGAAGGTCCCGGCCTCGATCGAGAGGCTCGCCGGGGTGGTCTCCTTGAGCAGGAAGGCGGATGAGGTCGCGGCGCGGGTGGTGGGCTGATGGACCTTGAGAAGCTCTTCACCGCCCGGTTGTACGCCGCGCGGGCCCGACCCTATCTGGCGACAGCGCTGTTCGCGCTGCACCCGGTGGAGTCGCGGTTCGTGCCCACGATGGCCGTGGATCGGCACTGGCGGTGTTACATCTCACCGGCGTTCGTCGCGCGGACCCCCGTTGAGGAGCTGGCGAGCGTGTGGGTGCACGAGGTCTCCCACCTGCTGCGCGACCATCACGGCCGCAGCGACCGGGTCGCCCAGCAGCGGGAGCTGACGGGACGGGGAGAGCGGCTGCGGATGAACATCGCCGCTGACTTCGAGATCAACGACGACGTGTACGGTGACGGGCTGGCCTGGCCTGGTGGCGCCGTCCAACCGAAGATGCTGGGGCTGCACGAAGGCGAGCTCATGGAGGACTATCTGCGCCAGTTCCGGCTCGGGCCGTACACGCAGGATCTGGTCTGGCTGGACTGCGGCAGCGGCGCCGACGGACTCGAGCGGGAGTGGGATCTCGGGCCGGAGGGTGCGAACGGGCTCAGCGACCACGAGCGGGAGGCGGTCCGGTTCCGGGTGGCGCAGGGCATCAAGGCCCATCCGGGGAATGTGCCGAAGGGATGGCGGCGGTGGGCAGAGGAGGCCTTCCACCCGCCGCAGCCGTGGCGGGAACTGCTCGGCACAGCCATCCGCTCGGCGGTGTCAGGACCCGGCGTGGGCGAGGACTACACCTACGGCAGGCCGCCGCGGCGCTCGGCCGGCCTGCCCGGCGTCATCCTGCCGAGCCTGCGGCGCAGGCCGCCGCGGATCAGCGTGGTCATCGACACCTCCGCGTCGGTCAGCGACGCCGAACTGGGGAGCGCGTTGCTGGAGGTCGCCGCGATCGTCCGCGTCGTGGGCGGCCGGCGCGACCTGGTCAGCGTTCTGTCCTGCGACGCGGCGGCCCGGGTAGCGCAACCGCTGTGCCGGGCCGAGGGGATGACGCTGGTGGGCGGCGGCGGCACGGACCTGCGTGCGGGCATCGCCAAGGCGCTGCGGGCGAGCCCGCGGCCGGACGTCATCGTGGTCCTGACCGACGGACAGACCCCGTGGCCGCAGGAACGGCCGGCGTCCCGCATGGTGGTGGGGCTGTTTTCCCGGACCAAGCGGTCGTACGAGAGCGATCCCGACTACGTGCCGGACGCGCCGCCCTCATGGGCACGGGTGGTCGACATCGGCTAGGCAAGTCGGCCTTGGCGGTCCTACGCTCCGGTGCCACCGAGCTACGCGGGCAGGAGTGCCGAACTTGCTAACGCGAGTGCAAACAACGCTCCTGGATGGCCAGGGACGGCCATGGAATCCCGGGGCGGTACCGGGTTGGCCATAAACAGGCCGAAAGCGTTCGTGTGGACGCGCATGGACGACCTAAGCCTAGCTACGGATCAGATGCAAACCCACGCCTCCGGCGAGGCACTTCGGCTCCGGGATGATCGGCGTGTCGGTTGTCTGAGCCGTAGGTGGCTGAGGTGGAAGCCTGATTATCCCGCCCACCATCGACCCTGGCCCGCTTCCCCTTCGGGCGGGACGACGGCGGACGGGATGATCAGGCGGACATGGTGTGCGCGTCGCGAGAGAAACACCAGGTCGGGGCTGATCGCCGGCCATTAAGAAGCCATCTCAGCTGGCAAGGAGGGCCGAATCGATTGCACTGACTGCCCGCCACGGATGAACCGGATCAGGTGATTCACCGTTGGCAGCGGGGGCCTCGTGAGTGTCAGCGCGGCCTGCGCCAGTAAGCGAGCTGTCCGCTCGTGCTCTTGATCACGCATGGTGTCGACTCGTCCTGAGGCCAGATCTGCAGGAGATAGCGGTCGATGACCTTGTCGGAGGTGTCCACCTCCGCGGCCTCGTCCATGTTCTGGGCGTGATAGCGCAGTCGGTACCAGCCCGGTCCCGCGGGCAGCGTGGGGAGTTCATGGACGTCCCCGCCGCCCCACTCGTACAGGGACAGCTGTCCGGCCTCGGATTTGAAGCTGATCTCCACGATGTCCTCGTACTCGTCAGTGTCTGCCCCTGGGTCGTGGTCGGCCACAGTCGCCGAGAAGCCGACCGCTCCAGTGTGCAGGCCCGTGATCAGGAAGGCGCCGCCGTCATCCACCCGTATGATCCCGACGGGATGCACAGGATGATCGGCGGGTATTCCGTCCGGCCCCATGGCGTCGTCGGTGTCGTCGACGAGGTACGCCTGCCGATAGTGAACGCCGAGATCGAACGACACAGTGCGAGGATCGGTCATGGCTGGCAAGCCTACGATCATGAACTGACATTTCCAGCCGTACAGGGTCGTGCAATATGTGTGCAATGATCTTGATCGCTAGAGGCGAACGGCAAGTGTCCGCCGCAGCTCGAAGCCGGCACCTCAGAGCAGGTGAAGCGTTGCTCGGGAGTCACCGTGACTTCCCTCGATTCACCAGCCTGACGGGCACCCAGTCGAACTGCCGACGGTTTTACAGCCCGTGACCGTTGCGACCCTCACATAGCCGCCCGTCATGCCCTGTATCGCCGGGGCGGGAGCCGTGGATAATGCCCACCGTGACCCCCCAAGGCGGATGGCCGGTATCAAGCGCCCTGCTCGTGCTGGCGATCACATGGCTCGCTACCTCGCTGGACCTGTTCAACTTCTTGAATACGGACACCGGCTACCTCTACTTGCATGAGGTGATCGGCATGCCGACATCGCTGATGGGGTTGCTATGGCTGGGCACCCCTCCGACCGGCTTCGTGCTCGCCCTGCTCTGCGGGAGAAAGGTCGCCATCCTGTTCGGCTTGGCCGTGGCGGTGGTAGGCATCCGGATAATATCGACGATGGCGTTACTTTTTTGGCCTTAACAGGACGGGGCTGGCACCAGCGTTCGCCTCCTTCTGGCGCCCGAAGCCGGCCATGGCGGCCAGCATGTTCGAGATGGAGTTGCAAGCCTCTGATCACGGTCTGGATGTCCTGGTAAGGAAGCGATCAGCGAGCCGCGAGGGTCAGTTCGGGTTGCGGTACCAAGCCGTTCAGAGCCGTTCAAGATGGACCGCCCACGCCCTCTGACCTGCATTGAACGATCCGGAACGGCCTGAACTGGATCTTTAATCCGCATGTTGATCGTTGTCGTCGATTGGCAGCGCACTGCACGCGCTTTCAAGCTCTTCAATCGCGATCATGTCTCGTACGGCGTCGGCCATCGAGACGAAGCCAGGCTTGCGGATGATGACCAGGTCCGAGCACCAGAAGTAACGGCCGTTGAGGCATTCGCCCGTACCCTGCCAACGATCCATGATCCCGGAGATGGCCCCGAGGGTCATGAAGGTGGCCTAACGCCGAATGCCGTCAGGAAGCGTGATGGTCGCGTCGTCCTGATCGGCGGTCTCGGGATCATGCCCTTCCCAGCAAGGGATCAGCATCTCGAAGCCAGGGTCACTGATGGACAGGACGGCCACGATGCGCACGAAGTTCGCGTGGGACCGAAGTACGAGCTGAGCCTTTACGCAAGGATGGCGAAACTTTGCGTGTGAGCGTCCACATCGCCGCACTCACGTTTGAGCCAGTCCAGGGGGACGTAGACCAGGTCGTGGCGGCGTGCGGGATCCCAGGCCCGTCGTCGAACACGGTGGATCAGATCATCAAGTGACATGTACGACAGGATGACAGCGCAGGTCTGGTTGATGACGATACTTGAGCTTCTTCCTGATCCATTGGAGACGGCCAGTGAGCGAAAGCATCCCCGAGCGTGACTACAGAGTGGGCGACATCCTGCGGGTGACGTGTCCTCCTACCACTGCACAGGTCGCGCAGGTTTCGAAGTTCTATGCCTTCGTCGACTGGCCGTGGGGCGGGATCGATCCGGACTCGCAGTACCGATGGAACGGTCAGGTGGCGTTCCCCGCGGAACCGGGCTCGTACGAGTGGTCGTACCTGCTGTTCCGTACCGATCCCGAGCCTTGGCATCTGGCGCTGGGTGACAGCTGTCTCGTCGGCATCCCGGAGACCCTTGTACGCGTTGTCGAGGTGATCCACCACGACCCACCTGCGGACGTCGGCAGGTTACCCAGGCCACACACGTGGGTCATCGTGCTTCTAGCCGATCAACCAGACGAGATCTACGAGAGAGACGAGGAGGAGGGTGGCGGAGGGAGCGTCATCGAACTCGACTCGTTCACTCCCATCAGGTTGGACATAGTGTCCCGGGGATGAATCCAGGGTCTTTCTGGGAGCCACCTTGGGAGCCACCCGGGTGGACGATCATGAACTGAGGTGAACGTGCCCGAACAGCCGCCATGGCGGTGAAGTTGACCTCAAGGCTCATGGCCTCGGCGAACTGGACGACCAGGTGCTCGTCGCCGCCCCAGGGGTGTTCGTGTTGTTGAGGGTAATCAGAGTCGCCACTACGCGGCGGTGGCGTCGTCGTGGGCCTTCGCGAAGCCATCCTTGACAGAACCCGCCTGACAGTCCCGGAGGGGGCAGTCTAGCGGGGGCAGGGGAGGAGTGACAGGGAAGCGCATCGCCGCACGAGAGCGCTTGGATCTTCCTCTGGCAGTACGGAAATGCCAAGCTGGTGCTCGTGGAGCAACATGGAGATCGCAGATCATTACGGGCCCAAATTCGCGAGGCCAATGCTAAAGGGATGGACCGGCAGGGCGCGTGGGTGAACTGGTCCGGGCTGTTCATGGGACTTCTAATCGTCCTCCCCCGAGTGGCCGAGATCTTGACCGGCAACCCGGACGGTTTCATCACCGCCAACTGGGGTCCGGCAGCTCACTGGATAGAGCAGATCCTCTACATACTCACCGGATGCTTCATGGTGGCGACCTTCGGGGAAGCGCTGGTGTACAGGTACCGCCGCCGTCCGCAACCATCGTCGGGTGAAGAGTAGCGGGGCGGGGTAACACTTCAGAGCTCTATCCCCAGGTGTGCGATGGGGCTCGTACTGCAACGCGTACTGCAACAGAGGCACACGACGCCTTACACCGGCAGCCGTCCACCTCAGGTCTGGACGATCAGGCAGCGCGCCGACCTTGGCCCAGACAGTCCTGATACGGAAGAGGTCTGTCCCGGACGCCGTGCCCGTCGCGCGCCCGATGGGGCGGGAAAAGAGAGGGAACAACGGGGAGTCATGGGGAACGCGATCAGTGCTGTGAGCTGCGTCTTCGCTGGTCGTTCAAGATCGGCATGCGTCTTTGCAAGCAGGATGTCAGCGGTTCGAATCCGCTAGGCTCCACTCCACGTCGAAGGCCACTTCCCATGATCAGGAAGTGGCCTTTTCGATCTCGTACAGCTGCAAAGCACAGCTACAGCGTCAACCGTTCTCCACCTCTGGCTTGGACGTGGTTGATAGTGACGGGCCCCTGAGAACGAGGGATTACTCGAAGAGATGGCGGTGGGCCCGGCTCCAGGCTGGCTTTAGCCGGTCACGCTAGTGACCAAGATTGCCGCACTGTCTGACGCGAGCACCGGGCCAGAGCCCGAGATGGCGTCCCGGTGGCGGTCCGGTGTCGTGTGGGGCATCTTGCGCTGAGCGTGGCGGCATGATCAAGCATCGCCCGGGGGTAGGTCGTCGCAACGCAGGTCAACGAGGCGCCGTTGGCATTACTAATTAGCGCCGTTCGAGCGTGAGCAGCGGCTCAGAAAACACAGGCGCTGGTGCGCCGGGATCTGCGGCAACAGCCTGCTCCAGGCGGCGGAAGCCGGCCTCGAGCTCGTCGGGACTGAGGTGAGCGAAGAACGAAAGGGTGCGCAGGCGCAGCCGTTCGAGCATGTCACCGCGGGTGCCGGAGGACGGCTCGGTAACCGTGCCGAAGCTGGCAACGCGCCAGCCGGCCGACGTGAACATCGCGATGACCTCGTGCAGCGGCTGAAACAGCGAGGCGTCCAGCTCAAAGCCGCGGGGGAAGTGTTCCAGCCACCACGGCCTGGGATGGTGGTCGCTGAAATTCGCACGCAGTAGCAGCCGCCCGGCGGGCCTGAGCACCCTGGCCAGCTCCCGGGCCGCCCGCGGTTTGTCCTGGACGTGGTGCCAGGACAAGAACATGAGAGCGTAGTCGGCGCTGCCGGACGGCACTGGCATGTCCTCGGCTGAGCCTGCCAGATACCGCACACCGGGATGCAGGGACTGCGCCTGCGCTATCTCGCGCATGCGGACCGACGGCTCGACGCCAGTGACCGGCCCGAACGCTCGCGCCAGCGCGGGGGTGAACCTGCCGGTCCCTGAGCCGACGTCCAGCCCCGTCAGCGGACGCCGCTCGGGCAGCACCGCTCCGAAGGCACTGACCCATGCCTGCAGCTGCTGCTCGGTAAGCGCACGGCCACGCGCGTAGTCCTGGTACTGCTCCGTGTCGTAGTCGATCCGCCTCATCGCAGCTCCCACGTCGCGTCAGCCGGGCCACGGTAACCGTCGGCCCCGATATATCGACTTGATACATCGGCACGATATGCAGTGTCGTGTCATGCCGCAAGTCGGGCATGGCGGTCGGGCGTGCCCGCACCGCGGTGACCAGCCAGGTCTAGGCGCGCTACGGGAACCGGAAGATTGTGCGCAGGTCTTCCGGGTGGCGTGGACGTGCACCTTGCACGCGCCGGCCTTGTCGCAGGCGCCTGCGAGGCTGCGCCGGAAGCTCGACGGCTCCACCGGCCGCCCCCGCCAGTACGGCAGATCCGCTTGACGCGTCAGCGCAGGGCGGTTACACGACAACTATGACAACCGTCCTCGCGCGTTTCCGCGGCGCGCTTACCAATCTGGATCTCGGCGTCGTGCTCCTCGTCGCCGCCGCCGTGAGCGTGCTCGACCTGCTGGAGGTGCTCAAGGACGGCCAGTCCGACAAGCTCATCCTGCCGGTGCTTGCCCTGCTCGCGTTCGTGTGGATCAGGGACCGCAACAGGCAGGGGCGCATGGCCGACCAGGTCGCCACCCTGGCGCGGACTACCGACGGCATGTGGCGGGTGATGGCCAGCGGTGACTCGGTGAAGTCGCTCAGCGGGACGGCCATCACCCGCGTCTTGGCCGAGGCTCGGGCGGGTAGCGACATGTGGCTGTTCAAAGGCGGCACCGGCACCTACATCAGGGCCGTCACCCTGCCCGAGTGCATCGAGCGGGTTAAGCGCACCCGCAGCAGGTTGCGCTTCCTGCTGGAGTTGCTCGACCCCACCGACGAGGCGCTGTGCACCTCCTACACCGAGCTGCACCGCAACCTGTCCCCCGACGGCTCGGACGAGAAGGGGTGGACCTCGCTCGGGACGCGAAAGGACGTGTACGCCACGATCCTGTCCGCCTGCTGGTACCGCCAGCGCAACAGCCAGTTGCTGGATCTCAAGATCGGCCTGTCGAACACGATCTCACTGTTCCGCTGTGACCTCACCTCGCACAACCTGGTGATCACCCAGCGCGGCCCTGAGTTCCCTGGCCTGGCGATCCCGCGTACCAGCCCGCACTACAACCCCTGGTACGTCGAGTTGGAGAACAGCCTGAACCAGACCCGGCTGCTGCCGGTCCACGAGGCGACGCCGTTGAGCGCCGCCCCCAGCGTGGCCGAGACCCGAGATCTGTTCGCGGCGCTGGGCATCCCGCTCACCGACGAATTCACCGACACCGACGTGGCCGACATCGCCCGCGGCGCGCTCAATCGCATCGACCCGTACCAGGGCCGGGTGCAGGTGCCCGTCCCGAGGACCGCGTCCATCAACTGAGGGCGACCAGCGGCTCCTCGCGCAGGTCAGAGCCGAGAGCGACGCCATCCTCATCGGTGCCACCACCATGCGCCGTGACAACCCTCGGCTCCTGGTCAACTCCGAAGCCGGCGAGCCCGGCGGACCGCCCAGGGCCTTCCCCCGTACCCGCTCAAAGTGATGGTGACCTCCAGCGGAGATCTCGACCCAGACCTGAAGTTCTGGCACCACGGCGGCGAGAAGATCGTCTACTGCCCCGACTCGGCCGCCGCCAAGCTCCGCGAGTCGCTTCGCGGCCTGGCCGACGTGGTCGCCCTCGGCCCAACCACGGACCTCGGACGCATGCTGGACGATCTCGGCCGGCGTAGCATCCGACGTCATCATTACCCGATGCCAGCTCAGGACAAGGCCCTGAGGCGGGCGGTCTGCTCCTCTTGGACCCTGCGGGCACAACGTAGGAAATCGAGGATGATGGCCAGTTCGTCCGGCCCGTACTCCTGCAGCGCCTGGGCGCCCGCCTGGCCGACCGGGAAGAAGATCTCAGCCTCGGCCGAGTGAGCGGCGTCGGTCGCGGCGACCAGGACGCGGCGGCGGTTACCCGGATCGGGGGAACGAGACACCATGCCTGCGCGTTCCAGCCGGTCGATGACCGTGGTGGTGGCCGCTGGGCTGAGCTTCAGCGCGAGGCTGAGCTGGCCCGCGGGTACCGGGCCGTCGGCCAGCACCACGTCGAGGCAGCGCAGGTCGGTGCGGTTAAGGCCGAGCCGGGCGGCGGCCGCCTCGTCGAAGGCGTCGAAGCTCTGCTGCAGCTGTCGGAGCTCCATGGCGATCTCTCCAACGGCATGTTTCGACATTCGAATCTTTCTAGTATCGTATATTTCGTTATTCGAAACGAGCATATCATGTGCGGAGGCACCCCCATGCGCTCAACCACTGGAAGCACTCCCAGCACGCGAACCGGCGACACCGCTCAGATCGAAAGGCTCTTCGCCGACTTCCTGGCGGCCTGGACGGCGGGTGACGCCCAGGCGCTCGGCGCGCTGTTCACCGACGACTCGGACTACGTCTCCTACGACGGCACCATCGCCCGCGGCCGCCGGACCCACCAGCACAACCACGACAAGCTCTTCCGTGGCGTCCTGGCCGGCTCGGCGCTGGTCGGTGACCTGGAGTCGGTCCGCTACCTCACGCCGGACGTGGCGATCGTGCACGGCACGGCCTCCGTCCTGATGCCGTGGCGATCCACGCTCCCTAAGCGGCGGCTGTCGCGGCAGACCATCGTCGTGGTGCGGACGGAAGCCGGCTGGAAGATCGGCGCCATTCATAACGGCCGTGTCCGCCCCATCACCGTTCCCGAGCCTGACGCGTTTCCCTCCAAGATGTCCCAACTGATGGCGCGAATGGCTCACCGACTCGGCATCGGCCGACGCTGACCCCGCGCATCCGACGGGCCGCAGGGTTTGCACCCGCCCTCTCGGATGGATCGGCCTGTTATGCGATCCAGGGCCAAGCCGGCATGCTCGCCCCCCGTCGGGGCGACTACGAGCGCGTGCTGGAGTGCTCCATGAAGACGCACCTGGACCCATCCGTAGTGGTCCTCCCACTCGTCATCTTCGTCTGCGTGATTGACTCGCAGCAGAGGTTCGCGATCTTCGTTGAAGAGCCCGAACACCTTGGCCGGCCGTGGCAATCTGGCACTCGTCTTGCGATCAGCGATTCGTCGAACCGGCTCCACAGCGGCGCGGGCGCTGGGCCGGTTCGCCGACAATCCGGCCGGTAAGCCATCTCGCCGTTTCCGGCGTTGACAGATAGATCGACGGCTGCCCGAAGCGTCGCTATGTGGTCCGTCAAGTATCAGCCAGGAAAGCCTTCCAGGCGCGTCGCCTCGCTGAGGGAGATGCCGTATCGATGTCGGGTGCGCAGCAGGCGGCCGACGCCATAAAAGGCGCTTGCAAATCTTGGTCAACTGTTCAGAACACAGATGCTCCCCGAACATTCGCTAAGCCCCACGCGTGTTTCCCTATTGTCGGCGATGCCGACAGGTCATTCGTTACCGACAGGACAAATGGTATCCATTCAGGCTCGTTGTTGATCGTGTCTGGTTTGGGGTAGACGCGCCGGTTTCGCAGTGATTGTGGATGTTGTCAGGCAAGGATCGTAGTTTGAGCTCGTGTCCGACCCCCGGGACCCCAGCCGTGAGGAACTGCTGGCTGCC
>NZ_JBEZFS010000064.1:0-40553 GCF_040649575.1 Nonomuraea sp. NPDC048916
GGATCCTGGCCGAGATCGAGCTGGGCCTGCGCGAGTGCGACCAGGCCTTCGCCCGTCGCATCGACGCGCTCAACGCGGCCGCGCCCCGGGAGACCCCCCAGCGGTTCTCCTCCCATGTGAGTCCGGGCGCTGACCAAACTCGACCGGGTGCTGCCCACCCGGTTGCGGCACGAGGTGCGCGCGCTCTCCGGCTCGGTGGAGTCCTTCGGCGCAGGCCGCACGCCGGTCGA
The DNA here is from genome assembly GCF_040649575.1 of Nonomuraea sp. NPDC048916. Taxonomy (NCBI): domain Bacteria; kingdom Bacillati; phylum Actinomycetota; class Actinomycetes; order Streptosporangiales; family Streptosporangiaceae; genus Nonomuraea; species Nonomuraea sp. NPDC048916. The sequence continues at coordinate 231 of NZ_JBEZFS010000064.1, forward strand.
CCCCGAGGTGCTCATGACGCTGGCCAGAGCCTGCCGCGACGAGGTCGAGGCCGGCTTCGACTACCCGTCCGGGCGTGAGGTGCGACGGCGGCGGGCCGAGCCCTACCGCCTGGTCGCCTCCGACCGGCACTGGTACCTCCTCGCCTACGACCTCGATCGCGACGACTGGCGCAGTTTCCGCGTCGACCGGATGACCGATGTGTCCGCACGGACCTGGCGGTTCCGCCCGCGCGCGGCGCCCGACGCGGCGACGTACGTGCAGGAGGGTGTGGCGAGTCGGGTCTACCCGCACCAGGCGCGCTTCCTCGTGCACGCGTCGGCCGACACGGTGCGCGCGCAGATTCCGGCGTCGGCGGCCGTCGTACGACGGCGAGGGAGCGAGCTCTGCGAGGTGCTCAGCGGCGCCGGCAGCCTCGACTTCGTGCTCATGCACATGCTTCTGCTGGGGCACGACTTCGAGGTGCTCGACCCTCCGGAGCTCGGGAGGCGCTGTCGCGCACTGGCGGAGAGACTGCTGTCGGCCGGTGCGGCGATCTCAGCGGTGCCGGACATGGACGAGTCTTGACCTCCTCCCCACGCCGGAAGCCGGTTCGCTCCTACGACGGTTCACAACACGGGGGCCAGCGGCATGTCCCACGTCACGCCGGATCCTCACTCACCCCTGTGGCGACGCCGGGACCAGGCTTGTCTTGACCCTTGAGAGTTCCGGCGACCGGGGGCGCGGCCGGGTGTGGAAAAGCGGCGACCCCATCCCGGGCCGCACGGCCGAGGTGGGCCGGGTCAGCCGTGGGCCAGTTCGGCGATCGCGGCCAGGCGGGCCTCGTCGCCGGAGACGAGCATGGTGGTGACGAGCGACGACCGCCAGGCGCCGAGCTCCTCGGCGATCTTCTCGCGGGGTCCCACCAGCGCGACCTTCTCCACCATGGCCAGCGGGATCGCCGCCGCGGCCTCCTCCTTGCGCCCGCCGAGGTAGAGCTCCTGGACGCGGGCGCACTCCGCTTCGAAGCCCATGCGGGCGAAGGCCTGGTAGTGGAAGTTGGCTCCCTTGGCGCCCATCCCGCCGACGTAGAGCGCGAGCATCGGCCGGACGCGGTCGGCCGCGGCCTCCACGTCGTCGTCGATCTCGACGTTCACCCGGCAGGTCACCTCGAACGCGTCCGGGGTGGCCCCCCGCCGGGCGAACCCCTCCCGGAGGGCGTCACGGTAGTAGGCGTCGTCGTACGGGGAGTAGAACATCGCCAGCCAGCCGTCGGCGATCTCCGCCGCGAGCGCCACGTTCTTCGGGCCCTCGGCGGCGAGCAGGATCGGCAGGTGCGGACGCAGCGGATGGATCGTCGAACGCAGCGGCTTGCCGAGCCCGCTGCCGCCCGGGTACGGCAGGCGGAAGTGCTCGCCGTCGAAGCTCACCTTCTCGCGCGCGAGCACCTGGCGCAGGATCGCGACGTACTCCCGGGTCCGCGCGAGGGGCTTCGGATACGGCTGGCCGTACCAGCCCTCGACGACCTGCGGGCCGGAGGCGCCGAGCCCGAGCGTGAACCTGCCGCCCGACAGGTGGTCGAGGGTCATCGCGGCCATCGCCGTGGCCACCGGGGTGCGCGCCGACATCTGCACGATGGACGTGCCGAGCCGCATCCTGCCGGTGCGGGCGCCCAGCCACGCGAGCGGCGTGAGGGCGTCGGAGCCGTACGCCTCGGCGGCCCACATCGAGTCGTAGCCGAGCCGCTCGGCGGCCGTGACCAGGCCGGCCAGGCCGGGTGGTGGCCCGGCTCCCCAGTAGCCCAGCGCGAGGCCCAGCTTGAGATCGTTCATGACGCGCGCTCAGCCGACCCGCTCGAAGACCGCCGCGATGCCCTGGCCGCCGCCGACACAGAGCGTGGCCAGGCCGTAGCGCTGCTCGCGGCGGTGCAGCTCCCTCGCCAGGGCGCCGACCATGCGGGTGCCGGTGGCGCCGACCGGGTGGCCGAGGGAGATCCCGGATCCGCGCGGGTTGACGCGGTCGAGGTCCTTGTCGCCGAAGCCCCACTCGCGCGTCACCGCGAGGGCCTGCGCCGCGAAGGCCTCGTTCAGCTCGATGACGTCGATGTCCGGCAGTTCGAGGCCGGCGCGGGCCAGGGCGATCGCGGTGGCCGGGACCGGGCCGATGCCCATGCGGTGCGGCTCGACGGCCGCGACGCCCGACGAGACCAGCCGCACCAGCGGGCGCAGCCCCAGGGCCTCGGCCCGCTCGGTGGTCGTGACGACGCACAGGGCGGCGGCGTCGTTCTGGCCGCTCGCGTTGCCGGCGGTCACCGTCGCCTCGGGGTCAGCCGCCGCCCGGATGGGGCGCAGGCGGGCCAGCGCCTCCAGCGTGGTGTCGGCGCGCGGGTGCTCGTCGCGGTCGACGACTACCTCGCCGCCCTTGGCAAGCACGGTCACCGGGACGATCTCCTCGGCCGACCTGCCGTCGCGCTGCGCCTCGACGGCCCGCGCATGGGACAGGACGGCGAGGGCGTCCTGCTCGGCGCGCGGGATCGCGTACTCGCGGCGGAGGTTCTCGGCGGTCTCGAGCATGCCGCCGGGGACGGGGTGGCGACGCCCGCCCGCGGTGACCCGGCCGCGTTCGAGGCTGTCGTGGAACACGACCCCGCCCTGACCGGCGCCCCACCGCACGTCGCGGGAGAAGTGGGCGGCGTTGCTCATGCTCTCGGCGCCGCCGGCGACCACCAGCTCGGCGTCCCCGGACGTGACCTGCCTGGCGGCGTACAGGATGGACTGCAGGCCGGAGCCGCAGCGGCGGTCGATGGTGAGGCCGGGCACGGTGATCGGCAGGCCGGCGTCCAGCGCCACCACGCGCCCGAGGGCCGGGGCCTCGCTCGTCGGGTAGCAGTGCCCGAGAATGACGTCGTCGATCGCGTCGGGCTCGATCCCGGTGCGGGCGAGCAGGCCGCGCATCGCCTGCGCGCCGAGCTCCGCCACGGGCACCGCCCTGAGCGAACCGCCGTAGCGTCCGATCGGTGTACGCACGGGCTCACAGATCACAGCATCACGCACAGTGCACTCCTGCTCGATGGGGGTACGGCGATCACATCGATCGCCCGCCGGTCACCTCGATGACGGTGCCGGTGAGATAGCTCGCCAGGTCGGAGGCGAGGAAGAGCACGACGGCGGCCACCTCCTCCGGCTCGCCGGCGCGGCCCAGCGGGAGCTCGCTCATCTTGGAGTCCCAGACCCGCTGCGGCATGGCCTCGGTCATCGGGGTGCGGATGAGTCCCGGCTGGACGGCGTTGACGCGCACGCCGCGCGGCGCGAGCTCCTTGGCTGCCGCCTTGGTCATGCCGACGATGCCCGCCTTGGCGGCCGAGTAGTTGGTCTGGCCGATGTTGCCGACCTTGGCGGACAGGGACGACATGTTGACGATGGCCCCGCGCCCCTGTTCCCGCATGATCGGGGCCGCCGCGCGCAGCCCGTGCCAGCAGCCCTTGAGGTGCACGCCGACGACGTCGTCGAACTGCTGCTCGGTCATCGTCCGCAGGGTGGCGTCGCGGGTGATGCCGGCGTTGTTGACCAGCACGTCCAGGCTGCCGAAGGAGTCGAGGGCGGTCGCCATGAGGCGGTCGACGTGCTCGCCGTCGCGGACGTCGCAGAGCGCGGCGGTCGCGACCTCCGGCCCGCCCAGCTCGTCTACGGCGGCGTCGAGCCTGGCCTGGTCGAGGTCGCCGATGACGACCCGTGCTCCCTGCGCCACGAACGTGCGCGCGACGGCCAGCCCGATGCCCTGGGCGCCGCCCGTGACGACGGCGGTGCGGCCGTCGAGCAGGCCACCCGCGTTGGGGCCGGCGCCCGCGCCGCCCGCGCTCGAGGCACCCGGCCTCAGGCCGCCGCCCGCGCCCGGGCCGCCCGCGCCCGGGGCACCCGCGCCCGGGGCGGTCATCGCTCCGCCGCCGCGGCCCGGAGGAGCTGCCTGGCGATGATCACCTTCTGGACCTCGCTGGTGCCCTCGTAGATGCGGTAGAGGCGGGCGTCGCGGTAGAAGCGCTCGACCGGCACCCCGTGGATGTAGCCGCTGCCGCCGTGGATCTGCACCGCCCGGTCGGCGACGCGGCCGACCATCTCGCTGCAGAAGAGCTTGGCGCTCGACGGCGCGATGCGGCGGTCGCTGCCGTCGTCGTAGGCCTCGGCGGCCGACAGGACGAGGGCGCGGCCGGCCAGCAGGTCGGTCTGCGACTCCGCGAGCATGGCCTGGACCTGCTGGAACTCGCCGATGACGGTGCCGCCCTGCTTCGCCGTGGCGGCGTAGGAGACGCTCTCTTCGACGAGCCGGCCGGCCATGCCGACGCAGCAGGCGGCGATGTGCAGACGGCCCTTGGCCAGGGAGCGCATCGCGGCGGCGAAGCCCTCGCTCTCGACCTCGCCGACGAGGCGGGAGGCGGGCACCCGGACGTCGTCGAAGAAGATCTCGGCCGTGGTCGAGCCGCGCTGGCCCATCTTCTTGTCCCGCGGTCCCACGGTCACGCCGGGCGCGTCGGTGTCGACCACGAAGACGGAGATTCCCTCGGGTCCGGGACCGCCGGTGCGGGCGAAGACCATGAGGATGTCGGACCAGTTGGCGTTGGTGATGAAGCGCTTGTGGCCGTTGATGACGTAGTCGCCGCCGTCGGCGACGGCGCTCGTGCGCAGGCCGCTGGGGTCGGAGCCGGCCTCGGACTCGGTGAGCGCGAAGGCCGCCACGCACTCGCCGGCGGCCATCCTCGGCAGGAACTCCCGCTTCTGGCGCTCGGTGCCGAAGTTGACCAGGACCTGCCCGGCGATGCCGTTGTTGGTGCCGAACATCGAGCGGAAGGCGGGGGTCGTGTAGCCGAGCTCCATCGCCAGCCGCGCGTCCTGCAGCGCGCCGCAGCCCAGCCCGCCGTACTCCTCGGGCAGCGCGTAGCCGAACAGCCCCATCGCGGCCGCGTCGCGCCGGATCGCCTCGGGGATCTCGTCGGTCTCCTCGATGAGGTCCTCGGCGGGGACGACCACCTCACGCACGAAACTCCGGACTGTGTCGAGCACGGAGGCGAACTCTCCGCTGTCCATCCACGCCCCTTCCCTGAGGCCACCCTGTGGGTTAATAATAGTAATCATAGCATAGATGAGGTTTCGGGCTTCGGATCCAGTGAGTGGGGCAGAAATGAACGGCTACCTCGATCCCGAGCTCGCCGAGCTCGCCCGGTCGCTGGTCCCGACCGAGATCGGCGACCCGGTGGCGGCGCGCGAGCGGCTGGCACGGGCCCGCGCCGCCCGCCCCGAGTTCGTGACTCCTCCCGGTCTGGTCCGGGGCGACCTGACCGTGCCCGCGGACGGACTGCGCCCGGCGGTCCGCTGCCTGACCTTCCGGCCGCAGGGCCGGCCGGGCGCGCGGCCCTGCGTCCCACCGCCCCGGGCAGACGCACGTCCCAACGCGCAGCCTGACGCACGGCCCGACCCGCGGGCCGACGCGCGGGCCGACACGTTGGAGGGTCTGCGGGCGGCGATCGTCTATCTGCACGGCGGTGGATTCGTCATGGGGGACGCCGACGGCGACCCGGTTCTGCCCGCGGGGCTGGCCGAGGCCACCGGCGCCCTCGTACTGTCGGTCGACTACCGGCTCGCCCCCGAACATCCCTACCCGGCGGCCGTGGACGACGGCTGGGCCGTGCTGCGCCACGTGACCGAGCACGCCGCGGACCTCGGCGTCGACCCGGCGCGCGTCGCCGTCGCGGGAGCGAGCGCGGGCGCGTGCCTCGCCGCCGCCCTCGCCCTGAAGGCTCGCGACCTGGGTGGTCCGCGGATCGCCGCCCAGCTGCTCGACATCCCCGCGCTCGACGACCGGGCCATCACGCCGTCGTCGCGGCTGGAGGACAGCCCGTTGTGGACTCGCGCGAACCTGCTCGACAGCTGGCGTCACTACCTTCGCGACCTCCCACCGGGCCAGGCGGTCTCACCGTACGCCGCGCCCGCCCGGGCCGTGGAGCTGTCCGGGCTGCCACCAGCGTACGTCTCGGTGTGCGCGCTGGACCCGCTGCGCGACGAGGGCGTCGCCTACGCGCAGCGGCTCACCGACGCGGGGGTTCCCACCGAGCTGCGGCTCTATCCGGGCACCTTCCACGGCGCGGTCAGCACTTTCCCGGACACGTCCGTCACCCGGCGCGCCCGCGCGGACCTTCTCGCGGCGGCACGCCGGCTGCTGCCGGCCGAGGCATGACCCCTTCCGACGACCGCCGCGCCCGCGAAGCACCAGCCCGTTGTACGAAGGAGTAGCGATGACCGCGTCTCATCCGCCCATCAATGGCCCCGTCAGCGGGCCCGTCGGTAAACCCATCAGCGGGCCCGAGGGAGGGCTCGTCGGTGGACTCTTGGGCGGGCCCGTCAGCGGGCCCGCTGACGGGCCCGGCGGGTCGCCGTACGGCGATCCGCTGGACGCGGTGCGCAAGATCGTGCCGCTCGTGATCGAGCGGGCCGACCAGGCCGAGCGTGACGTCCGCGTCGACGACGAGGTCATGGAGCGGCTCGTCGCCGCGGGCACGATGATGCTCATGGCGCCGCGGGAGTACGGCGGCGCCGAGGCCGAGCCGTCGGTCCTCATCGACGTCCTGCAGGAGCTGTCCCGGGCCGACGGCTCGACGGGCTGGGCGGTCATGGCGAGCATGAGCGGCACCGGCACGATGCTCACGCTGCTGCCCGAGGGCGGTGCCCGCGCGATCGCCGAGAGCCCGAACCCGATGTGCGCCGGCCAGGCTCCCCCGGCGGGCACCGCGCGGCGCGTGCCCGGCGGATTCGAGGTGCGGGGCCGGTTCTCGTTCGCGAGCGGCTCGTCGCACGCCGGCTGGTTCCTCGGCGGCTACCGCGTCCTCGACGAGTCGGGCGAGCCGGCGCTCGACGCCGCGGGCCGGCCCTCGACCGCGATCGGCGTCGTGCCGCGCGCCAGAGTGGAGCTACTCGGCGGCTGGGACGTCATGGGGCTCGTCGCCACCGGCAGCTACGACTACGAGGTCGTGCCGCAGTTCGTCGAGGAGGGCTTCCTCCGGGTCGACGGCATGGACGCCCTGCGCGGCGGCCCCCTCTACACCATGGGCCTCAAGTCGCTGCCGGGCGTGGGCCACGCCGCGTTCGCGCTCGGCGTGGCACAGCGAGCCCTGGAGGAGTTCGCCGTGCTGGCGGCGCAGAAGAAGCGGCCGCCGTCGGGCGTGCTGAACAAGAGCCTCGCCGTGCAGCGCGACGTCGCGCAGTGGACCGCGCGGTACAAGGCGGCCCGCGCGTTCACCCGCGACGCGTTCACCCGGCTCTACCGGGTCGCGGCGGACGGCGGGGAGCGGACGACGGAGATGCAGGCGGACTGCCGCGTCGCCGCCACCCACGCCGTCTACACGGCCGCCGAGGTCACCCGCGAGGTGTATCTCGCCTCCGGCAGCGAGGGGCTGCGCAACGGCCACGTCATCCAGCGCTGCTTCCGCGACGCCCACGCCGCCAGCCAGCACCTCTTCACCGCCGAGCACACCTACGTCGACGCGGGCCGGATCTATCTCGGCACGCCGGGCCTGACCTCGCTGCACAGCGAGGTCATGACCTACACCTTCGCGCCCCCGCTGATGGACTGACCATGACTCACGACGATGACCACACGTCCTGGGAACGGCACTCCGGAACGGCGCCGGAGCTGCGGGGGATCTTCGCCGGCGTGCCCGCGCCGGTGGCCGCGCTCTGCGCGACCGTCGGCGGCGGGCCGGAGTCCTTCGTGGCCAGCTCGTTCGTTCCGGTCTCGCTCGACCCGCCGCTGGTCAGCGTGTGCGTGCGGACCGGTTCGGCCACCTGGGCGCGGCTGCGCGGCTGCAGCCGGCTCGGAGTCAGCGTGCTCGAACGCGGCCAGAGCCACCTCGCCCGGCGGCTGGCCTCTCGGGCGCCGGACAGGTTCGCGGGAGTCGACCTGGTCGAAGGGGCGGAGGGCGAGCTGTTCGTGGCGGGCGCGGCCGTGACCATGACGTGCTCCATCACCGGGACCGCCCCCGCCGGCGACCACGAGATCGTGTTCCTGCTGATCGAGCGGGCGCGGGCGGGCGGCGGAGCCGAGCCGGTGGTGTTCCACGGCTCGAGGTTCCGCCGCCTGTCCCGCGAGCCGCTCGCGCCGGCCGACTGGTGGCCGCTGTCCGAATGGCAGTGACCTGCCCGGCCGGAGACCGCTGTCCCCATCACCGGTGACCTGCCCGGCCGGCGGGCAGGTCGCGGGGGGTGGGTGGTGGGGGCCGGCGGGTCACCGGCCCATGCAGGCGTCCTTGATCTGCTCCAGGTCGTCGATCTCACCGACCGGGGAGCTGACCACGACCTTGCCGATGTCGATCACCGTCACGTGGTCGGCGACGTCCACCGCCGCCTCGACGGCCTGCTCGACCAGCAGGATGGCCAGGCCGGAGTCCTTGAGTGCCGAGACGCGTGCCATGACCTCGGCCACCACCGACGGCGCGAGGCCGCCCGACGGCTCGTCCAGCATGAGCAGGCGCGGCTTGGCCATCAGGGCCTGGCCGATGGCCACCATCTGCTGCTGGCCGCCGGAGAGCGACCCGGCCGGGTCGTCGCGCTTGTCGTGCAGGATCGGGAAGAGCTCGTAGATCCTGCCGAGCTCGTTCTCCAGCGCCCTGCGGCGCAGTTTCAGGCTGTAGCCGCCCAGCAGCAGGTTCTCCCGCACGGTCTGCGTGCGGAAGACCCGCTTGCCCTCCTGGACGTAGCTCACGCCGAGTGCCACCCGGCTGTGGGCGGGGACGCTCTCCAGCGACCGGCCGTCGTAGGTCATGGTGCCGCCGTGCACCGGGTTGAGCCCGGCGACGGCCCGCAGCGAGGTGGTCTTGCCGGAGCCGTTGCGGCCGAGCAGGGCGGTGATGCGGCCGGGCCAGACCTGGAACGAGACGTCCCAGACGGCGCGGAGGTCGCCGTAGCCGGTCGCCAGGTGCTCCACCGTCAGCAGGGGGTCGGTCATGATGATGTCTCCTGTCGGGCCGCGGCCGCGATGACCGAGTCGTCCAGCCGCACGTCCTGGTCGCCGGCGCCCAGGTACTCGTCGCGGACGCGAGGGTCGTTCGCGATGTCGGACGGCGTGCCGGAGGCCAGCACCGAGCCGCGCGCCAGGACCACGATCTCGTCGGCCAGCGACAGCACGAGGCCGAAGTTGTGCTCGACCAGGATGATGGTGCAGCCGGCGTCGCGGATCCGGCGGATCACCCCGGCCAGGGTCTCGACCTCGCCCTCGTCCAGGCCGGACGCCGCCTCGTCGAGGAGCAGCACCTTGGGCTCGGCCACCAGGGCGCGCGCGACCTCCAGCATCCGTCGCATGCCGAGCGGCAGCGTGGCCGCCTCGGTGTCGGCGACGTCCTCCAGGCCGACCAGCCTGAGCATCTCGTCCGCCCGCTGCCGGTCGCGCCGCTGGATCGCCCGGAACCGGGGGGTGCGCAGGATCGCGCCGGCGAACGACATGTCCTCGACCGTGTAGCGGCCGGAGGCCACGACGTCGCGGACCGTGATGGACGGCGGGATCAGCGGCGTCTGGAACGTCCTGGCCACTCCCAGCCGGGCGATGCGGTGGGTCGCCGCCGTCCTGATCGGGGTGCCGTCCAGGGTGATCTCGCCGGCGTCGCGCCGGTAGTAGCCGCAGACGAGGTTGAGCAGCGTCGTCTTGCCGGAGCCGTTGGGGCCGATCAGCGCCGTGACGCGGCCGGGTTCGGCGCGCAGCGACACGTCGGTGAGCACCCGGTTCCCGCCGAAGGCCTTGGAGATCCCGGTGACCTCGAGCAGGCCGCCGTCGATGCGGTGGATCGCCTCGCCGTCGCCAGCCTTCGACGGCCCGCGCCCGACGAGGCCGGCGGCCCGGTCGAGCCGGGCGACGAACGTGCGGGCGACCCCGGCGACTCCGCCGCTCATCAGGACGCCGCCGAGGAGGAGGAACAGCCCGAAGAAGACCAGCGAGTACTCCTGGAAGCTGTCGGACTGGGAGCTGGCGTACTCCACGACCGCCGCGCCGAGGACGGCGCCGTAGACGCTGACCGAGCCGCCCAGGATGGAGGCGGCCAGCGCCCCGGTCGCGACGTGGAAGCCGAACGCCTCCAGCGACACGAACAGGTCGAGGTTGGCGAAGAGCGCACCGGCCAGGCCGGCGGGGACGGCGCCGGTCGCGTAGCCGCTGAGCTTGATCCGGAAGACGGACATGCCGACCGAGGAGGCCAGCACCGGGCTCTGCTTGAGCACCTGGAACGCGATCCCGTGGCGGGAGGCGATGATGTTGCGGAACGCCGCGAACCACAAGATCGCCACGGTCACGACGGTCAGGTAGAAATGGGTCGGCGTGAGCTGGAAGCCGAGCAGGGTGGCTCCGGGGATGCCCGACAGGCCCAGCTGCCCGCCTGTGTGCTCCTCGAAGATCGACACGATGTCCGGCACCAGCAGGACGAGGAAGAACGACGTCATGGCCAGCGACCAGGAGCCCAGGCGCAGGCCCGGGATGCCGGTGAGGATCCCGACGACCAGCGCGGCCAGGCCCGCGGCGAGCAGTTGGACCAGGATGTCCGTCACGCCGGCCATCGCGATGATGCCCGCGGTGTAGGCGCCGGCCGCGTACATGGCCACCTGGCCGATCGCGAGCTGACCGGCGTAGCCGAGCGAGAGGTTGAGACCGCTGACGATGAGCGCGAGGATGAGCGTCAGCTCCACCTGCCTGGTCACCGAATATCCCGGCTGCAGGACGGGGAGCACCAGGAGGAACACTCCCAGCATCGAGGGATAGACCCACGACGGCACCGCCCTGAGCGTCTTCCACCAGTTCACCGTCGTCAAACCGTCCGTTCCTGTATCTGACCGAACAAGCCCGTCGGGCGGAGCATCAGCACCAGGATGAGGATCAGGAAGACACTCAGGTTGCTGAACTCCGAGCCGAGATAGCGGGCGGCGTGCTCCTCGACCAGGCCGACCACGAAGCCGCCGGCCAGCCCGCCGTAGAAGCTGCCGAAACCGCCGATGGCGAGCGCGACGAAGCCCTTGAGCGCGAGCGCCGACCCGAGCGTGGCCACGGCGAAGGTCTTGGGCCCGATGAAGAACCCCATCAGTCCGGCGAGCAGGCCGGTGATCGCGAACGCGGCGAACGCGAGCTTGCGCACGTTGATCCCGCGCAGCACGGCCGCCTCGTCGTCCTGTGACATGGCGACGATGGCCAGGCCGCTCATCATCCTGCGGTTGTAGACGTGGATGACGGCGACGAGCACGACGGACAGCACGATCAGGCCGAGTTCGAAGGAGTAGAGGCGCCCGCCGAAGAGGGTCATCGCCTCCTTGGCGCCGAAGAACGGGACGTCCAGCGGCTGCGAGCCCCAGATGAGCTGGGCCAGGCCGGTGAGCACGGTTCCGAAGCCGAGAGTCGTGATCAGCTGGGTCTGGTGGTCGGCGACCGGGCGGACCGCGACCCGTTCCAGGATCGCGGCCACGAGCATGACCACGACCATCGCCAGCACGACGACGACGATCGCGGGCAGTCCGAGAGTCACATAGCCGGTGTACGCGACGAAGGCGCCGATCATCATCAGCTGCGCCTGCGCGAAGTTGAACGAGCGCGAGGCGACGAAGACGATGTTGTAGCCGATCGCCACCAGCGCGTACACCGCGCCAAGCGACAGTCCTGCGTAGATGAGCGTCATTTCGCTAATTTCCCGGAGAGCCCAGCTGGCCGTTCACGATGGGGCCCGGCTTGGCGAAGGAGTGCGTGTCGACGGGGAGCTTCGGCTCGTGCGAGTCGGCCGAGTACGGGTAGGTCGCGTAGATGGCCGTTCCGGCGCTCTCGGTGACCTTCGGGTCCTCCAGCGCCTTGGCCATGGCCGCCGGGTCGGTGCTGTTCGCGCCCTTGGCCGCGGCCGCGATGAGCAGGATCGCGTCGTAGCCGAGGCAGTTGTTCATCGACCCCTTGATCTGGCCGATCGACGTCATCGCCTTGACGGCCTTGTTGGTGGCCTCGGCCGCGGGGTCGTACACGGTGCTCTTGGTCACCTCGAGCGTGAGGTTCTTCAGGTCCGGCGAGCCCAGCAGGCCCACGGGCGGCTCCTGGGTGATCAGCGGCGTGGAGGACACCGACGTGTCGCCCAGCAGCGGGACGTCCCATCCCAGCTTGGTGATGCCCTTGAGGACGTAGCCGGCGGGGGCTCCGTAGGCGTTGAAGACGACCACGTCGGGGGCGGCGTCCCGCAGGGTGGAGATCTGCGCGGTCATGTCGAGCGCGGCCGAGTCGTACTCGACTCCGACGACGTCGTAGCCGGCCTTCTTGAAGGTGGTCTCGGCCAGCTCGCCGAACGCCTTCGCGTAGGCGGAGTTGCCGTGCAGGATCCCGATCTTCTTGTAGCCCTTGGCCTCGAACTCCGGCAGGTAGCCGTCGACCACGACCTGGGGCGAGGCGGCCAGGTTGAACGCCAGCGGGTGCTGCTTGGGGTCCGCGGTCGCCGGGATGTTGGCGGCGTTCATGAAGAGGATCTTGTTCTGGTTCAGGATCGGGGCGACGGCGGCGCTGACGTTCGAGCCGGCACTGACGATGTAGGCGTCGGGCTTCTTCTTCGCGATCTGCGCGCGCAGGGCGCTCAACGCCTTCGTCGGGTTGGCGTTGTCGGGCGACTCGAGGAGTTGCACCTGGCGTCCGTTGACGCCGCCGGCCTCGTTGACCGTCGCCACCCCCGCCCTGGCCGCGGTCACGCCCGTCAGCAACTGGTCGGTGACCGGTCCGGCGTCGGCGCCCGCGCTCATCATGATCACGAAGGGTTCGTTCGCCTCCTTCGCTCCCGCCTCATCTGACGTGCCGCACGCTGGGAGCATCAGCGCGACGGCCACCAGCGCCGCCCACCGAGCCTGTCGAGCCTTCATCGGATTCCTACCTATCTTAGCTATGATTGAATCCTATAAAGCATAGGCTGGCATGTGTGAGGCCCGGTGGCAATGCGTCCGGCGAGAATTTCGCGGTCGATCGCCAGGTCAACCCGGAGTCAGCCGCGCGGTCTGCTCGGCGACCCCGGCCAGGGTGGTCCCTCCCGACCACATGACGACCCTGCCGACGGCGGTCCGCCCGGCACAGGCCACCAGGCTCACGTCGAGCAGGACCCACTCGGCCACCGGCCCGCCCAGCACGCGCAGCGAGGCGCCGACCGTGGCGACCCGGGCCAGCTCGGGGAACGCGCGGCGCAGCAGGTAGGGCACGTGGTCGCTGACCACCGCCAGCCGCACCTCGTCGGCCAGGTCGCAGCGCACCCGGGCCCACAGCAGCGCCGAGCCGGCGACACCCGCTCCCATCTCGTCACGGGCGCTGCGGACGTCGAGGAGCACCGCCGTCCCGGCGCCGGGCCCCGACATGTACGGGCGCTCGGGGCAGTCCCCGGGCGGCGGGACGCGAGGCGGGCGACCCGTGTGCTCCACCGGCCCCGGCCCCGGTCCGACCACCGCCGTGCCCGCGAGGGCCGTCAGCCCGCCGTCCGTGGCGTCGAGCCGGTAGTGCCCCAGCGACCGTCCCACCGCGAGCGGCTCGCAGGCCACCTCCAACCGGCTCCCCTCGGCGACCGGACGCAGGTAGCTCACGGACAGGTCGCCCAGCCGCCGTCCCGTCGAGCGCTGCGCGACCTCGGCGAGCAGCCCCAGCCCCCAGCCGCCGAAGAGCCGGCCGTGAGCGCAGATCTCGGCGCCCACCGTCACTCCGGAGCCGGGATCGAGGTCGCCCCTGGGCCAGGCGGAGGCGCTCACGTCGCCGCCCGACCGCTGTCGCGGGCTCCGCCGGCGTCTCCATCCGCGATGAGCGCGCGCAGCTCGCCCTTCAGCACCTTGCCGCTGGCATTGCGCGGCAGCGTGGAGACGAGCTCGACCGTCCGGGGCACCTTGAAGTTCGCCATCCTCTCGCGCGCCCAGGCGATGATCTCCTCGCCGCGGGCCTCGGCCCCCCTGCGCGGCACGACGTAGGCCTTGGCCACCTCCCCCAGCCTCGGGTCCGGCACCCCGACGACGGCGACCTCCGCGACCGCCGGGTGGCGGGCGAGAACCTGCTCCACCTCGGCCGGCGACACGTTGAAACCGCCGACGAAGAACAGGTCCTTGAGCCGATCGGTGATCTTGAGGTTGCCGTCCGCGTCCAGCGTCCCGATGTCGCCCGAGTGCAGCCAGCCCGCCGCGTCGATCGCCTCCCCGGTGGCCGCCGGGTCCTCCCAGTAGCCGGGCGTGACGTTGGCGCCGCGGATCAGCACCTCACCCGGCTCGCCGGGAGGAAGGTCCCGGCCTTCGCCGTCGACGACCTTGAGCTCGACGCCCGGCAGGGCCCGGCCGTTGCTGCGGGCGATCACGTCCGCGGAGTCGCCCACGCGGCACATGGTGGCCGTGCCGAAGCACTCGGTCATCCCGTACGCGGTGATGAAGTGCTCGAACGGCAGCTCCGAGCGCGCGCGCTCGACCAGCGCCACCGGCACGACCGCGGCTCCCGTGGCGGCCACGCGCAGCGAGCCGAGCTCGTACGAGCCGCGTTCGGAGCTCTCCAGCAGCGAGTAGTAGATGGTGGGCGAGCCGTTCATGACCGAGATCCCGTGAGCCTCGATGAGCCGCATCGCCTCGACCGGGTCGAAGACCGCCATCGGCACGACGGTCAGACCGTGGAGGAGGCTCGTGATCATCCCGGCCTTGTTGCCGCCCGTGTGGAAGAACGGCAGCGTGACCAGGTAACGGTCGCCGGGGCGCAACCCCCAGACGCGGCCGTACGTCGCGTACAGGTCCAGCGAGGGGCCGTGCGGGATCGTGACCCCCTTGGCCCGCCCGGTGGTGCCGGAGGTGAAGATCACCTCGGCCAGGTCGTCCGGCCGCACCGCGCTCGCCGCCTCCCTCGCGGCCTCCCCCGTCACCCGCTCGCCGAGCGCGAGGAAGCCGTCCCAGCCGAGCAGGCGGGGGTCTCCCGGCGTTCCCGCGCCCAGCATGTCGACGACGGCGAGATCGTCCAGGGAGGCCCCTTCCTCCTCGCCCGGCTCGCGGACGACGCCGGCGTAGTCGTAGCCGAGGAAGCCGCCGTCGACGAAGACCGCCTTCGCGCGGACCCGGGCCAGGATCTCGCGCGCCTCGGGGCCGCGGTAGCGCGTGTTGACGGGCACGACGGTCGCGCCGGCGCAGTGCAGGCCGAGCGACACGGTGATCCAGCGGTGGGAGTTGGGCGCCCAGACGCCCACCCGGTCGCCGCGTTCGATTCCGAGCGCGAGGGCGGCGCGGGCGACCGCCAGGGCCGCGTCGCGCAGCTCGCGGAAGGTGAGGACGGCCTCGCCGTCGATGACGGCGAGCCGGTCGCCGAAGCGCTCCGCGCTGGCCATCAGCATCCGCGGGATGGTCCGCTCCGCCGCCTGATCGTCGTTCATCGATCCCCTTCCCTGCATGCCCGTCTGCTCCGCGCCCGTCTGCTCCGCGCCCGTCCGGTCCGCGCCCGTCTGCTCCGCGCCCGTCCGGTCCGCGCCCGTCTGCTCCGCGCCCGTCCGGTCCGCGCCCGTCCGGTCCGCGCCCGTCCGGTCCGCGCTTTCCGCGCCCGGCGTGCTCCCGGCGGCGGCGAGGCGCCCGGCGCCGCTCATCGCCCGGCGAACTTCGGCTCGCGCTTCTCGACGAAGGCGGTGAGCCCTTCGCGGAAGTCCTGGCTGCGCGAGGAGATCTCCAGCGAGTACGCCTCGGCGGGCAACTGCTCGCGCAGGGCGGCGTCGGCGGCCTGGTTGATGAGTGCCTTGGTGAGGCCGAGCGCCACCGTCGGCCCGGCGGCCAGCCCGGCGGCGAGCGCGCGGGCCGCCTCGACCGCCTCGCCCCGTGCGGCGACCTCGTGGACGATGCCCCACTCGTGCGCCGTCGCGGCGTTGAGACGCTCGCCGAGCATGAGCAGCCGGCGGGCGCGCAGCGGGCCGACCGCCCGCGTGGTCAGCCAGGTCGCCCCGCTGTCGGGGGTCATCCCGCGGGTGACGAACGGCTGCCAGAAGGTGGCCGTGGGGTCGGCGACCGTGAAGTCGGCGGCGAGCGCGAGCTGGAACCCGATCCCGACCGCGTAGCCCGTCACGGCGCACACGACCGGGACCTGCAGCTCGCACAGCTGGGGGATCAGGCGGTGGGCCTGGGAGGGCAGGCGGCGCTGGATCGCTCCCGGCCGGGGCCGCGCGCCCTGGCCGGCGTTGCGCCCGACGATGTCGAAGCCGCTGCAGAAGTCGTCGCCCGCTCCGGACAGGAGTACGGCACGGACCCGCTCGTCGTTCTGGGCGAGCTCGAGGGCGTCGACGAGCGCGCGCAGCGATCGGTCGTCCAGCGCGTTGCGCCTGCGCGGGTCGTTCAGGCGCAGGGCCAGGACGCCGCCGGTCAGGTCGATCTCGACTCCGCCGACGGCCGGGTACTCACTTAGCATGCAAGCATTATAAAGATGGACTCTCGCCGCGCCAGCCTACCCATATGCTTATTGCTATCTTTACAATGATTGAGTTGCAAGACGGCTGAGTGAGAGGATGGCGATGAGCACGAGCGTTCCCACCGAAGGCGGGCCCCCCACCCCGCCTTCGGCCGAGCGGCGCGACCGGTCGCTGGTCGAGCTGCTGGACGACCTCCCCGCGCTCGACGACACCACCGTGGTGCATTCGACCGCCGGCACCCTGAGCTACGCCGAGCTGCGCGCGGCCGTGTCACGGGTGGCCGCCGAGCTGACCCGCGCCGGAGTGGGCCCGGGCCATCCCGTCGGCGCGCTGGTCGGGTCGGGGATGACCGGGGTCGTCGCGATGTTCGCGGTCTGGACGGTGGGCGCCGTCTTCATGCCGATCAACCGCCGCGGCACCGGCCGCGAGGTGGCGGACCTCGTCGCCGACACCCCGGTCTGCCTGCTCCTCGGCACCGCCGAAGACCTCGACCGCCAGAGCGCCGAGCTCGGCGACCTCGGCATGGTCGAGCTCGACGAGACCGCGTGGAGCGCGGCGGTCCGGCGGCCGATGACCGCTCCGGCAAGGACCTACGACAACGACATCGCCCTGGTCCTGCGCACCTCGGGGACCACGGGCAAGCCCAAGGCCGTCCTGCTGCGCCACCGCAGCACGATCGACGCCCTCGACTCGAGCCTGCGCAAGCTGCGCCGGCGCGGTCCCGGCCCGCGCGAGACCCGGCGGACGATCCGGGTCAATCTGATCCCGCTGTCGCTCGCGCTCTGGGCCGGGATCTTCAACACCCTGTTCTCGCTCCGCGCGGGGTTCGGCGTCGTCCTGCTCGACCGGTTCACCCCACCGGCCTTCGCCCTCGCGATCCGCACCCACCGGCTCAAGTCCACGGTCCTCGCACCGGCCATGATCACGATGCTGTGCGACAGCCTCGAGATCGACACGCTGGAGCCGCTGGAGATCGTCCGATCCATCACGGCGCCGCTCTCACCGGCCACCGCCCGGCGCTTCCACGAGCGGTTCGGCGTCCTCGTCCTCAACTCCTACGGCCAGACCGAGCTCGGCGGCGAGGTGGTCGGGTGGACGATCGAGGACATCCGCGGCTTCGGGACGGAGAAGCTCGGCGCCGTGGGCCGCCCGTACGACGACGTCGACCTGCGCATCCTGGACGAGAACGACCAGGATGTCGCGCCGGGCGAGCTCGGCCACATCCACGTCCGGTCACCGTTCCGGATGCGCGGCTACGCCGGCGCCGACGGCTCGTCCGGGCCGCAGGACGACGACCGGATCGTGGACGGCTTCCTGCGCACCGGCGACATCGGCCGGCTGGACGCCGACGGCTTCCTGTGGATCGAGGGCAGGGTCAGCGATATGATCAACCGCGGCGGGCTCAAGGTCTTCCCCGACGAGGTCGAGGAGGTGCTGCGGCGCCACCCCTCCGTGCGTGACGCCGCGGTCGCGGGGGTGCCCGACCGCCGCCTCGGCGAGGTGCCCTACGCCTGGATCGTGCCCCAGTCGGGTGAGGTCGACGCCGTGGCGCTCGCAGCCTGGTGCCGCGAGCATCTGGCCCCCTACAAGGTGCCGGTGGTCTTCGCCGAGGTCGAGACGATGCCCCGCTCCGACGTGGGCAAGCTGCTCCGCCGAGAGCTGAACGTCACCGTTCCTCCGCCAGAAGTTACGCTGTAGTCCTAATGATTGTATGATTGACGCCGGGGTTATACACGACATTGACAGCGCCAGTCCGACGCCCGTCCGTGTCGCCATCTGATTCGGGAGGGGTCCTGTGCGACAGCTACGACAGCCGCGTCTCGCCGAGATCGTCGCCGCGAAGTTGCGCGACGACATCCTTGCGGGCCGGCTGACGGAGGGCGACAGCCTGCCCCGTCAAGAGCACCTCTTCACCGAGTTCCGGGTCAGCCTGCCCGCCGTGCGCGAGGCCATGCGGATCCTCGAGACCGAAGGCCTCGTCTCGGTCCGGCGCGGCAACGTCGGAGGCGCCGTCGTGCACCTGCCCACGCCGCAGCGCATCGCCCGCACGATCAGCATGGTCCTGCAGACGCGGCGCACGAACATGGCCGATGTGAGCGGCGCCCTGCTCCACCTCGAGCCCACGTGCGTCGCGCTCTGCGCCGCGCGCCCCGACCGCGCCGAGACGACGGTGCCCGAGCTGCGCCGCGTCATCGAGGAGCAGCACGAGGCGTTCGACGATCCCGAGCAGTTCCCCATCCGGGCCCGGCGCTTCCACGAGAAGCTCGTCGAGACCTGCGGCAACGAGACGATGATCGTCATCATCGGCTCCCTCGAGATCATCTGGACCGCCCACGAGTCC
Organism: Nonomuraea sp. NPDC048916; assembly: GCF_040649575.1. NCBI lineage: Bacteria > Bacillati > Actinomycetota > Actinomycetes > Streptosporangiales > Streptosporangiaceae > Nonomuraea > Nonomuraea sp. NPDC048916. Next base: position 18,969 of record NZ_JBEZFS010000064.1, read on the forward strand.
ACCGTGTGGTCCGAGGCCTCGCTCAACGAGGAGACCGATCCCGACTCGCCGATGGCCCGCAAGTCCCGCCGGGCGGCGCTTCGCGACCACGAGAAGATCGTCGACGCGATCGAGGCCGGCGACGGGGCGCGGGCCGTCAAGCTGGCCGGCGCCCACCTGGCCGCGACCAGGCGATCGAGCCTCGGCTCCGCCAACGGCGACGTGGTCAACACCGACCTGCTCGACAACCTCGACTACTCCACCCACTAGGACGAAAGGCCCGGTGCCGGGGGGGGGTCCGCCCCCCCCCGCACACGCAGCGCGAACGGAGGGCGTTCTCCCGGGACGGTTGGACCGCCGGCGGGGAAGGCCCTCCGTTCGCGCTGCCTTCGCGGGTTCCGTCAGCTCGGCTGGCCGACGGCCTCGGCGCGGATGCCGTCGTCGACGAGCTTGTCGGCCGAGATGACCTCGTCGTAGGTGAGCGTGCCCTTCACCTTCATGAACATCTCCTGCATCTCCGTCAGGGTGCTCGTGTTCACCTTCAGGGTGGGGTCGAAGACGTACAGGCCGCCCTTGCTGATCGTCTCGTCCGGCACCTTCATGAACGTCGCCAGCGCCGAGACGACCTTGGCGTCCTTGCGCCAGTCGCCCAGCATCTGCTGCGTGGCGCAGGCGGTCGCCTTGATGAACTTCACACCGGCGGCCCGGTCGTCCTTGAGGAGGCCGGGGCCGTACATGATGCCGGAGGTCGTGCTCGTGCCGTAGGCCTTCTTGGAGTCGACGAGCGCGTGGGCGACATCCTGTTCGAGCGCCTTCTGCGTCTCGGGGGCGATGAGGAGGGCCCCCTCGATGCCGCCGTTCTTGAGCGCCGGGACCATGTCGGGCAGCGCGAGCGAGACCAGCTCGACGTCGTCGAAGGTGAGGCCGCCGGCTTCGAGGGACTTGCCGAGCAGGTAGGACGTGGCGGTGCCGACGGTGCCGAGGACTCCCACCCGCTTGCCCTTGAGGTCCTGCGCCGTCTTCACGCTCTTGGCGCCGAACAGGCCGCTCGGCGCCGCCTCGCCCTCGGGCGTGTTGACCGAGCCCAGCGAGGCGACCATCTTGAGCTCGGCGCCCTTGGCCACCTGGTTGAACATGCCGGCCGACGGCGATCCGACATAGGCGTCGAGCTTGCCGGTGGACAGGAAGGCGATCGCGTCCGCCGGGTTCTTGATCGGTGTGTACTCGACCGTCAGGCCCTCCTTCTGGAAGCAGCCGAGGGCGTCGGCGACGAAGGCCGGCGCGAGGGAGGCTCCAGAGATGTAGCCGACCTTGAGGGTGGTGGGTCCGCCGGCGGACACGTCCTGCTGCTCTTCGCCGTTGCCACAGCCGGCGAGCACGCCGAGGGCAAGGGTCGAGAGGGCGAACGCGGCCACGGCGCGACTCCGCATCGAGAGCCGATCGGTCACGGGGGGTCCTTTCGATGGGTACGCACCGGGCCCGCCGGGCGACGGCCGGGCGGACGGCTCGGTGTTCGGTTGGTCAACGGTTCCAGGGGGTGAGCAGCCATTCGAGGCCTCGGAGGAGCATGCTGGCGATGACGCCGATCACCGAGATCGAGACGATGCCCACGTACATGTGCTCCGGGACCCCGAGGTTCCACGAGTTCCACACCAGGAACCCGAGGCCCGCATCGGCGGCCACGAACTCCGCGCCGACGATGACGATGACGGCGAGACCGGAGGCGATCCGCATCCCGGTGATGGTCTGGGGCAGGGCGGCCGGAAGGGTGATGTGCCGCAGGGTCGACCAGCGTGAGGCTCCGCACGACCGGCCGACGTCGCCGTAGCGGGGCGACACGCTGCTGACCGCGTCGATCGTGTTGATGAGCACCACGAAGAAGCAGGTGAGGGCCACGAGCAGGATCTTGCTCGTCTCGCCCAGGCCGAAGATGAGCAGGAGCAGCGGGAGGATCGCCAGCTTCGGGACCGTGTAGAGGGCGGCGATCATCGGCTCCAGCGCCACGCGCAGCAGCCTCACCGAGCCGATGAGCAGCCCGAGGACGACCGCGCTGAGGCTGCCGAACACGTAGCCGAGGGCGATGCGCTGCACGCTGGCGACGACCGACTCCTGGTAGACGCCGCTCTCGATGAGCCCGCCCCAGCTCGCCGCGATGGTCGTGGGGGCCGGAAAGTAGTTGCTCTCCAGCACCCCGCGGCCCGCCAGGAGCTGCCAGAGGCCGATGAGGACCACGGGCGCCAGGATCGCGAGGCCCCGTTCGACGAGGCCGCGGCGCCTCGCGTACCCGCGCGGGTCGAGCTCGGCCGGTCCGGGGGTGATCGACCGCCAGGTGGTGCCGTCGGCGCGCGGCGTGGTCGCGGTGCCGGGGTCGCGGGTCAGGGGGGTCATACGGGCTGGAGTTCCCTTCGCAGTCGGTGCCAGATCTCGTCGCGCAGGGCGGCGAAGTCGGGCGAGGCCCGGATCTCGTCCGGGTGACGCGGCCGGTCGAACGGCACGTCGATCACCGTGGCGATGCGGCCAGGGCGCGCGCTCATCACCGCGATGCGGTCACCGAGCAGCAGGGCCTCGTCGATGGAGTGGGTGACGAACACGACGGTGTTCTGGTGGGCCTGCCAGAGCTCCAGCAGTTTCTCCTGCAGGAGCAGGCGGAGCTGGGCGTCGAGCGCGGCGAGCGGCTCGTCCATGAGCAGCAGCTCGGGCCGGACGGCGAGCGCCCGGGCGATCGCGACGCGCTGCTTCATGCCACCGGAGACCGTGTCGGGGTAGGCGCGCTCGAACCCGCCGAGGTCGAGCTGGGCGAGCCAGTGGTCGGCGACCTCACGCGCCTCGGCCTTGCGCATCCCGGTCTGGAGCAGCGGGAAGATCACGTTGTCGCGGATCGTCTTCCACGGGAACACCGAGTAGTCCTGGAACACGACGGCCGACAGCGGTCGCGACGGATCGTCGTGACGCATCTCGATCACCCCGCTCGACGGCCGCTCCAGCTGCGCCATGACCCTCAGCAGCGTGGTCTTGCCGCATCCTGAGGGGCCGAGGAGGCACAAGAACTCGCCGTCGCGCACGTTCAGCGAGATGTCCGCGAGAGCCTGCACCGAGCCGGCGCCGGACGGGAACACCTTGCCCACCTGCCGGACCGCGATCTTCACATCGGCCTCGTCGGCGCCCTCGAAGGGAACTGATGGCATCACGAAAGGCCTCTCTGCGGCCGTCGCCTACGACGGATCTTATGAATCAATGATGTATAAGATACATACCTAACGAAGGTGAGACAAGAGTCTGTGAACGTGGGCGGCCCCGGTGGCGCCGCCGTTTCCCGCGGCTGCCGGCCCACCCGGCGGCAGAACGCCGCCACCTGCCCGTACGGAGGGTCAGGACAGGATACGTGAGGGGCCGGCGACCGCCCGGCGCCCACCCTCGGCGGCCCGCCGGCCGGTACGGCGACCGGCCCCGACGTGCGGGGATCCGCCGGCCGGTGCGACGGCCCACCCCGGACGTGCGGGATCCGGCGGCCAGTGCGGCGATCCGCCCCGACGTGCGGGAGCGGCGGGCGGTCAGCCTCGCGCGGAACGGCGGGAGGCCGCCAGCACCTCGTCCGACACCCGCGACTCGATCTCGAACGCCTGCGCCAGGGTGCCGCGCAGGCCCTCGCCGGCCGCGCGCTTGACCCCCCGCACCGCGTCGGGAGAGTTCGCGGCGACCCGCTCGGCGAGCTCGAGGGCGCGTGCGAGCGCCGAGCCGTCCGGCACCACCTCGCCGACGAATCCCCACTCCCGCATCCGGGTCGCGTCGAAACGCTCGCCGGTGAGCAGCACCTGCATCGCCGCCGGATAGCCGATCTGGCGCGGCAGCCGCGCGACGGACCCGCCGCTCGCGATGAAGCCGTGCCGGACCTCCGGCAGGGAGAAACGCGCCGACTCGGCGGCGACCCGGATGTCCGTCGCGCCGGCGAGCTCCATGCCGGCGCCGAAGCAGACGCCCTCGATGGCGGCCACCACCGGGATGGGCAGCACGACGTCGCGCAGGAGCGCGTGGTGCACGTCGCCCCACAGGCCGTCGGCGGGCTCGCCGTGCCGGAGCGCCGCCGCGACGTCGCCGGAGAACGTCGCCAGGTCCGCGCCGGAGGAGAAGTCCGCTCCCCCGGTGACCACGGCGACCCGCGCCCCGCCCGCCGCGACCTCACGCCAGGCGGCGGCGAGCTCGCGGAACCCGGCCAGGTCCAGCGCGTTGCGGCGCGCCGGCCGGTTCAGCGTGATCTGGGCGACGTGCGGGCGGGGTTCGGTCAGGTCGATCATCGGTTCTCCGGCCGGTTCAGGGGATGACGACGGGCTTGGTCACCGAGTTCGTGCCGCCGAAGCAGAACTGGCTGCGCCCGGCCTTGGCCCCGACGACGAAGAACTCGAAGCAGTCGGCGGACGGGTTGACGGTGACCATCGTGTCCGGGGCGTCGAGCAGCCACCGCAGCTCCGGGTGGGAGGTCTCGAAGGCGGGCATCGACTGGTTCAGCATCAGCTGGCGGAACGGGATCTTCGTCCGCCGGTGGATGGCCTCGCGGATGTCGTCGGGGGTCCAGCCGGCCGCGGCGAAGACGGCGGCGTGGTCGGGGGCCATCAGCAGCATGTTGGAGAACGTGCCGTGGAACGGGTATCCGGCCGACAGCGGCGCGTTCTGCTTGATCAGCCAGGCTCCCGCCGCCGGTGTGCCGACCGCGTGGGAGGTCAGCGTCGACCAGCTCTCGATGAGCAGCTCGGGGTCGGAGTTCTGGAAGTCGAAGAACTCCGTCATGCCGTAGGGGACGTTCACGGTCACCGTCGACTGCTCCGGGGAGAAGCCCTGCTGGACCCGCCAGGACTCCCAGGGGGTGCGCTCCTCGTTCTCGGCGACGCAGGCCGAGAACTTCATCGGGGTGCCGATGGTGTCCATGTCGGTGATGCCGGGGTAGGACAGGCCCACGTTCATCATGATGAGCCGCAGCGCCCGGCCGATGGCGACGTTGACCTCCGAGATCGAGCCCGGGCCGAGCGCGCAGATGCCGCGGTTCATCCCGATCTGGTCGGCGATCGGGCCGGAGACGAGCACGAGCGGCGCCTGCGGGCCGGTCGACATCGCCCAGGTGCGCAGCCCGATCGACGGGTCGAGGACGCACTCCATGGTCGCCAGGATCACCGGCATCGTCTCCGGCCGGCAGCCCGCCATCACCGCGTTCGCCGCGATCTTCTCCACCGTGCCGATGCCGAAGCCGGGGGCGAAGTCGCCCACCACATGGTCGCCGTCCAGCCCGGACGCCTCCACCATCGCGGCGACCTTGCGCCGGGTGGGCGGCACCAGCGGCATTCCGTCGCTCCAGCCGTTGGCCACGAACCGGCGCTGCATCTCGTCGAAGGCGTCGAGCAGGTCGTCACCGCCGAAGTGCAGCTCGGGCGCGCTCTCGAGCACCATCGAGTCGAACTCGGGCAGCACGTCGTAGACGGCCCGCTCGGTGGTCAGCAGGTGGACGACCTCCTCGAAGGACTCGTCCACCATGAGGTGGATCTCCTCCGGGCTCTTGTTGGAGAAGCAGTCCGGGACGATCACCGGGCAGGCTTCCGGCACGCCGAAGGTCTTGGCGCTGAAGCGGGCGTCCTCGTCGAAGATCGCCGCGGTGTAGCCCACGGCGGGGACGCCGCGGCGCTCGACCTCGCAGAGGTCGCGCATCAGCCAGGAGCAGCAACTGCCGCAGTCGGCCGTGGTGGCGACCATGACGTCGACCCGCTGCTCGATCAGCGTGAGCTGCTCCTCGGAGAGGTAGCGGGTGGTGCCGCCGAGCGCGCCCGTCAGCTCGACGAAGGTCACGTCGCGGAACTTCGCCTCGATCAGCTCGCGGGCGCGGGCCAGCGCGTCGAGGCCGTTCTGCTTGCCGTTCCAGTAGAGCGCCACGGTCGCGCCGTCCAGCGTCGAGGGCCGCGCGGCGGGCGGGAAGCGGTCGCCGTCGGCGTGCGACCTCGGCGTCGCGACCGGGTTGACGATGGTCAGTCGGGCGTTCAAGGGAGTACCTCCACCACGAGTTCGATCTTCGGGTCGCGCCGGCGCAGAGTCTCGGCCATGAGCTGCCGCAGCTCATGCTGGGGCAGGACGCAGACATCGTCCTTGCAGTCGGGGCCGGCGCTGCCCGGCCGGTAGCCGACGCGGATCAGGTCGTCGTCCTCCGCCAGCAGGGTGACCTCCCCGCCGTCGCGGCGGACCATCCGCTCGAACTCGGCGACGAGCTGCGCGCCGATCGACGTCACCGCCATGATCGCACCCTCCGTTCCTGTTGGTCGTCTCGGAATAATCTAGGAACCTAGTCTTTGTCCGCATCTTGGTCAATGGATGGGCCGGTTCGCCAATCAAGGCACCTGGTCAGGGTGATCTTGCGGGACCGGCTGGCAGCTATGATTTACATCATTACTATGATAGAGTGACGCAATGTCCGACGCCACCCCCGCGCACGACCACGTGCTCATCCGCGATCTCATCGGGCGCGCCGCACACCTCGCCGACGAGGGCACGCCCGACGACTACCGCGCCCTCTACACCCGCGACGCCACCTGGACCTTCGGCCCGAGCACGCAGGAGGGCATCGACGAGATCGTCGAGGCCACCCGCCGGCGGCGCGCCGAAGGGGTCAGCGGGCCGGGCACGGCGACCCGTCACCTGGTGGTCCCCCTGCACGTGACCGTCGACGGCGACACGGCCACCTCGGTGTCCTACTTCCTCTTCTTCGCCGACACCACCTCGACGCCCATGGTCCGCGTCTTCGGCGTCTACACCGACGAGCTGGCCCGCACCCCCGAAGGCTGGCGCATCCACCGGCGTGTGAGCCGCGCCGGATGACCGCCGCGGGCCGCGCGCGGCTACGCCGGGTCGCCGGAGGGGCGCACGTCCGACCAGGTCATCGCTTGGGCGATCTGCCGGGGATAACCGTGCCTGAGCCGCCGCCCGAACTCCTCCTCCAGCTCGCGCATCACCTCGCGGGCGCGGACCGCGTCACGCGCGGCCACGGCGTCGTGCACGGCGCGCAGCCGGGCCAGGATCTCGACGCGATACGGTTCGTCTGGCACGAACCCGGCGCTGTTGACGATGGCACGCAGCGCCGGACTGAGAAAGGCGAACAGCTCGTTATGGCTACTTTCGGCGAGGTGCTGCCAGTAGGCCTCGTAGGCCGGCGCGAAGACGCGGATGGAGCCCAGCCCACGTTCGAGGGCGTCGAGGTCGCCGGCCATCCGGTCCAGCTCCTCCTGTGTCGCGTTGCGCGCGGCGAGCTCGGCCATGCCGGGCTCGATCATGACCCTGGCGTCCAGCACCGAGCTGAGGGGCGCCCCCGCGAACTGCAGCAGCAGGGCGATGGTCGAGGCGAGATTGGGCCAGCCCGGCTGGACGATCTCCGGCCCGCCGTGTGGCCCGGGGCGCATGACGATCAGGCCCTGGTGCTCGAGGAAGCGCAGCGCCTCACGGTAGGTGCCGCGCCCCACGCCGTGGCGGCGCATCGCCTCGGCCTCGGGGAAGTAGCGGTCGCCCGGGCCCATGCCGGCGTCGCTCATGGTCTGGACGATCTGCCGGGCCACCTCGAGCGAGAGTTTCGGACGGCGCGCGGACCCGGCGCCGGATTCGGCGTGCACCCGGCGATTCTACGCAGTGCGCGGCGCCGGCCCGGACAGCACGGGCAGCGCCGGCGGCGCGGCCAGTCCGTACGGCTCGCACGGCTCGCACGGTGCGGACGGCTCGCACGGTGCGGACGGCGGGCGCGATGAGCTTGCCGGGAATCGTGGGGCTCTGCCACATCGGCTTCGCCGTCCACAGCATCGAGGAGTTCCAGCGCACCTGGGGCGCCCTGCTGGGTCTCGACGACTGGCTCGTCCGCGACGTGAACCAGCCCGACGGGCTGCTCCAACTGCACGGCGAGATCGTCGGGCCGGCCTCGTCCCGGGTGGCCTTCGCCCGCCTGGCCGACACCGCGATCGAGCTGGTGGAGCCGCACGACGGCCGCACCCGCACCTCGGCGTGGCTGGAGGAGCGCGGCCCCGGCATCCACCACCTGGCCTTCTGGGTCGACGACCTCGATCGGGCCGTCGCCGCCCTGGGCGACACGGCCGAGGTGACCTACTCCCCCGCCGGGCGGCGCCCCGGCCTGGCGGCGCCGGTGTCCGCGGTGGCGCGCGGACACGGGGCGTTGCCTCTCGCTCCGGAGCCCGCCCCGGGCTTCTGGGCCTACACCGAGTCCCGCGACGCGCGGGTCCCCTGGTGTCTGGAACTCCTCGACGCACGCAGCACGGACATCGTGCGCGCCGCCTTCGGAGACCACCTCGTCTATCCCCCGCCACACCGCCCCGTTCCCGGAGACCCCCTCGTCGAGCCCCAGCCACCGCACGTCGGAGACCACCTCGTCCATCCCCCGCCACACCGCCCCATTCCCGGAGACCACCTCGTCCATCTCCGGCCCCACCACGCCGTACCCGGAGACCACCTCGTCGAGCCCCGGCCACCGCACGAGGACCGGGCCTGACCTCCTCCCCACGGCTGACCACGCTCCAGGAGTTTCGATGAGCAGCACCTCACCCCACTCGATCGACGCGCTCCTCGCCGCCGCGGCGAAGGACGCCGCCGAGGTCACCGCCGTGATCTGCGAGGGGCAGAGCCTCTCCTACGCCGAGCTCGACGCGCGCGTCCGGGCCGGGGTGGCCGCCTGGCAGGGCCACGGCCTGCGGCCCGGCGACCGGGTCGCGGTCTGGGCCGTCAACACGATCGACTGCACGGTGGCCATGCTCGCGGCGATCGTCGGGGGCGGCGTCCTCGTGCCGCTCAACCCTCGCTACACCTCCTCGGAGGTGGGCGAGATCCTGCCGCGAGCCGCCTGCCGTTTCGTGGTCGCGCCCGACCGGCTGCTCTCCCGCCGGCTGGCGGAGGAGGCGCTGCCGATCGCCGGCGACGCCGGCGTGGTGACCCTCGGCGAGGACGTGCCGGCGGGCAGCGCGGGCTGGAACGAGCTGGTCGGCCGGTTCGGCGGCGGGCCGGCGTCCCCGGTCCCGGCGGGCGACATCGTGACGATCCAGTTCACCTCCGGCACCACGGGCCGGCCCAAGGGCGCGCTGCTCCGGCAGGAGCCGATGGTCTCGACTGCGCGCACCTGGTCGGAGGTGGTCGGCCTCGGGCGCGGCGACGTCTACCCGGTGACCTACCCGCTGGCGCACATCGGCGGCTTCAAGACCGGCCTGATCTCCCCGTTCCACGCCCGGGCCACGCTGGTGCTGGTGCCCATGGTGTCGGCCGCGTCGATCGCCGACGTGATCCGCGCCCACCCGGTCGCCGTCCTCAACGCTCCGCCCGCGTTGCAGCAGTACGTGCTCGCGGCCCGGCGTTCCGGCGACCTGCCGGGCGAGCTCGGCATCCGCAAGGCGGTCATCGGCTCGGCGATCGTGCCGCCAGCTCTCGTACGGGGCCTCATCGACGACCTCGGCATCGAGGACGTGATCATCGGCTACGGGCTCACCGAGGCCACCGGCGTCTGCACCATGACCCGCCCCGGCGACCCGTTCGACCTGGTCTGCGGGTCCATCGGGCGGCCCATCGACGGCGTCCGCGCCCGGGTCTGGGCGCCCGACGCGACGGGCGACCCGGTCGTGGGCGAGATCGAGGTCAGCGGCGGCAACGTGATGGCGGGGTACCTGGACGATCCGGCCGCCACGGCCGAGGTGATCCACGACGGCTGGCTGCGCACCGGGGATCTGGGCTGGATCGGCGACGACGGCTACGTCCGCATCGCCGGGCGGGCCCGTGACCTCGTCATCGTGGGCGGGTTCAACGTCTATCCGGCCGAGGTCGAGCACGCGCTCGCCGAGCATCCGCTCGTGGCGGAGGTCGCCGTCATCGGCGTGCCCGACGAGCGTCTCGGCGAGGTGACGGTCGCCTTCGTGGTGGCCGAAGGCGCGGGCCGGGGCGTCTCCGAGGACGAGCTGGTCGCCTGGTGCCGGGAGCGGCTGGCCAACTTCAAGGTGCCGCGCCGCGTCTGGGTGGTCGAGGACCTCCCGCGCGGCGCGGTCGGCAAGGTGGCCAAGTCCACCCTCCACGAACTCGCCGAGACCCTGCTCCGCCCGACCGCCTGAACCCCGTCCTGCCCGGACCGGGCCGTCAGGCACGCGGCAGGCCGCGCCCCGCACGTCAGCGCAGCCGACGCAGCCGACGCAGCCGACGCGGCCGACGCGGCTGGACATCAGGGGCGCGGGCGGACGCGGTCGCGGAGGTGGCGGACCGCGTCGGCGAAGCTCGGCTGCCGCATCGACCAGTCCTGGGCGGTCTGCTCGATCTCGGCGGCCATGCGGGGGTCGGTGAGCGAGCGGCTGAGCCGCATCGTGGCCTTGGTCCGGCGCACCAGCTCGGGGGAACGCCCCGCGACCCGCTCGGTCATGCGGCGGGTCACGTCGAGGAGGTCGTCGTCCTCGACGCAGCGCCAGATGAGGCCGCACCGCTCCGCCTCCAGCGCCGTCACGGTGTCGCCGAAGAGCACCATCGCGGCGGTGCCCTGCCGGCCGACCCGCTGCTCCATGCGCCACAGATGGCCGCCGCCGGGATGGATGGCGACGTCGAGGAAGCGCGGGTCGAAGGTGGCGCTCTTCGCGGCCACGACCACGTCGCAGGCCAGCACGAAGTTCACGCCGGCCCCGATCACGGGGGCGTGCACCGCCGCGAGCACGGGCACGGGGAGGGCGGCCAGTGCCCGGAAGCCCGCGTAGACGGCGGTCGGGTCCTCGGCCGGGACGCCGAGCGCGTCGATGTCGCCACCGGCCGAGAAGACCGGGCCCCGGGCGCGGAGCACCACCGCGCGCAGGTCGCGGTCGTCCCGGAGGCCGGCGCAGGCTCCGGCGAGCTGCCGGACCAGCACGGGGTTCAGGCTGTTGCGCCGCTCGACGTCGTCGAGGGTGATCCACGCGACGTGGTCCTCCATGGTCACGGTGACGGCCCGGCGTTCGGTCATCGCACTCTCCTGACGTGGGACGCCGTACGGACAGCGGGTCCGTTGCCGACGTCGCGAACAAGCCTCTAGAATGGCTCCATTATTTCAATAATAGACAAGATAGTCTCTCGGAGTGGCATGGAGATCGAGCTCACCGCGGAGCAGCGCGCGTTCCGCGAGTCATGCGGCAAGCTGGCCGCCAACCTCGCGGCCCGGTGGCACCGCGGCCGCGGCCCCCACGACATCGACCCGCCCGTCCCCGACGACGCCTCGTGGGCACGCGTCGTCGACAGCGGCTGGCTCGCGATCGGGCTCAGCGAGGAGAACGGGGGCGCCGGCGCGAGCGTCGTCGACCTGACCGTGCTCGCCGAGCGACTCGGCTACCACGCGGTGGCGGCGCCCGTCCTCGGGGCCGTCATCGCGGCCGAGCAGCTCCAGACCTGGAACGCTCCCTCCGGCCTGCTCCAGGACCTCACGGATGGCGGGCTGCGCCTGGCCCCGGCGCTCGGCGCCGACCTGCGCGGGCTCACTGGCACCACCGCGGGCGCCCTGGCCTGGGACGCCGCCGGAGCCGAGGCGGCCGTGATCCCGGCGACCGGCGTCGCGCACACCCTCGGCGACGCCCTGCCCTTCGCCGATCCGACCCGCGCGGTCCGGCCGCTGGGCGCTCCGTCGGCCGGCCTCTCGGCGCTCACGCTCACCGCCCCCGGCGACGACGCGGCCGCGCGGCTCGGCGCGTTCGCCCTCAGCCTGCTGACCGCCGACCTGCTGGGCACGATGCAGGCCGCGCTCGACGCCGCGATCGACCACGCCCGCACGCGCGAGCAGTTCGGCGCTCCGATCGGCTCCTTCCAGGCGGTCCAGCAGCTTCTCGCCGACGGGCACGTCCTGGTCGAGGCCACCCGGAGCGCCTCCTACCACTCGGCGTGGGCGGTCGACGCGCTTCCCGGCACCCAGGCCCTGCGCGCCGCCCGCGTCGCCAAGGCCTTCGCCTCCCGGTCCGCCGTGGAGGTGTGCGAGAGCGCCATCCAGGTGTTCGGCGGCATCGGCATGACGTGGGAGGCCCCCGCGCACATCTGGCTGCGCCGCGCCCACGCCGGCCGTTCGGTGTTCGGAGACGAGCACCACCATCAGGGCGTCATCGCCGACGACGATCTTCAGAGGAGCTGACATGGACTTCGCCGACGACCCCGCCGAGGCCGCCTTCCGCGCGGGCCTGCGGGCCTGGCTGCGCGACCATCTCGACGAGCATCGCGAAGGCACCGGATACGAGTCCGCCGAGTCGGTCGAGCGGACCCTGCGCTGGCACCGCGCCCTGGCCGAGGCCGGTTACGTGGGCATCTCGCTGCCCGCCGCCTACGGCGGGCGCGGCCTGCCGGACGCCTACGAGGGCATCCTCAACGAGGAGCTCGCCGCCGCCGGGGCGCCCGCGTCGCCGCCGATCGGCCACATCGCCCACGCCGTCGCCGACTTCGCGGGCGAGGAGCTCAAGGCCCGGGTGCTGCCCGGCCTCCTCGGCTGCACCGAGGTGTGGTGCCAGGGCTTCAGCGAGCCCGGGGCGGGCTCGGACCTGGCCGGGCTCTCCACCACGGCGACGGCCGATGGCGACCGGTTCGTGGTCAACGGCCAGAAGATCTGGACCAGCGGCGCGATGTGGTCCGGCTGGTGCCTGCTGCTCGCACGGACCGAGCCCGACCGGCCCCGTCACCGCGGCCTGTCGATGCTGGTCGTCGACATGCGCTCCCCCGGGGTGGACTGCCGCGAGATCGTGCTGGCCAGCGGCAGCCGGGAGTTCGCCGAGGTGTTCTTCGACGACGTGAGCGTGCCCGCGGCCAACCTCGTCGGCGAGCGCGGCCAGGGCTGGCAGATCGCGATGCACATGCTGGCGTACGAGCGCGGCCCGGCCGACATGGGCTGGGTGGGACGGCTCGGCCGGGTGCTGGCCGCGGCGCGCGAGGAGGTGCGGTCGGGCCGGGTGGCCGCCGACGCGGGGCTGCGCCTGCGGCTGGCGGAGGCCGCCGTGGACGTCCAGGTGATGCAGTGGCACGTGGCCCGGTCGCTGGCCGGCCGTGACGCCGACGCGACCGGATCCGGCGGCTCCGTCGACAAACTGCTGGCCACCCGCGTGGAGCAGAACCTCTACCGCGTGGTCAGCGACCTGGCCGGGCCGTCGTTCGTGCTGGGCGCGCCGGGTCCGTTCGCGGACTACCTGTGGTCGCGCGCCCAGTCGATCTACGGCGGCACCCAGCAGATCCAGCGCCAGATCGTCGCGCAGCGGGTGCTCGGGTTGCCCCGAGCCTGATCCGCTCAGCTCCGGGGCAGCTCCCGCCAGGGCCTGCCCCGGTAGGGGTCGAAGTCCTTGGGCAGCCCGAGGACCCGCTCGGCGATCACGTTCTTGTTGACCTCGGTGGTGCCGCCCTCGATGGTGTTGGCGCGGCTGCGGAGCAGCCCCCGGACCTCGGCCGGCATGCCGTCCCAGTATTCGCCGGGCGTCGAGGCCGACCCGGGCCAGGCCACCGCGTCCCCGCCCAGCAGGTCGGCGGCCATCTCCTGGATCCGCTGGTTGAGCTCGGACCCGTGCACCTTGCCGATCGAGCTCTCCGGGCCGGGCGGGAGGTTGCCGGCCAGCCGGTCTCGGATGCGCTGGTTGGTCCAGGCACGGGTCCGCTCCTCGCACCACAGCCAGACGATGCGCTCACGGGTCGCCGGGTGGTCCCAGCCTCCCGGCAGCCCGGCCTCGGTCCGCCGGCGGGCCAGGCGGACGAGGTGGGAGGCGCTCACGCCACCGATCCGGTCGACGCCGCCCGACCCCGACCCCGACACCATCTGCCGCTCACCGCTGAGCGTCGCCTGCGCGACCCGCCAGCCGTTGCCGGCCTCTCCGATCCGGTGGCTGTCCGGGACGCGGGCGCCGTCGAAGAACACCTCGAAGAACTCGGTCTCCCCGCCGATGTGGGGAAGCGGCCTGACCTCGATGCCGGGCTGCCGCATCTCGATGAGGAGGTAGCTGATGCCCTGGTGCTTGGGCAGGTCCGGATCGGTGCGGGCGAGCAGGACGCCGAAGTCGGCGCGGTCGGCCCACGTGGTCCACACCTTCTGGCCGGTCACGACCCAGGTGTCGCCGTCGAGCTCGGCTCTGGTCGACAGGGAGGCCAGGTCGCTGCCGGAGCCGGGCTCGCTGAAGAGCTGGCACCAGACCTCCTCGCCCCGGGCGATCGGGCCGAGGAACCGGTCGCGCTGCTCGGGCCTGCCGTGCGCGTACAGCGCAGGGGCGACGAGGTTGAGCCCGAGCGGGTTGAGCCGCGGCAGATGGTAGGGACGCAGCAGCCGCTCGACGGCCGCGGCGACGGGACGCTTCCAGCCCAGCCCGCCGTGCTCGACGTTCCAGGTCGGCGCGACCAGGCCGGAGGCGCCGAAGACGGGATACCAGGAGCGGTACTCCTCCGGTGTCCTGACCGCGCGCACCTCGCGCGGGCCGCCCCGCTCGGCCGCCTCGCGCCAGGGCGCGGGCACGTGGGCCTCGATCCAGGCCCGCACCGCCTCCACGGCCTGCTCGGGCCGCACGTCAGGGCCGGCCGGCCCGGCAAGCGACGCTCGCTGCTGCTCTGTCATGGGTGTGCCTCTCTGTCAGTCTCCTGGTCGAGCCGCCGGTCCGCCCGCCGGGTCGCCTGCCGGGTCGCCTGCCGGGTCGCCTGCGGGGTCGCCTGCGGGGTCGCCTGCGGGGTCGCCTGCGGGGTCGGGCGCCGGTCCTCGCGCTGGGTCGCCTCGCGCTGGTCCTCGCGCTGGTCCTCGCGCTGGTCCTCGCGCAGGTCGTCGCGCAGGTCCTCGCGCAGGTCGTCGCGCAGGTCGTCGCGCAGGTCCTCGCGCAGGTCCTCGCGCCGGGCCGCCTCACGGGCGGCCGTGCGGGCGGCCGTGCGGGCGGCCGTGCGGGCGGCGGTCAGGCCGAGCTCTTCCGAGCGCCACAGCGCCTGTTTGATCCGCCGCGCCGCCTCGGGATGGCCGCGGGCGATCGACTCGGCGACGCGCTGCGCCGCGTCCCGCAGCTCCGTGCCGTCGACCACCTCGCCGACCAGCCCCAGCCGGTGCGCCCGGGCGGCGTCGAGGCGTTCGTGCACCCCGATGAGCGCGAGCCGGGCGGCGGCCGTGGCAGCCATCCGGTGCGTGAGGCCGATGGCCTCCCAGGCGCTGACCTGGCCGACGCTCACGTGGGGGTCGACGAAGGTGGCGTGGCGCGCGGCGAGGACGACGTCGGCGTCGACCACGAAGTGCAGGCCGCCTCCGGCGCACACTCCGTTGACGGCCGCCACGACGGGCGTGCGGACGCCGAGATGCCAGCCGGTCAGCTCCAGCGCCGCGTCGCGGGTGCGCCTGCTGGACTCCTTCAGGCTCGCCGGGTCGCGGGCCAGGGCCGCCATGTCCAGGCCGGTCTGGAACGCCTTGCCGCGTCCGGTGACGACGACGCAGCGCACGTCCTCGTCCGCGTCGAGCTCGCGCCAGGCGCGCGGCAGCTCGGCCATCATCACGGCGTCCATGGCGTTGCCGGCGTGCGGCCGGTCGAACTCGAGCCAGCCCACCGGCCCACGGCGCTCGACGACCAGCGTCTCATACGCCATGCGCGCCCCCCTTTCTCGACAATCCGCATCTTATAGCTATAAGATAGCAAAGAAAAGGCGAGAGGACTTTCGGACAGACATGGCCCCGACGGATGAGAAGACCCGGCCCCGCATCACCGACGAGGGCGTGGCGGCCCTGCGCGCCCGCATCGGCATCGCCCAGCCCAACCCCGTGCCGCCCCACTACCTGCGGCCCGGCACCGACGCGTTCCGCATCGCCGCCCGCTCCTACGGTGACGACAACCCGCTGTGGTGCGACCCCGCCTACGCCGAGCGCTCGCGCTGGGGCCGGCCGATCGCGCCGCCCCCGATCGTCGGCGGCGACAGCATCATCGGCGAGGACGTGCTGACCGAGGCCGACCTGGCCCGGCAGCACGAGCTGAAGGGCGATCCGCTGCGCGGCGTGCACGCCTTCTACTCGGCGTGCGAGCGCGAGTGGTGGTCGCCGCTCTACGCCGACCGGGCCGTCCTGCGGCGCAACGCCCTGGTGGGCGTGCTCGACAAGCCCAGCGAGTTCAGCGGCCGCGCCGTGCACGAGTGGAACGCCAACGTCTTCGCCGACGCCGACGGCACCCCGCTCGCCGGGCAGTACCGGCTGATGATCCGCACCGAGCGCACCGAGGCCCGCAAGCGCAAGAAGTACGACGACGTCGCGATCGAGCCCTGGACCGAGGAGCGCATCGCCGAGATCGACGCGCAGTACGCCGCCGAGGGGCCCCGCGGCGCCGAACCACGATGGTTCGAGGACGTCCAGGAGGGCGACGCGATCACGCCCATGGTCAAGGGCCCGCTGACCGTGACCGACATCGTCTGCTGGCACACCGGCATGGGCATGGGCGTCTACGGCGTCGCCCCGCTGCGCCTCGGGCACCACAACCGCCGGCGCATCCCGCGCTTCTACCACCGCGACGAGCTCGGCGTCTGGGACGCCATGCAGCGCGTGCACTGGGACCCGGAGTTCGCGCGCCGCTCGGGCAACCCCACGACCTTCGACTACGGCCGCATGCGCGAGACCTGGATGATCCACGCCTGCACCGACTGGATGGGCGACGACGCCTGGCTGTGGCGGCTCCGGGTCGAGTTCCGCCAGTTCAACTACATCGGCGACGCCCAGCGGATCACCGGCACCGTCGTACGCAAGCACCTCGTCGAGGACGGCCGCGGCGTCCACGCGGCCGTCGACCTCGAACTGGCCGCCACCAACCAGCGCGGCCAGGTCACGGCGCCGGGCACGGCGACCGTCCTGCTGCCCAGCCGCGAGCACGGCCCCGTCGTCCTGCCCGAGCCCATCGGCGGCGCGACCACGCTCGACGGCACGCTGCAGGCGTCCATCGCGCACTTCGCCCGCACATGACCGGACCACTCGACGGCCTGCTCGTGGTCTCGATGGAGCAGGCCGTTTCGGCGCCGTACGCCACCCGGCAGCTCGCCGACCTGGGGGCCCGCGTCATCAAGGTGGAGCGGCCCGACGGCGGCGACTTCGCGCGCCACTTCGACACCCACGCCAACGGCACCGGGGCGCACTTCGCCTGGGCCAACCGCAACAAGGAGTCGCTGACGCTCGACGCCAAGGCGCCGGACGGCCGGCGCGTGCTCGGGGCGCTGCTGGCGCGGGCCGACGTGTTCGTGCACAACCTGGCGCCCGGCGCCGCCCCCCGCCTGGGGCTGGACGGCACGAGCCTGCTCGCCGCGCACCCGCGGCTGGTCGTCTGCGAGATCTCCGGCTACGGCACCGGCGGCCCGTACGACGACCGCAAGGCATACGACCTGCTCATCCAGGCCGAAGCCGCCCTGACGACGATCACCGGGAGCCTCGAACACCCGATCAAGCCGGGCATCTCCGTGGCCGACATCGCGGCCGGCATGTTCGGCTTCTCCTCCGTGCTGTCGGCGCTGCTCGGCCGCGCGCGCACCGGCGAGGGCTGCGTCCTGGAGGTGTCGATGCTCGACGCCCTGGCCGACTGGATGGGCTACCCGCTCGTCGTCCGCAAGCACGGCTCGGAGCCGGACCTGGCGTCCGGCATGAGTCATCCGGCCATCTCCCCCTACGACGCCTACCCGGCAGCCGACGGCCGGCTCGTGACGGTGAGCGTCCAGAACGACCGCGAGTGGGTCAGGCTCGCCACGTCGGTGCTGGACCGGCCCGAGCTGGCCGGTGATCCCCGATACGCCACCAACCAGGCGCGCGTCGCCCACCGGGCCGACATCGACGAGCTGCTCGGCGCGGTCATCGGCCGCCTCGGCAGCGCCGACGCCGTCGCCGTGCTGCACCGGGCCGGCATCGGCTGCGCCCTGGTCAACGACCTGGCGCAGGTCGTCGACCACCCTCAGCTCGTCTCGCGTGAGCGCTGGCTGACCGTGCCCGCGCCGGCCGGCCCGGTCGCCACGCCGCTCTCGCCTCCGGTGAGCTCCGCCTGGCGCACCCCCGCCGGCGCCGTCCCCGCCCTGGGCGAGCACACCGACACGATCCTGCGCGAGCTCGGCTACGACGACGCCTCCATCCACCGACTGCACGACGACGGCGTCGTATGACCGGCGCCGAACAGATCCGGGAGCGGCCATGACCACCACGTCCGAAGAGGACCTCGAACAGTTCCGCGAGAGCGTGCGCGGCGCGCTGGCCGGCGTCAGTACCCCGACCCGCGTCCGCGCGGCCATGATGACCGAACGCGGCTGGGACGAGCCCACCTGGCGGCTGATGGCGCAGCTGGACCTGCCCGGCCTGATGCTGCCCGAGCGACACGGGGGCAGCGGGCTCGGAGCCGCGGAGCTCGCCGTCGCCGTCGAGGAGTGCGGCGCCTGGCTCGCCTGCTCGCCGCTGTTCGCCACCTCGGTGCTCGCCGTCCCGCTGCTGCTCGCGCTCGACGACGCCGACGCGCTCGAACGCCACGGCCGCCGGATCGCCCGCGGCGAGCTGACCGCGACCGTGGCACTCGCCGAGACCGGCGCCCGCTGGGACGTGTCCGAGATGCGCACCACCGCGCGCCGCGAGGGCGGGAGCTGGCGGCTCGACGGCGCCAAGCACCACGTGGTCGACGGCGCGAGCGCCGACCTGCTGCTGGTCGTCGCCCGGACGCCGGACGGCCCCGGCGTCTTCGCCGTCGAGCGCGCCGCCGCCGGCCTCGCCGTGGAACCCCTCGTCACGCTGGACCACACCCGCAAGATGGCGCGGCTGGAGCTGACCGGCGTGGCGGGCGAGCTCGTCGGAGCGATCGGCTGCGAGGCCGCCCTGGCCGCCGCCACCGACGTCTCGCGGGCGCTGCTCGCCGCCGAACAGACCGGCGTCGCCCAGCGCTGCCTCGACATGGTCGTCGAGTACGCCAAGACCCGCATCCAGTTCGCACGGCCGATCGGCTCGTTCCAGATCATCAAGCAGCGGCTGGCCGACGCGCTGATTCAGGTCGAGTCGGCCCGCTCGGCCGTCTACACCGCCACGCGGTCGACCGGCGCCGAGCTGGCACGTGACTCCCGGGTCGCCGCGCTCATGGCCGGCAAGGCGTCGACCTGGGTCACCGCCCAGACGATCCAGCTGCACGGCGGCGTCGGCTTCACCTGGGAACACGACGCGCATCTCTACTTCAAGCGGGCGCGGGCCAGCGCCCGCCTGCTCGGGCAGGCCGACGAGCACGTGGCCACGCTGGGCGAGCTGCTCGAACACGAAGTCGCTTAACACGAGAGGACATTCCACGCATGACCACATACGAGACCATCAAGGTGGAGCGCCACGGCGCGGTCGGCTGGCTGATCAACAACCGGCCCGAGAAGCTCAACGCCATGAACAACGCGATGCGGAACGAGCTGGCCGCCGCCTGGCTCGAACTGGACCGCGACCCCGCCGTCCGGGTCATCGTGCAGACCGGCGAGGGTCGCGCCTTCCAGACCGGGGCCGACCTGTCCGAGGTGGCCTCCGACGGCGTGGGCATGGAGCGCTACCAGGACAGCCTGCTGGACTTCGACCTCCACTTCACCTCCTGGCACCAGAACGTCACCAAGCCCGTCATCGCCGCCGTCAACGGCGTGTGCGCGGGTGGCGGGCTGCACTTCGTCGCCGACGCCGACGTCGTCATCGCCGCCTCCGACGCGACGTTCTTCGACCCACACGTCAGCGTGGGCCAGGTGACCGCGATCGAGGTGATCGCCCTGGCCAAGAAGATCCCCTTCGAGGCGGTCATGCGCATGGCGCTCGTCGGCGCCCACGAGCGGATGACGGCGCGGCGCGCGTACGAGCTGGGGATGGTCAGCCAGATCGTGGACCCGCCCGAGACGCTGCGCGAGGCCGCGCAGGAGCTCGCCGAGAAGATCGCGCGCAACTCCCCCGCCGCGATGGCCGCGACCAAGAAGGCCCTGTGGGCGGCCCTCGAACTCGGGCTCACCGACGCGTGCCGCGTGGGCGCGCAGCACCTGGTCGGCCTCTGGGGCCACCCCGACCAGACCGAGGGCCCCCTCGCCTTCGTCGAGAAGCGGGCACCCCGCTGGGTCGCCTAGGCCCTTGAGAATGGGTCGCCCAGGCCCTTGAGAAAACGGAGAGAACATGAACCTGCTTGATGGCCGCGCGGCCGTCGTCACCGGCTCCGCCCAGGGGATCGGCCTGGCCATCGCCACCGTCCTGGCCGAGCACGGCGCGGCGGTCGTGATCAGCGACGTCAACGCCGAAGGAGCCGAGCAGGCGGCGGCCGGCCTCGTGGCCCAGGGGCGCCGGGCCGTCGCCGTGCCGTGCGACGTGACCGACGAGGCCGCCGTCGACGCCCTGGCCGACAGCTGCCGGGAGACGTTCGGGACGCTCGACATCCTGGTCAACAACGCGGGCATCACCCGCGACTCCACCATGGCCAAGATGACCCTGGAGAACTTCAAGACAGTCGTGGACGTGCACCTGACCGGAGCCTGGCTCGGCACCCGCGCCGCCGCCCGGGTCATGCGCGCCCAGGGCCACGGCGGCTCCATCGTGAACATCTCCTCGATCTCCGGCAAGGTCGGCAACTTCGGCCAGACCAACTACAGCGCCGCCAAGGCCGGCATCGTCGGGCTCACCAAGGCCGCCGCCCGCGAGCTGGCCAAGCACGACGTCCGGGTCAACGCGATCCAGCCGGGCCTGATCCGCACCGCCATGACGGCTGCCATGCCGCCCGAGGTGCTCGCCCGGATGGTCGCCGACATCCCGCTGGGGCGCATCGGCGAGCCTGAGGACATCGCCAAGGCCGCCCTGTTCCTCGCCTCGGACCTGTCGGCGTTCATCACCGGCACCGTCACCGAGGTCGCCGGCGGCAGGCACATGTGACGCGCGTCTTCGCCGATCTCGGCGCGTTCAGGGCCCGCGCCGGCGAGACGCTGGGCACGAGCGACTGGGTGGCGATCGAGCAGGACCGGATCGACCGGTTCGCCGACGCCACCGGCGACCACCAGTGGATCCACGTCGACCCCGAACGGGCCGCGCGCGGGCCGTTCGGGGCTCCCATCGCCCACGGTTACCTGTCGCTGTCGCTGCTGCCCGCGCTGGTCGGTCAGATCT
Organism: Nonomuraea sp. NPDC048916; assembly: GCF_040649575.1. Classification (NCBI taxonomy): domain Bacteria; kingdom Bacillati; phylum Actinomycetota; class Actinomycetes; order Streptosporangiales; family Streptosporangiaceae; genus Nonomuraea; species Nonomuraea sp. NPDC048916. Next base: position 40,033 of record NZ_JBEZFS010000064.1, read on the forward strand.
ACCGGATCGAACGGCTGCGGATGTCGATCAACTACGGGCTCAACCGGGTGCGGTTTCCCAGCCCGGTGCCCGTGGGCTCGCGCGTCCGGGTCACCACGCGGCTGCAGCAGGCCGAGGACGTCGGCGACGGCGTCGTGGCGGTGCTGCTGTCGACGATGGAGATCGACGGCGGCGCCAAGCCCGCCTGCGTCGCCGAGACCGTCAGCCGGTACTACCCGGTTTCGTGACGGGCTGCGGTTTCTGCGGGCCGCCGGGTGTTCTGCGGGTGCCGCGCCGGTGTTCCGTGAAGTGCCGTGGAAGCAGGGTTCTGGTTGGTCCGCGGAGGCGTGGTTTCCGTGAGTGCCGTGGAAGCAGGGTTCTGGTTGGTGCCGCGGAGGCGGGTGGGCGTTCCGGCCGACCGCGATTGCCCGGGGTCTGGTGCTTTTGGCCTTCGGCCTTGTTGCGGGCGCGGGGGTAACTGGCACGGTCTTAAGTCGGCCGGGTGGCGTAAAAGCGGAGGCGGGTGGGCGTTCCGGCCGACT
>NZ_JBEZFS010000065.1:0-20519 GCF_040649575.1 Nonomuraea sp. NPDC048916
GCGGCCTCCGTCTGAGCGGCCTCCGTCTGAGCGGCCTCCGTCTGAGCGGCCTCCGTCTGAGCGGCCTCCGTCTGAGCGGCCTCCGTCTGAGCGGCCTCCGTCTGAGCGGCCTCCGTCTGAGCGGCCTCCGTCTGAGCGGCCGGCGACGTCTCGGCGCCCGACTCCTCCACCACCACCCTTTCCACACATGGGAGCACAAGGATGACCGCCACCCCTCAGGGCCCGTCCCTCGATCTCGACCTGTTCAGCGACGAGGCCCTGACCGCCCCGTTCCCCCTCTACCAGCTGATCCGGGACACCGCCCCGGCCGTCTACCTCCCCAGGTACGGCGCCTGGGCGCTGGGCCGGTACGCCGACGTGCGCGCCGCCCTCGAAGACTGGGAGTCCTTCAGCTCCGCCCGGGGGATCGGCCTCAACGACCTGGCGAACGTCGCCACCAGGGGCATGATCATCGCCACCGACCCGCCGGAGCACGACAAGCTCCGCAACGTCCTGGCCGCCCGGCTGTCGCCCAAGGCGATCCGGCAGCTCAAGGAGGACATCGAGCGCCGGGCGGACGAACTGGTCGAGCCTCTCGTCCAGGGGCGGGAGTTCGACGCGGTCAACGACCTGGCGCGCGCCTTCCCCATCTCCATCGTCCTCGACCTGATCGGCCTGCCCCAGGACGGGCGCGACAAGGTGCTCGGCTGGGCCGACGCCGCCTTCTCGGCCAGCGGCCCGCCCGGACCGCGCACGGACGCCGCGTTCCCCCTCTTGCAGGACCAGCTCGCCTACCTGTCGGGCATCAGGCCCGAGGAGCTGACCCCGGGAAGCATGGGCCGGGCCATCTACGACGCCGCGGCGGAGGGGAAGATCGCCCAGGAGTCCTGCGTCCCCCTCATGTCGGCCTACGTGACGGCCGGGCTCGACACGACGATCAACGCGATCAGCAACGCGGTCTGGTACTTCGCGCGCAACCCGGAGCAGTGGGACCTGGTCCGCAGGGACCCCTCGCTGATCCCCAGCGCGTTCAACGAGGTGCTGCGCATCGAGGCGCCGGTGCAGTTCTTCTGCCGGGTCGCGACCCGCGACGTGGACATCGACGGCGTGCCGCTGGCCGCCGGGTCGCGCCTGATGATGCTGTACGCCTCGGCCAACCGCGATGAGCGCAAGTGGGACGACCCCGACCGGTTCGACGCCACCCGCAACCCGATGGACCAGCTCGCGTTCGGCTACGGCATGCACGGCTGCGCGGGGCAGGGCCTGGCCCGGCTGGAGGGCCACTCGATCCTGGCCGCGCTGGCGCGTCGGGTCGAGCGGTTCGAGGTCGGCGAGCCGGTCCGCCGGCTCAACCAGCTCATCCGCGGGCTCGACGCCCTGCCCGTCGTCGTCCACCCGGCCGCGGCCTGATCTCTGAGGAAAGGCTGGGACAGCATGCGTGCAGTATGGTTCGCCGAACCGGGGCGGATCGAGACCCGGGAGGTGCCCGACCCCCAGGTCGTCGACCCCACCGACGTCGTCGTCGACATCCTCTTCACGGGCATCTGCGGTTCGGACCTGTGGACCTACCGGGGGCTCGTACCGCACGGCGAAGGGGGCATCGGCCACGAGTTCATCGGCCGGGTGCGGCAGGTGGGGCGCGACGTCGGCACGCTGCGCCCCGGCGACACCGTCATCGCGCCGTTCCTGTTCTCCGAGGGTGACTGCGAGGAGTGCCGGAGGGGCCTGCAGCCGCTCTGCGGGAGCGCCGGCATCTGGGGCAAGGACTGGGACGGCGCCCAGGCCCAGGCCATCCGGGTCCCGCACGCCGACGCGACGCTCGTCGTGCTCCCCTGGGAGGACATCGATACCGACCTCGCGCGCAGGCTCATCCCGCTCTGCGACGTGTTCGCGACCGGCACGCACGGTGCCGCGCTGGCCGGGGTCGGAAGCGGCGACACCGTCGTGGTCGTCGGCGACGGGGCGGTGGGCATCTCCGCGGCGATGGCCGCGGCGCGCGCCGGTGCCGTCCGCGTCCTCCTCCTCGGCGACCGGCCCGACCGGCTGAAGGTCGCCGAGGGCGCCGGCGCGGAGACGCTGCGGGTCTCCCGGGACGAGTCGCCCGTCGAGGCCGTCCGCGACCTGCTGGGCGGACGCCTGCCCGACAGGGTCATCGAGTGCGTCGGTATGCAGGGCGCCTTCGACGCGGCGCTCGACGTCGTCCGCCCGGCGGGCACGGTCGGGTTCGTGGGCGTCCCCCACGGGGTGGGGCCGATCCCGCCGGCGCGGATCTTCGGACGGCAGATCCGCGTCGCGGGCGGGGTCGCGCCGGCCCGCCATTACCTGCCGGGGCTGATCGACGACGTCGTGAACGGCCGGCTGGACCCGTCGCCGCTGGTCGACCGGGTCTACGGGCTCGACGAGGCCGCCGCGGGCTACGCCGCGATGGACGACGGCTCGATCCTCAAGGCCGTCCTGCGCACGACCTGACCTCGGGCCCGGCCTCCGGGGCCGCACCCGGCCCGATCCCGGGCCGGGCGGTAGGTCTCGGGCCCGATCGGGCTCGAACGGTACCGGGGCCGCGTTCGCGCGGCCCGGTGGTCCCGGCCCGGCCGAAAGGGAGGCACCCTCACCGCCCCCTTCGGCCGAGCCGTGCCAGAACACCCCGCGGCACCCTGCCGCCCTTCCTCCCCCGGGCCCAAGCCGGGGGTCTCCACGCTGGAGGAATCCGATGACAACCACATCCAGAGTCATTGTTCTCGGCGCCGGGATCGGAGGTCTCACCCTGGCGCTCGAACTCCACCGGTCGGGGATCGACTGCGTGGTGCTGGAGGCGGCACCCCGGCTGGGCGCCCTCGGAGTCGGGATCAATCTGCTCCCGCACGCCACCCGGAACCTGGCGCGGCTGGGGTTGGAGGACGACCTCGCCGCCGCCGCCGTCACCACCCGCGAGTCCGCGTTCTTCAACAGGTTCGGGCAGCTGATCGCCCGCGAGCCGGCGGGCCGTTTCGCGGGCTACCCCTGGCCGCAGTTCTCGATCCACCGGGGCGACCTCCAGCAGGTCCTGCTCCGGGCCGTCCGAGACAGGCTCGGTCCCGACGCGGTACGGCTCGACCACCGGGCCGTCCGCGTGATCCAGGACCGGAGCTCGGCCACGGCGCACGTCAGGCACGAGGACGGCTCCACCTCGGAGGTCCGCGGCGACATCGTCGTCGGCGCCGACGGCGTCCACTCGGCCGTGCGGGCGCAGCTCCACGGCGACACCGCCGTACCGCGCTACACCGGCTACATGATGTGGCGGGGAACGACCGTCTGGCCGCGGTTCCTCACCGGGGCGAGCATGGTGCGGGCGGGATGGCTCGCGACGGGCAAGATGGTGATCTACCCGATCCGCGACGACGTCAACGCCCAGGGAGACCAGCTCGTCAACTGGGTGGCGGAGGTCGAGGGCCCCATGCTCGACGCCCGTGACTGGAACCGCCCCGGTCTGATCGAGGATTTCATCGGCCCCTTCGCCGACTGGCACTTCGACTGGCTGGACGTGCCGGCGATGATCCGGGCGGCGGAGGAGGTGCTGGAGTACCCCATGGTCGACCAGGACCCTCTCGGACACTGGACCGACGGCCGCGTCACACTCCTCGGCGACGCCGCGCACCCGATGGTGCCCCGCGGCTCGAACGGGGCCGCCCAGGCCATCCTGGACGCCGGTGCCCTGGCCGCGCACCTGGCCGCGATCGGGGACCCGTACCGGGCCCTGAGCGCCTACGAGGCGGAGCGGCTGGAGGCCACCTCCCGCGTCGTGCTGACCAACCGGGTGAACCCGCCCGACGCCCTCCTGCGGGAGGTCTTCGACCGGACCGGCGACCGGCCCTTCGAGGACATCGCGGACGTCATGACCCCCGAGGAGATCAGCCGGTTCGGCGAGAGCTACCGCGACGTCGCGGGCTTCTCCCTGACAGCGCTCGCACAACCCTGACCGTTCGCACCGCTGCTCCACCGCCGTGTTCCAGCGGCGTGCTCCCCAACCGTTCCCCACCCTGCCCCCCGCCGCCGTGTTCCGACACCGTGTCGGAACACGGCCCCGGAGCTTCGTGCGGCCGTCCGGTGCTCCCGCCTCCCGACCGCTCGTAACGTCGGCCACAGGCGGGGCGCCCGGCTGCGAAAGGGCCGGCCGCCCACCCCGGAGGCCGCGGAGCCCGGCACGGGAAGACCCGGAAATCCCCGATCGACTTTCGAAAACGACCCAGGAGACAACGATGGACGTGACCGGCGCCCTCGGCGCGATGACCGGTGACAGGTACCGCGAGAGCCTCGACGACGGCCGGGAGGTCTGGCTGGGCGGCGAGCGCGTGAAGAACGTCGCCGAGCACCCCGCCTTCCGGGGCGCGATCGACGAGTTCGCCAGGCTGTTCGACCTGCGGCTCTCCGACCCCGAGGCCCTTGAGATCGGCACCTTCGTCTCCCCCGAGACGGGCAACCGGGTGAGCCGCTCGTACACGCTGCCGACCACCCCCGAGGAGCTGCGCGCCAAGTTCGCCGCCACCGAGTGGTGGATGTGCGAGAGCTGGGGGCAGCAGGGACGCTCGCCCGACTTCATGGCCAACGTCGTGGTCGGCCTGCACGACTTCCGGGACGAGCTGGAGAAGAACCGCCCCGGCTTCGGCGCGAACGCCGCCGCCTACCACCGCTTCGCCATGGAGCACGACCTCGTCCTCACCCACGCGCTCGGCGACCCGCAGATCGACCGCAGCGCGAGCCCGCTCGACGACCCCGACCTGGCGCTACACGTGGTGGAGGAGAACGACCGCGGCGTCGTGATCCGCGGAGCCAAGCAACTGGCCACCCTGGCGCCCTTCTCCCACGAGGTCCTCGTCTACCTCAACGGTGTCTCCGCCCAGCGCGGCGCCGAGCGGTTCGTCCTGTGGTTCGCGCTGCCGATGAACGCCAAGGGCCTGAAGATCCTCTGCCGTGAGCCGCTCGGCGCCCACGCCAACGGCCACAGCCACCCCCTCGCCAGTCGCTACGACGAGCAGGACGCCATGCTCTTCTTCGACGACGTCGAGATCCCCTGGGAGCGGCTCTTCCTCCTCGGCGACGGCATGCTGGCCCTGCGCGGTCTGAGCCGCATCAACGCCTGGAGCATGCAGAGCACCCACATCCGCTTCCACGAGCGGCTCAAGGTCTTCGTGTCCGTGGCGGCCATGCTGGCCAGGAGCATCGGCGTGGACGGCTTCCGCGGCATCCAGGAGGACCTCGGGGAGCTGATCTCCTACGCCGAGACCCTGCGCCTGGGCATCGTCGGGGCCGAGATGTCGCCCCAGCGCACCCCGAGCGGGCTCCTCGCGCCGGCCTCCAGCTACGGCCTGGGCTTCTGGTCGGCCGAGATCTCCTCGCGGGTGGTGGAGATCGTCCGCCGCGTCGGCGCCTCGGGCCTGATCATGCAGCCGACCGAGGCCGACCTGGCCAACCCCGAACTGCGCCCCTTCCTGGACAAGTACATGCGCGGGCACGACATCGGCGCGGACCGCAAGGCGCGGCTCTTCCGCCTGGCCTGGGATCTGGTCGGCGACGGCTTCGGCTCCCGCCAGGAGCTGTACGAGTACCTGCACCGCGGCGACCCGGGCGCCGGGCGCACCCGCCTGCTGCGGACCTACGACCGCTCGGCCGTCGACGGCCGCATCGCCGACCTCATCTCCTCCCCGCTCCCCGCCTGAGTATCCGCCGCCGGACGAGGCGGCCCCGACCTACGGAAGAACTCATGATCATCGATGTCCACGGTCACCTGACCGCCCCCGCCGAGCTGTACGCGTGGAAGGCCGGTCTGCTGTCCCACCGGGGAGCCCACGGAGGCAAGCCCCCGGCCATCAGCGACGATCGGCTGCGCGAGGCCCACTTCGAGCCGCACCCCAGCTTCGGGAACGTCTCCCACTTCGACCACATCGACGGCGCCGGGGTCGACCTCCAGCTCATCTCCCCCCGCCCCTACCAGATGATGCACAGCGAGCAGCCCTCGAAGATCGTGCGTTGGTTCACCGAGGAGACCAACAACATCATCCACCGCTCCTGCGAGCTGTTCCCCGGGCGGTTCAAGGGTGTGGCCGGCCTGCCGCAGAGCCCCGACCTGGACCCGGCGGAGTGGACCGCCGAGCTGCGCCGCACCGTCACCGAACTCGGCTTCGTCGGCGCCCTGCTCAACCCCGACCCCTACGAGGGCACCCAGGTGCCGCCCGCGCTCGGCGACCGCTACTGGTACCCCGTCTATGAGGCTCTGTGCGAGCTGGACGTGCCGGCGCTGATCCACGCCGCCGGTTGCCGGCCGCCGACGCGGGAGCCGTACAGCCTGCACTTCATCCAGGAGGAGACGGTCGCCGTCTGGAGCCTGCTCTCCTCGCGGGTGCTCCAGGACTTCCCCGACCTGAAGATCATCGTTTCGCACGGCGGCGGGGCCATCCCCTACCAGGTCGGCCGCTTCCTGCCCTCCGGCGTCCGCGCCGGCGGCACGCCGTACCTGGAGAAGCTGCGCTGCCTGTGGTTCGACACCTGCCTGTACACCAAGGACTCCATCGAGCTGCTCATCCGCGTCGCGGGCGTCGACCGCTGCCTGTTCGGCACGGAGAAGCCGGGAACCGGCTCCCAGATCAACCCCGAGACCGGCGGCTGGTTCGACGACATCCACCTGCTGGTCAACGACATCGACTGGCTCACCGAGGACGACCGCGAGGCGATCTTCGCCAAGAACGCCGCCGGCCTCTTCCGCCTGTAGAGCACCCCAGCCGGACGCCCCACCACACGAAAGGCAGATGATGGCGACAGTCGTGGCCGGCATCGGCACATCACACGGACCGCAACTGAAGACCCCGCCGACCCGCTGGGCCGAGCGGGGGGAGGCCGACCGCCGGAGCTCCACCCTGGAGTTCCGCGGCGCCCGCTACACCTTCGACGAGCTCAAAGCCGCGCGCCAGGACTTCGCGCACGAGTGCGCGGACGACGTCCAGGCCGCCCGGTGGGAGGCCTGCCGGGACGCGATGGACGGCCTGGGCGCGCATCTGCGCGACGCGGAGGTGGACGTCCTGGTCATCGTCAGCAGCGACCACAAGGAGGTCTACGACGACCGGCTGCTGCCCGCCTTCGCGATCTACTGGGGTGACGCGGTCGACCACGTCCCCTTCACCCCCGAGCAGCTCGCCGCCATGGCGCCGGGGCTGGCGGAGGCGGCCCACGGCGACGTGCCGGAGCGGACCGTCACCCGTCCCTGCCGGGCGGACCTGGCCCGCCACCTGATCGAGTCGGCGGCCGAGGAGGGCTTCGACGTCGCCGCCTCGCGGAGCCTGCCCGCGGGACGCTACGGCAACCACGGCATCCCCCACGGCTACGGCTTCATCTACCAGCGGATCGTCGGCGAGCGGTCCACGGTGCCGATGGTCCCGGTCTTCATCAACACGTTCTACGAGCCGAACCCGCCTTCGGCGCGGCGCTGCCTCGACTTCGGCCGCGCGCTCGGCCGCGCGCTCGCGTCCTTCCCGGAGGACCTGCGGATCGGTGTGGTGGCCTCGGGCGGGCTGTCCCACTTCGTCATCGACGAGGACCTCGACCTGACCTTTCTCGCGGCGCTGGAGGCCGGAGACGAGGAGCACCTGGCGTCGGTTCCGGCGTCGGAGATGCGCTCCGGCAGCTCCGAGCTGCGCAACTGGATCGCCGTCGCCGGGATCGCGGAGGAGACCGGCCTGTCGGTGAGCTCGGTGGACTACCAGCCCTGCTACCGCACCGAGGCCGGCACCGGCAACGCCATGGGATTCGTGACCTGGTCGCCCGCGAGAGAGGAAACCACCCGATGAGCACCCCGGCGAGCACCGCGGCCCCCGGCGGCGCGGCGGCCGAGGTCGTACGGCTTCGCGCCCTGGACAGCTGCGCGATCTCCGACGCGCTCGACACCCTGGGCCTGCCCGGAGCGGTGACCGGCCTGAAGCCGATGTGGCCCGCCGGGCGCGTCATGGCCGGCGTCGTCCGCACCGTCAAGGCGGCGCCCAAGTCCGCGGCCGGACCCGCGACGCACATCGCCACCCCCCTGGTGGCCGTGGCCGACCCCGACGACGTGGTGGTCATCGACAACCACGGGCGCACCGACGTCTCCTGCTGGGGCGGCCTGCTCGCCGAGGCCGCCGTCCAGCGCGGGGTGGCCGGCGTCATCGTCGACGGCGCCTGCCGCGATGTCCAGGACTGCGAGAGCGTCGACCTGCCGCTCTTCGCCCGGACGGCCGTGCCGGTCAGCGCTCGGGGACGGATCGTCCAGGAGGACATGGACGTGCCGATCCAGGTGCGCGGCGTCCGGGTCAACAGCGGCGACCTCGTCATCGCCGACCGCAACGGCGTCGCCTTCGTCGCCCGCGCCGAGATCGGACGCGTCCTGGACCTCGCCGAACGCATCGCCGCCCGCGAACTCGCCATGGCGCGGGCCGTGCGCTCCGGGCGCGACGTCATCGACGTGATGCACGACTCCCAGTTCCCGACGATCACCGCGGAGGCGGCCCCATGACCGACAGCATCGAACAGCGGTTCGCCGCGCTCTCCACCGCGAGCGTCTCCGACGCCCTCGACCGCCTGGGCCGCACCGGCAGCCTGCTCGGCATCGCGCCGCTCGGCCCCGGCCAGAAGATGGCCGGCCGCGCCTACACGGTGCGCTACGTCTCGGCGAGCACCCCGCCGGGGACCGTCGGCGACTACCTGGACGACGTGCCCGCGGGCGGCGTCGTCGTACTGGACAACGACGGCCGCCTCGACTGCACCGTCTGGGGTGACATCCTCACCGCGGTCTCCCACGCCCGCGGCATCGCCGGAACCGTGATCGACGGCGTCTGCCGCGACGTGCACCGGGCGCTGGACCTCGCCTACCCGATCTACAGCCGGGGACGGTTCATGCGCACGGGCAAGGACCGCGTCGAGGTCGCCCAGGTCCAGGAGCCGGTGAACATCGGCGGAGTCCAGGTCCGGCCGGGCGACCTCATCGTGGGAGACCAGGACGGGGTCGTCGCCGTGCCGCGAGACTGCGAGGACAGGGTTCTGGCGGTCGCCGAGGAGATCTCCGAGCGCGAGGACGGGATCCTGCGGAAGGCGCTCGACGGATCCACCATCGCCGAGGCCCGCGCGGCCTACGGCTACCACGACCTGCAGCGGAAGGAAGCGTCTTGAGCGCGCCGAGCAGTACGGACGGCCACGTCGGCACCGACGCCGACACCGGGGAGCTGCTGGCCATGGGGTCGGCCACCCTGTACGAGGCGTCCGGGCTCGCCTGCGACCTGGACCCCGCGTTCCGCCCGGCCTGGACCGGAGCCCGACTCGCCGGGACCGCGCTGCCCGTCCAGGCCGCGGTCGGGGACAACCTCCCCCTGCACTGGGCGCTGGAGGCCGCGCGCCCCGGCGACGTCCTCGTCGTCGACGCGGGCGCCGCGCCGTTCGGCTACTGGGGCGAGGTCCTGGCGGTCGCCGCGCAGCGGCGCGGGGTGGTCGGCCTGATCATCGACGGCGGCGTGCGCGACACCGAACGCATGCGCGCCCTGAGGTTCCCGGCGTTCAGCACGCACGTCGCGATCCGGGGGACGGTGAAAGAGTGGCCCGGCACGGTCGGTTCCCTGATCCTCCTGCGGGGACGGCCCGTCGGGCGCGGTGACCTGGTCGTGGCGGACGAGGACGGGATCGTCGTCATCCCCGCGGACCAGGCCGGGCGCGTTGTGGAGGCGGCCCGGCAGCGGACGGCCAAGGAGGACGCCTACATGCGCCGCCTGCGAGACGGAGAGCTCACCTTGGACATCTACGGATTCCGCGGCCTCGGACATCCGCCCGGCCACGAGAGGGCGGGGGAGTAGCCCATGAGCGCGCCGACGACAACCCCGGGCACCGCCGTGAACTCCTTTCGCCGCGCCGCCGGCCTCTTCGCCTCCGGTGTCACCGTGGTGACGACGCGCAACGGCGCCCACCTGTACGGCATCACCGCCACCTCGTTCGTCTCCCTCTCGCTGAACCCCCTGCTGGTGGCGGTGTCCATCAACGCCCACAGCCCCTTCCTGGAGGAGGTGGACACCGCCGGTCGCTTCGCGGTCAGCGTGCTGGAGAACGGTCAGCGGGACGTGTCGCAGTACTTCTCCACGCGCGGGCGCGGCCGGGCGGAGGGGGCGTTCCCCGGAGTCGCCACCCACGAGGAGCAGACCGGGGCACCCGTCGTCACGGGCTGCCTGAGTTGGTTCGACGCCCGGCTGCACGCGATCCTCCCGGGAGGCGACCACCGCGTCCTCATCGGCGAGGTCGCCGCCGCGGGCGGGACGGCGGGCCGGCCGCTGCTGTACTGGGCGGGCGGCTACCGGCGGCTCGACGCCGCCGACGACGGCACCCCCGACGACCGGATCGAGGCGTTCGCCGACGCCCTCTCGGTACGGCTGCACGAAAGCGGCCTGTCCCCCCAGGAGCTGATCGAGGCCCAGAGCGCGCTGGAGCCGGCCGCCGCCGAACTGGCCGCCTTCCGCCGGAGGACGGACGGACTGGCCGCGCTGCGGGAGGCCCTGGAGGGCTCCCGGGCGGCGGCCTCCAGCTCCGGCCGCTTCACCCAGGAGTCCGTGGCCTTCCACGCGGCCCTGGGCGTGGCCAGCGGCAACCCGGCCATCGCGGCCTCGCTGCAGTCACTCGCCCGCTCCTGCCATGCCCACTACGCGGCTGGCACCGACGCCGAGGCGACCCGGCGGACGCTCGTCGCCCACCAGGAGATATACGACGCCATCGCGACCGGCGACGCGGTCCGCGCCCGCGAGGCGACGACCGAACACCTGTCGGTGGTGGGCCGACGCCTGTGCCGCCCGGCCGGGCCGGCCGCCACCGCGACCAAGGAGCCATGACATGTCCGTCGACAGCACGCGGGGGACCGTCCGCATCACGGCGGGGGAGGGGCCGGACCAGCCGGAGCGTACACCCGAGCTTGACTCCCTCTACCGGGGGTTCGAAGAGGAACTGCTGGTGCCGCTCTGGACCGAGATCGGCGACCTGATGCCGCGGAGTCCGCGGTCCAAGGCGCTTGCGCACGTCTGGCGGTGGAGCGCGATGCTGCCCCTGGCCGGGCGGGCCGGGGAGCTGGTCCCGGTCGGGCGCGGGGGTGAGCGGCGGGCGATCGCGCTGGCCAACCCGGGCCTGGGCGGGCGGCCGTTCGCGACGCCGCCCCTGTGGGCGGCGATCCAGTACCTCCGCCCGGGAGAGGTGGCGCCCGAGCACCGGCACACCCAGAACGCCTTCCGGTTCGTCGTGGAGGGCGAGGGCGTGTGGACCGTCGTCGACGGCGACCCGGTGGCCATGCGCCGGGGCGACTTCCTGCTCACGCCCGGCTGGCGGTGGCACGGCCACCACAACATCGCCACCGAGCCGATGGCCTGGCTGGACGGCCTGGACATCCCCTTCGTCCACGCCACGGACAGCGCCTTCTTCGAGTTCGGCCCCGAACAGGTGTCGACCACCGAGACGCCGGACCGGTCGCGCTCGGAACGGCTCTGGGCCCACCCGGGGCTGCGCCCCGTCTCCCGGCTCGGCGACACCCCCTCCTCGCCGATCGCCGCCTACCGCTGGGAGCACACCGACGCCGCCCTCCGCGACCAGCTCGACCTGGAGGACGAGGGGCACCCGGGCGTGGTCGAACCCGGCCACGCCGCCGTGCGCTTCACCAACCCCACCACCGGCCACGACGTCATGCCGACGATCCGAGCCGAGTTCCACCGGCTGCGCGAGAGCGCGCTGACCGCGACCCGGCGGGAGGTGGGCTCCTCGGTCTGGCAGGTGTTCGACGGACGCGGGCAGGTGACCGTCGGCGACCGCCGGTGGAGTGTGGAGAGAGGGGACCTGTTCGTCGTCCCCTCCTGGCAGCCGCTGACCGTCGGCGCCGAAACCGGCCTCGACCTCTTCCGGTTCAGCGACACCCCGATCTTCGAGCGTCTGCACCAGGACCGCTCGCATGTGGAAGGAGCACCCCGGTGAAACTCGCGACCCTTCGCGTCCCCGGTGGCACCCGCGCGGTGCGGGTGGAGGACGGCGGATACGTCGACCTGGGGGCGTCGGACGTCGGCGCCCTCCTGGCCCGCCCCGACTGGCGGGAGTACGCCGCGACCGCCCGGAGCGCCGGAATCGAGCCCACCGGGGAGGGGTTCGCGCCGGTCGTCCCCCACCCCGGCAAGATGATCTGCGTCGGGCTCAACTACCGCAACCACATCCTGGAGATGGGCCGGGAGCTCCCCGAGTTCCCGACGCTCTTCGCCAAGTACCCCGAGGCGCTGATCGGCGCCACCGACACCATCGAGCTGGCGCCGGAGTCCGGCGCGGTCGACTGGGAGGCGGAGCTGGGCGTTGTCGTCGGAGCCACGGTACGGCGGGCCACCGTCGAGCAGGCCGAGGCGGCGATCGCGGGGTTCACCGTCGTCAACGACGTCACCATGCGCGACTGGCAGTACCGCTCGCCGGAATGGCTGCAGGGCAAGACGTTCGAGGGCACCACGCCCATCGGCCCGGTGCTGGTCACCCCCGACGAACTGCCCGGCGGCGTGCGTCCGGCACTCACCCTCACCGGGTCGGTCGACGGTGAGACCGTGCAGGAGGCGAGCACCGACGACCTGGTCTTCGACCCGGTCGAACTGGTCCGCTACGTCTCGACCATCCTGACCCTGCGGCCGGGCGACGTCATCGCCACCGGCACCCCCGGCGGTGTGGGGCACGCCCGGAAGCCTCCCCGCTACCTGGCCGACGGCTCCCGGCTCGTCACCGAGATCAGCGGCATCGGGAGGCTGGACAACGTCGCCCGTGTCCCCGGCTCGGACCCATCGTGACCGGGGGAGACACCGCCCGGGACGCCACGCCTATCCGGTCGCTGGAGTGGATGGAGCGCGGCACGGACCTGCTGGCCGGGGCGCTCGACCGGCTCGCCGACGCCGACCTCGACGGCACCACGCCACTGCCCGGCTGGTCCCGGCGGCATCTGGTGGCCCACCTGGGCTTCAACGCCGCCGCGCTGCGCCGGCTGGCCTCCTGGGCCCGCACCGGCGAGCCCAATCCGATGTACGCCTCGCCGGAGCAGCGCGCGGCGGAGATAGCGGAGGGCGCCTCCTGGCCCGCCGGACGGCTGCGCGACCTGGTCTCCGAGCACAGCGCCGGGCTCCGCGCCGATCTCGCCGCGCTCGACGACCGGCAGTGGGGTGCGCCGGTCGTCACCGCGCAGGGCCGCACCGTCCCCGCGTCCGAGATCCCCTGGCTGCGCGTCCGGGAGGTCGCCGTCCACGCCGTCGACCTCGACGCCGGTGTCGCGTTCGCCGACCTGCCGGTCGACTTGTGCGAGGAGCTCCTCTCCGACGTCGCCGCCCGCCGCTCGGTGAAGGGGGAGGACCCCGCCCTGTCGCTGGTGAGCGCGACCGGCCGTACCTGGTCGGTCGACGGGCAGGGCACGCCGGTGCGGGTCGGGGGCGAGCCCGGCGAGCTGGCCCGCTGGCTGACCGGGCGCGGGGCGGGCACACTCACCGACGAACACGGTGCCCCGCCTCCCGCTCTCACGGCCTGGCTCTGACCCGCGCCGGAGAGCGGGCCGCCCGGCTCTGACCGCGCCCAAGAGCGGGCCGCTTGGCCGACCCGCGCCGGGGAGCGGACCGCGCCCAAGAGGGCGGTCGTGCTCAGGACGGCCGCTGGTCGCGCCTGAGCGGGTGGTCATCGGGGACCTCGACGAGGACGACGGATGTCCCGTCGGGGTCCTCGATCCACATCTCGACGAGCCCCCACGGCTCCTGCCGCGGCTCCCGGGTCACCTGGACTCCCAGGGCGGCCAGCCGTTCGTGCTCGGCCTGGACGTCGCGGACCTGGAGCCATATTCCGACCGCCTGGCCGGACGCGCCCTCGGAGCGCCCGGAGACCTCCAGGAATCCCTGGCCGAGGAAGAACATCACCCCCGGATCGTCGGACGGCCCGAACTCGCGGTAGACCGCGAGGCCCAGCACGTCGCGGTAGAACCGGCGGCTGCGGTCGGGGCCGGCGGGGCGGAGGAGAATCCGGCTGCTGAGGACTTCCATGCCCCGGATCGTGCCCGCGCCCGAGGAATCCATGGGTGCTGCGGGCTGATGAATCCTGAACGCATTGTCTTGATCGTGCTGGCGGTGGTGGCCGCCGTCAACATCGCTACGGCTCTCATGCTTGCGGACGGTTCGACGTGGCCGGCTGCTCTCCTGTGCGGGCTCGCCGCTGGTGGAGCAACGCTTTGGGGGCTGCTGGGCTGGTTTGCCTCCAGATCCCCGTGAACGGCCTGGCTTCATGGAGTGTCCCAGCCTGTAGGTCACGACGCGATTCGTATTAGAGCTGCATGGGGCCTGACGACACCGATGAATCCTCGTTCCCGGCTTGGCACGCCAGCCCAGGTTTCGATCCGTACGGTGCTTCCGGTGGACGGTGCATGGACCATGCGGGTGGCGTCGATAGCGATGCCGACGTGGTGGATCGTGGCAGGGTTCTTCGGGTTATAGGCGAAGAAGATCAGGTCTCCGGATCTGATCTGGCTTCTGGGTACGCGGGTTCCGGCGTTCCACTGCATGGAAGTATCACCTCCTACTCGGGCACCGGCCTTGGCCCAGGCGTATTCGACCAGGCCGGAGCAGTCGAAACCCTTGGTCCCGGCTCCGTGGCCGATGCCGTAGCTGGGGCCGTTCGGGCCGCCGCCACCCCAGGAGTACGGGACACCCCGCATGGCGAGCGCCGCCCGTACGGCCACCACCCCGCGGCCGGCTCCGGCCACGATTTCAGCGGCGACGCCTCCGGCCGAGAGCTCAGCGCAGAGCTCGCCGGCGATCGAGATGACAGCCTTCTCGGCATGACGTCTGATCTTGGCGGGGTCGTCTCCGGCCCTCTGTCCAGCGAGGGCGGACGCTGCATCATCGACAGCCGAGGTTCTCGGGGCGCCGAGTGCGGCGGAGGCCTCAATGACCTTGCGTAGCTGGGCCTCTTCGGCGGCGGACAACCTGACATCAGGTTCTGCCGGTGAGGCGACGATCTCGGTGGGCTTCCAGAGGGTGGCAGTGAGCGTCCTGGCTTTTCTCTCGTGCTTGGCATACTCGCCGCGCAGGTCCTCCCGAGGGCGTTGGACGATCGCCGCCGCCTTGGTCAGCGGCATGGTCTCCCAGCCAGGTACCTTGATCAGCCGCTGGTAGAAGGCGCGTGCCGCGTAGTTGGGTGTGCTGACCTGGGCTCGGGTGCCCCACCCACTGTCCGGGTGCTGCTGGAACAGGCCGAAGGCCGTCCCGTGGTCGCCTACGGCGGAGTTGTCGAGCCCACTTTCCTGCAACGCGGTGGCCACGGCGATTTCGGCTGCCCGCCGAGGCAGCCTGAGAGCTCGGGCGGCAGCGACGATGGTCTTCGCATGGGCCAGCTGGACGCTGCTCGGCGGAAGGACGGCTACGCGCCATCAACCGTAAGAGAGAGACCACCGAGAAGGAGATCATGGAACTGATCCCACGACTGGCCGAGATGACTGATGTCCTGAAGGAGGCGGACCCCGCCGATCGGAACGACCTCTACGCGCAGATGGGCCTGTACCTCGTCTACGACCCCTCAGAGAGGGTTGTCGCAGTTGAGGCCAGGCCCAGCATGTACCGGAGTACGTGTCCGAGGGGGGACTTGAACCGTTCGCCCATCTCCTGAGTAGCTTCGACGCTCCGTGGCTGGACCTCTCATGTCCGGAATAGGCCTCCAGGAGGCCGCGCCCGGACTCACCCCAGCGAGATCGGGTTCTACTACGCGGCGCACGCCCATGCACGGGGAAGTCCAGCAACTGCCCATTCGGGATCTACAGCAGTCGATCGCGCTGCGCCCGGGACAGCGGCAGTACGGCGGCCAGGGCTCGGTGACTTCGACACCGAACCCCGGCCTGTGACCCAGCACCCTGACCAAACCAGGAGCCAGGCCATGCGCCACCCTTCCACACAGCCGATTGCCGACGAAACGATGTCCGCGAAAGCGGCCCCGCCCAAGCGTCCCCGGCGCTTCTTCATCAAGCTGTTCCAAGCTGATCGTGAGAACACCGCGCCGATCGCCGCAACCCCTTCCGATACCGGCACAGGTCGGCTCGGAGATCGGGTCATCCTCGGCTTCGCGGTGGCCATCCTGCTGGCGGTCGCCGGTGCAGCAGCCTACGTGTCGTACCACCACTTCTACGCCTTGGCCATCGCTCTGGGGGAGCGGCACGACATGGCCATCCTTTATCCAGCGATGTCCGACGGTGTGATCGTCATGGCCTCGCTGGTGATGGTCTACTGCTCACGTCGCCGGCTTCGTGTGCCAGTCCTGGCGTGGGTCGCGCTGGCACTGGGAGGGGCGGTGACCCTTGCGGCAAACGTGGCGCACGGATGGTCCGGAGGACTCGGATCACGCCTGATCAGCGCCCTGGCGCCAGTCGCGTTCGCGGGAGCGTACGAGCTCCTTATGTGGATTGTCCGCAACACTCGGCGACCGTTGGACGGGTCCTCGATGGATGAGCACCTGTGCCAGCCCGCTGAGACCGTCGTAGAGGTGGAACGCGTCGTGACGGTCCTGCCCACCGACCGGTACGAGGCGGCACGGCTCGCCTACATCGACAGCCTCAGCGAAGGCAAGCAGCGCCTCGGCCGACGCCCGCTCATGAACCGGTGGGGGCTGGAGCAGCGCGAGGCCGAAGAGATCATCGCCGAGGTGCAGAAAGAGCGGGTACAGGAGACCGAGACGAAAGAGGTCGAAGCGCCAGAGACAGAGGCCGCCATACCACTGCCGAACAGTATGTCGTCAGGCGAGGCGGATGCGGCGTGAAGGACATCCTGATCCTCATTATGTGCGCGTGCTTGGTCCTCCTCCGCAGTGTGCGCCAGGCGACGCCGAACGTCCGATGCACCGGACCATTGTGGGCGGGCATCCGCGAATCGCTGGTCACTCGGATGGAGGTGGAGGTGTGACGATCACAGACGAGATGCACGACGGCGTCGTGGTCGTCTCCCCGGATGAGATTTCGCCTGTCGCCCGCGAGAGTGCCTCCGCGCCCGCCTCGGAGCAGCCGACACGGGAGGTTGAGGACCAGAACGATGTCCTTGAGGGCCGGGTGATCGCGGTCGATCAGCCGCACGAGTCCGGCCCGGCGGATCTGCTCGCTGAGCTGGCTGCACGCCGTCAGGAGCGGTCGCCGCTGGTCCCGGTATGGCTGAGGTCGCGGGCGGATGCGTTGCAGGTGCTCATGTGGCAGGCCGAGCACACCGGCTACGTGCTGGCCTACCATGCGCTCCGCATCCCGAAGTACGCGGCAAAGCTCCTGGCATGGACCCCAGCCGGTGCCTGGCGGGTGCTCGCGGAACTGGTCCGCTGGCTGTTCGACTTGGAAGGCCGCCCGGTCCGTCGAGCAGCCGTGTCGAAGGAGGAAGCCGCGGAGTACCTGGCGCTGTCCCGGCAGCGCGACAGTCGGGTCAAGGCCCGGCTGTGGACCCTCCTCATCGGCGCCATCACCATGGTGCTGGCGAGCATCTTCGTGGCGGTGGCCGCGCCGACCTGGGCCCAGTGGACGATTGTTGGCGTGCTCGTCGCCGCGGCGGGCCTGATCGGGTCGCCGCCCGACCAGCCGCTGCTGGACCGGGCGGTCGTTCCGAGCAGAGTGCGGAAGCTCACCAGTGACCAGGTGCTGGACGCGCTTGGCTCGCTCGGCATCTCGGCCATCAACCAGGCGCTGGGTAAGAAGGGGCGCGGCATCACCTTCCCCGCTCCGATCATGCGGGACGGACCCGGTTGGCGGGCCGAGGTCGATCTCCCGCTCGGCGTGACCGTGGCGGAGGTGCTGGAGAAGCGCGACAAGCTCGCCTCCGGCCTGCGGCGCGCGCTGGGCTGTGTGTGGCCCGAACCGGTGTCGGAGGAGCACCCCGGCCGCCTGGTGCTGTGGGTCGGGGACCAGGAGATGCGCAAAGCCAGACAGCCCGTCTGGCCGCTGCTGAAGTCGGGCCAGGTCGGCCTGTTCGACCCGATCCCGTACGGCAACGACCAGCGCGGCCGACCGGTGGCGATCCTGCTCATGTTCGCCAACGTGCTCATCGGCTCCATGCCGCGCTACGGCAAGACGTTCGCGTTGCGGGTGCTCCTGTTGGCCTGCGCCCTGGACCCGCTGGCTGAGCTGCGGTTGTTCGAGCTGAAGGGCACCGGCGACTTGTCGGCGCTGGAGAAGGTGGCCCACCACTATGCCAAAGGCGCCACCGACTCCGCGAAGGCAGCGTGCGTCGCTTCGTTGGCCGAGGTGTACGCCGAGTTGGACCGACGCGCAGAGGTCATCGACGGCCTGCCCCGCCACCAGGCGCCCGAGTTCAAGGTCACGCCCGACCTGGCCGCGCGGCGCGACCTCGGCCTGCACCCGATGGTGGTCGCGATCGACGAGTGCCAGGAGCTGTTCGCCGACGACGAGTACGGCGAGGAGGCCGCCAAGCACGCCACCGCGATCATCAAGCGCGGCCCTGCCCTCGGCATCATCCTCATCCTGGCCACCCAGCGGCCGGACAAGGACAGCCTGCCCAAGGCCATCTCGGCGAACGCGGGCATCCGGATCTGCCTGCGGGTGATGGGCTGGCAAGAGAACGACATGATCCTCGGCACCGGCATGCACCAGGCCGGCGTCAAGGCCACTATGTTCACCCTGAACGACAAGGGCATCTCCTGGGCGGTCGGCATCGCCGAGGACCCGATCATCGTCCGGTCGGCCTACCTGGACGGGCCCACATCGGAGCTGATTGCCGAGCGCGCCTACCAGCTCCGCCAGGCGGCCGGGACACTCTCCGGCCAGGCGATCGGTCACGAACCGGCCAAGCGGGTCTCGTACGACCTGCTGGCCGACATTTTGACCGTGACCACTGCCAAGGAGGAGAAGCTGTGGAACAGCACGGTCGTGGACCGGCTCGCGGACTTCCGGCCGGACGCCTACGGCCAGTGGGCGGATCTGGAGGACGACGCCAAGACCGCCACGCTCACCGCGCGCCTGAAGGAGTACGGCGTCAGGACAGAGGACACATGGGGCCGCAACTCCGCTGGTGAGGGCCGCAACCGGAAAGGCTTCCACCGCGCCGACGTGGCCGAGGCGCTGCGCAAGCGGAGGGTCCAACCCTAGCGGCCCGCGCCTCTCTGGCGAACGCCCCTGGAGCCCATCCGGGGCGTTCGCATGAGGCCGCTAGAACGCTAGAGAGCAGGTTAAAGCGCAGTTCTCCGCTAGCAGAGCCGCTAGACCTAGCGGATGCACCAGCTAGAGCGGCCATCGCCTGGCGGTGTGGGCCGGCCCTACCAGCGGATCTCGGAAGTAGTTATCGTCTTAGTCGGCGCTGTGCTGTGGCAGATCGCCGCGAGTTGGCGCTGCGCTGGAAACGCCTACGTCCGGAGCTGGCGGGACCCTCGTTGCTGGGCTCTACTGCTCTTGGCCTATGGCCGTTTCGCTGAGCCTTACGGGTAGCCGCCTGAGCCGGATCAAGCGGACGCGGGGCACCGTCGAGTCGCCTGTTTGGGTGTGGAGGCACCGATGTCACAGGAACCTTGGGGCAGCGACAGGCAGTTGACCGCGATCGGCCGCACGGGCATGTCCGTACCTGCCCGACAAGCCGTCATGGATCTGCAGATGGATCCTGGCACGTCCGTGCTCGACTACGGCTGCGGGCGGGGTGCGGATGTCCGCGCTCTGGAGAGCCTAGGTCTCGGTGTATCTGGATGGGACCCGGTGTACTTCCCTCACGGGCGCTTGGAGCCGGCCGATGTCGTGCTGCTTACCTATGTCCTGAATGTGATAGAGGATCCCGCCGAGCGACAGCGCACCCTGAGGCATGCGTGGGATCTGGCGAAGACTGCGATGGTGGTGTCTGCGCGCCAGCGTTGGGAGCGGAACCAGATCAAGGGTAGGGAGCACAACGACGGGATCCTCACCAGCCGCAATACCTTTCAGTATCTGTTCGCAGCGGGCGAGTTGCGCGACTACGTCCAAGACGCAACGGGCGTACGATGCCTTTCTGCCGCACCTGGCATCGTGTACGCATTCAGAAGCGACGATGCCCGCTTGAGCTATATGGCGCGACGGGTGGCGCCAAGTGTTGAGTGGCTTGCCTCTGAAGATGCTGCGACAGCCGTCGCTGCCGTTGTTGACCACCTAGAACGCCGTGGCCGCATCCCCCGTCTGGAGGAGATGCCCCTGGCGATGGCCAGGCTTCTAGGCCATCTACGCCCGAGCGAGCTCCACCGTCTCGCTCAGCAATCGGCGGATCCGGCGAAGGTTGAGGCGGGCGTCAAGCAGACCACCTTGGACACGCTGCTCTTTCTTGCCGTCGAGCTGTTCGACGGCCGCGGGCCGTCGAACAGCCTGCCCCTGACAGTCCAGCTCAATGTGCGCTCCTTGAACCTTTTTCATCCTCAGGTGCCCTGGGCAACTCGGTGGTTCTGAAGGACGGCGATGGCCTTACAGAGGTGGCCGGCCTTGGAAGGGCTGCAGCGTAGCTTTCGGAGGATCTTCCAGCTCTTCAGCTGGGCGTTCGCGCGTTCGC
>NZ_JBEZFS010000066.1:0-16930 GCF_040649575.1 Nonomuraea sp. NPDC048916
TTCACCCTCAACGGCACAGACCATGCCAGCCACCGCGAGCAGGGCAGCATGATCCGCCGCTACATCGCCTGGCGCAACCGCAACACTCACAACCCCCGCCTACGCAGGATCATCAACAGGGCGAACGTGGCCTGATGCGGCACTAGTTCGCCAACGCAAATCAGATGCATCGTAGCCGTGACCGCAGGCAGGAAGGAGCCGGGAACGGGTGGGTGCGGAGTGAACGGCTGCCAGGGGCAGGAGTCTTATGCCCACGTTGCTGTACAGCGCTGCTGTATGGAGATCAAAAAGGCCCCTTCCACGTCCCGGAAGGGGCCTTCTAGCTGCAGAGCCGACGAGGGGAATCGAACCCCTGACCTTCTGTTTACAAGAGACTTCGCGACCGTCCACGGGCATCCACCGCCGCCTCCCGAACCTGGTCGGGCGTGTTCAGCGAAGTCTCTCAGTCGAAGATTGTCCAGCGTCGTCCAAGCCCGTTGTTAGCATCCGCGTTAGCAAGATCGCTTACTATGAGCACTTTTCATCCTGAGTAGCGGCCTTCTTCGATGAGCTGCAGGACGAGGATGGCCTGCACGATCGTGGTGGCGCGGTGCGGGCAGCAGCGCAGCCGGGTCAGGACCTTCCAGGTCTTCAAGGTGGCAACGGCGCGTTCACCGCAGGCGCGGATGCGCGCGTGTGCGCGGTTGACCGAGCGCTGGTGGCGCGACAGCGGCGGCCGGAGCCGATGGCCTTTGAACGGGGTGCGGATGCTGCCGCCCGCGCCTTGGTAGCCCTTGTCGGCGAGGGTCTTCACTCCTGCGGTGGTGAGCGCGTCGATCAGGCCGGTGGCGCGGGCTGCGGTCAGGTCATGGGTGGCACCGGGCAGCGCCGGTGAGGCCCATACGAGCCGGCCGGCTGGATCGGCCAGGACCTGCACGTTCACGCCGTGGCGTCGGTGTTTTCCGGAGTAGTACGGTCGTTCGTCGGTCAGCCGGTCGATCGGGATGAGGGTGCCGTCCAGGATGGTGTAGGCCAGACGGCCGGCGCGTAAGACGGCGGCGTGGACGTCGTCGGCGAGCGTGGCGAGCAGGTCGGCGGCCTCGCGGACGTAGCGCCAAGCGGTGCTGGTGCCGATGCCGAAGCCTGCGGCCAGGCGTGCGTAGGTGTCGCCGTTGCGCAGGTGGGCCAGGACCAGCAGGGCTTGCCGGGATGGGTCCAGGCGCCGCCATCGGCAGCGGCGCTCGGCACGCCGGGCGCGGATCAGCGAGGCCAGGCAGATCAGGGTGTGATTGGACAGCGGAATCGCGGCACGGTAAGACAGCAACGAGGCTCTCCGGTAGAGGCATCGGATCTTGGTCGACTGCTGTCTTACCGGGAGCCTCTTCTCATGTCGACTGGTCCCGGTGCCGCGCCTGCTGACCTGCGCGATCAGGTTGGAAAAGCCTCTATGATGCCTGGCCGTCGGCGGCACCGTCTCAGAGCAAGGTCTCCGGGCGGAGGACCTCGTCGCGCAAGATCCGATGGATCTCGCTGGCATCGGCGTTGTGGTTCGTCTGACGTCGCAGTTCTTTTCGAATGGCATCGGCCACCACGTCGGACAGAAGCACCTGCGCCAAGGACTTCGGTGACGTTGCAGCGCGAGCCCTCCACAGGTCGTCGATCAGCCTGCGCTTGAACGCCTCCTTGGTCAGATAGAAGAGCGCGTCCGTCTTGGCGCCCAAGCCGGCGTCGCTGAGCAGGTCCACTTCAAGGGCCAGGTCTATGACCACGGGGAGGCCGGCCGTCATGTGGTAGGCCTGCCATACCTGCCCGTTTGAAAGGATCATCCATTCAACACCCTCGTTTACGGCGTACATCTGCACCTGGCGCAGGTGCTTGGCGTTGAGCTTCTGACTGCAGCGCTTCACCTCGATGAAGGCGACCAGTTGCTTGTCGATGCGAATGCCATAGTCAGCGAATTCGCCCTTCACCTGGTACTCCGTGGTGAGATCGTCGTATTTGTCGTATCCGAGCCCGACGCACAGGAAGTCGGTGATAAGAAGCCGCGTATCCCCTTCGTTCGCATCACGCGCGACGAGATCGTTGAGCGGCTTCGCGTAGCGCCGTATCGCCGCTCGAACGCGGTCCCGCGCATCGGTCTCCCATTTCGGAACCGCTCGCGCTCCTGCCGCCCTCTTCGCAGGGGAGACTGCAGCCCCCTTGGCTGTCTCTGCCTGCTCGTTGCCGACAATGGCCTGTACTGTCTGCTCGCTCATGGCTACCACCTGCACATCTAGTAGAGACATGGCAGGTTAAGCACTTCTCGAAGATCAATGCATCGGTCCATTTCAATCGATACAAAAATGACTCCGAGGCGGCACGACAGGTCACATAAAACCATAATTGTCACGAATTGCATACATATATCCCATTTACCTCTTTCGACAGCAAGGCATCAGAGCTAGGGACGCAATGCTGGTCGGTAGAGCGCGGTCAGGTATGGCGGTGTTGCTGTGTGGCGCTGCTGTACAGCGCTCTGCCCGACGTGCTTCGGCGCTGTTGTCACCCGGTTCGCCGCGAAGAAGGACCCCGTCGTCCTTCAAGCTCGTCAGGTGGCAACGGACGGATACCGGGCTGCCGCAAGGTCGTCGGCGAGGTCCTTCATGGCAAGATCAGCGTTCAGCGCGGTGACCACCGCCTGCGTCAGCGGACGGAGGGCATAGATGTGTCGCACCGCATCGAGATCCACGGGTACCTCGTAGTAGTCCTTCGCGAACCGCTGGAACGCCTCCGGAGACGGGTCAATGAGCCTTGCGAACAGGTACGCCGCCCCATCGGGATCGCTCACGCTGTCAGGGTAGTCAATCTCACCCACCCGCCAGCAGTCATCACCGGCCTCACGCCACAGACAAGCGGTCACGACCGGCATGCCATCCTCGTCGCAGAACGCCGGCTCCTCCACACAGTGGCGGACGACCTCGGGGACGGAGTCGAGTACCCCTGGCCACGGCCCGTCGTTGGCGTACGGGCTCATCACCGCCTCATGGGCGAAGCCGCGGATGTACGTGCCCGCCGCAGAGAAGACGATGGAGTATTCGTCTCCCGAGCCGTTGCGCATTGAGGCCATCTCCTCTCCAAGGCTCCAGCCCGCGTCGAAGGAGTGGTAGCGACTGGACCATTCCGGGCTCATGATGGCCTCCAGTACCGCCATGGACCGGCACAGATCGCGGAGCACCGGGATATCGGGCAGCAGTCGGGCCACATCGTGAGCAGTCATGAGCCTCATCCAACCGGATGCCAGCGACATCCCGGTGTCCTTCCGAAAGTCATGGGATACCAGCACTCCAGCAAGGCGGGCGTAGGACAGCCGTGCTAATGTCGCCGAATTGGCTCTGGCCTGCGGTTTGGCCACTCGCCACTTCTCGCTGTCTGTGGATGTCTCACACTCTCATGTGCCCTCGCTGTGCCCGCGGGGCGCGCTTCGTTGCGAGTAAGATCAGATCTACGCCGCTGCCCTCCGCTGCCTGCCCTTCATCCAGGCCTGGCCAGACGGGGCCCTATGGGGTTCTACAGTCCATGGTTGTCCTTATCGATCCAGCCACAGTCAAGCATTCTGGTTTGCACATTGAGCGTTCTAGAAGACTTGCGCGCTATGTCTATGATGAAATTATCCACATGCAAGCCATCCTTACTGCTCTCATTGCTGTTGGTGGAACCCTGCTCGGTTCGTTCATGACATACACGTTTCAGCGTCATACCACAAGTCGTACCGAACGATTCACCCGCGCCGAGCGACTTCGCCAAGAGAGGATGGTCGTATACAGCGCTTTCGCTGGGGCCGTCCTTGAGTTCCGGTACGCACAACGCGAGAGGATAGAAAAAAGACGAACTAGCCATAATATGCCTGATTATCAAGAGGCCAAAGCCGAATCATATCGTCGACGCGCCGCTGCATGGCAAGCCCTATACCGAGTACGACTTGTGTGCGATGAGCCGCAAGTGATCATATTGGCAGACAAGGCAATGGATCTCACTGCGAGCATGGATGATCTGGATACTCGAGAAGAAGTAATGGCGCGCACCACCGAGATAAGAAAATCGGTGGAAGAGTTCATATCTGCCTCGTCATCCCACGTCCGCTGACGGCCAAGCCGTAGCACCCCTTTCCATCAGCACGAGGCGGGATGGCGGTATCGGAGAACACCATCGCCGAGCGCATGGCCGAGTTCGGGTTAGCCGGCCAGGCGGCCAGGAAACACCGGTTGCTGACCCGTTAGGGCAAACGGCCCGCGGCCCCGACCTGGTCGGGCGCTCGTTGACCGCGATGCGCCGGACGTGCTGTGGTGCGGCGACGTCACCGAGATCGTCACCGGCGAGGGCAAGCTCTACCTCGCCACAGTCGAAATTCTGTTCTCCCTCCGACTGCGCGGCTATGGGGTCTCCCCCCACGGCCTCCACGACCTTTAGCATATCCACGCGACGACGCTGCTCCTGGCGGGGTCCCCGTCCACGTCGTCGCGGCGCGCCTGGATCACGCCGACCCAGCCATCACCCACCGGGTCTATGCACACGTCATCCATGAGCAAGCGGCGACGGTCGCCGACGTGTTCGCGGACGCCGTCAAGAACAGCGCCTTAAGATTCATGCCAGATACTGTACGAGGGCTCCAAGCTCGGGAGGGCCCTCTTTGCCTATTCTTCTGGCCACGCGGCGAGGATCTCGATGCCAATCACCCGGCCGCTCTCGTCCAGGTCGAGGTTGACCATTGGGCTGTCCACCGAAACCGTCCGGGCCACGCCACCGGGCGCGATCGGGCCCCGCAAATAGACGTACGCGGCCTCCGCCTCGGTGTCGTAGGTCCACGTGCCGGGGTGCTCGTCCAGGGTCACGGAGTCTCCTGTTAGCAGGGCTGCAGCAAGATCTCAAGATGATCCTGACAAATGAGAAGCTCCTGTACAGGTCATCCCTGTTCAGGAGCTTCTCGCAACAGAGCCGACGAGGGGAATCGAACCCCTGACCTTCTGTTTACAAGAGGGTTCCAGCTCGTCCACGGTCGTCCGAGACTGACTTCGGCGCCTGCGTGGGAGGGGTTTCCCTCCGGCTCCGGGGATTCTTTGGCTGTCCATGATCATCCAGAGCCGCAGTTAGCAAATCCGTTAGCCAGATCGGTTGGGGTTCCACTCGCTTAGTACACCTGAACGCGGGTGATGACGCAGTGCGGTTCCTCTGCGTCCGCCACGACGACGTACTCGGCGACACCCAGGATCCCATCCGTGCCGAGTGGAACCCTCCGCTGCTGTGTCCACTGGGGCGAAGCAGTGTGCCCAGGGACCCCGCCCCTCGTCTCGTTGATCTCAACGGACAGCGCGGCGATCGCCGAGAACAACACCGGGCTGATCTGGGGATCCGCCAACAGCTCCGCAACGCTCTCGGAGAAGTAACAGGGCCACCCCTCCTCTTCACACTCACTCAAGAGGCTGGCCCTGCCGCTCACGGCGAGCGAGGATGTCCTCCATCGTGACGACCGGCAAGGTGCCGTCCATTGCTGCCCGGCTAATCTGCTCGGCCTCGGGGTCGGTGTCCAGCATCGCCTCACACCACCACCGGCGCAGGATCGCCTCAGCCTGATCCAGCTGTGCCGTACCAAGCTCGCGGTAGAACTCCATCCGCCGGCCACCTTGAAGCGCGGCGGCGATCCCGTCGACGGTACGCGCTACCCGGGGTTCCCGAGGAACTTGTGAATGAACAGGCTGAGCGCTCATACCGCGAGGATAGCCGCCAGAGGCGACAGCGCACTGGGAGGGGACCAAATGAAGCTCGCCATGTGGAAACAAGAGGCCATCGCCAAGATCGCGAGGGCCTTCTACCTGGGAGCCGACGAGGGGAATCGAATCCCTGATCTTCTATTTACAAGGACTTGAGGCCGTCCACGGCTGTCTACCGCTGTTGGACATTCCTGCTTAGCGGCTTCTGTGGCTTGATCAGCTTCCAGGTGCGTACAGCGGTGTCCGAGGTGATCAGGATGGGTTAGCAAGATCGGCTGGCCCATCGCCGCCTCCGGGACGGCATGCGGCTTCCTTATGTCTCCTCGGACCTGGCCGGGTTGCGAGCCGCCATTTATCCTCATCCAAGGTGCCGATGGTTTTACAGCTCGTGACCGTTCCGGCGACCGCATGGCGTTCTACCTGGGGTGGAGTGATCCCGGCGCTCCCCGCAGTCATGATCATTGCACGCATATTGCGTGGCTCCCAGAGGCCGCGCTGTGCGTACGCTGCCTTCGTGGACAGAGAGACGCTCGTTCAACTCCTCAACAGCGCAGGACGGGAAGCAGGCCATGCGTGCCGTCGGGCGCTCGCAGCTGGAGCCTACTTCGAGATATGGCCGGACCCGGTCGAGGCGCTCCCCCTGACCAGGACCTACCAGCGTCGCGCACGTCTTGCCCACCGGCTAGAGATCCCATCCCTTGGCTTCGAGGAGGCGGTCGCGCAGCTCAGCTCCTGCGGACTTGAGCACCTCATCCTGGGCATCGTCGCAAGCACAGAGCCCGCCTACCACTTTCAGCTCTTCCTATCTCCCGACGCATCACGTGTGGTCGCGTGCCTTGGCGTCAGCGGGCGCGCCAGGCACACCACCCCTGACTGAGATCACTCCTGGAGCTGGAGGTCGCGCCGGCGGCATGGTTATACGGTGGCCGCCATGGACGCGTCATATGCCGCTGATGCTCGCAGGATTTGGCAGACCCATGTACCACGTCGAGGCCAGGCGGACACCGTCCAAGGCGAGCTGCTGCGTGCAGTCGAGAAGCTCCGAGACGAGGCGCAGCGCAACGGCAACATCAACTGGGACGAGCACCATGAACGTCTCCTGGCCTACCTGCGAGAGACGCTCGCCAGGTCAGAGCGGTTCAGTCTGGCACCTACTGCGGCGGCCTGCGACGCCGCAACAACGGACGCGCCACCACCAACGAGCAGTACACCGTCGTAGTCCAGCGCATCCGCTCCGCCATCGCCCTGCTCGACTGGCTGACCGCCCGCGAGTTGACCCTGACGAACTGCGGCCAGGCAGATCTCGACCAATGGCTGAGCGACGACACGGCCTCCCACCACTACCACGCCGGCCACCTTCGTCCGCTGGGCCGCCCGACAGCGCCTCACCACGCTGTCCTTCCCCGCCGCACGCTGGGACGGCCCCACCCGCCCCATGGATGAGCAAGCCCGCTGGGATGCCGCCCGCGGTCTCCTGCACGACGACACCATCGGCTCCCGAGACCGTATCGCCGGCCTGCTCATCCTGCTCTACGCCCAACCCACCGCCCGGATCAGCCGACTCACCACCGGTCACGTCACCCTCGACGACGCCACGGTGACGATCCAGTTTGGGACGACACCCATCACTCTGCCCGGCCCTGTCGCCGACCTCGCCCGCCAGGTGCTGGACGGCAAACGCGGACACGCCACCACCGGCGCCGCCAACCCCTCACCCTGGTTGTTTCCCGGCGGCCAACCCGGCCGCCCGATCAGCGCCAGCCACCTCGGCAAACGCCTCAAAGACCTCGGCATCCAACCCGGCCAAGCACGCTCCACCGCCCTATTCCAACTCGCCACCGAACTGCCCGCCGCGCTGCTCGCCCGCATGCTCGGCATCCACATCGACGTCGCCGTCGCCTGGCAACGCGCATCCTCCGGCGACTGGATGACCTACGCCGCCGACATCAGCCGCAGACCCCGTCCGGAAGAACCAAGCCCGTCACCGAGCCGACCGTTGGAAACGGAGACCTTGTGACCCAGCCAACCCGCGTTGAACATGATGTCATTGAGATCGTTCAGGCCACGCGTCCCGAAGACATGACACCCGAGGTGAGCCGCGAGCTGGTCAACTGCTGGATGACCGTGGCCAACAACGGCGGAGCCGTCGGCTTCGCGTTCCCTCCGGTCAGCATCGACGACGTGCGCCCTGCCGCAGATCAGCTCATCGCAGACCTTGATCCCCAATACAACCTGCTCCTGCTCGCCAAACTCGGCGGTGTCCTCGCTGGATGGCTGAACCTGAGTCGCTACCGGGACCCGCTCGTTCCGCACTGGGGCACGGTCAAACGTGTCCAGACCCACCCCGACTTCCGCGGCTGCGGCATCGGTGCCGCGTTGATGCACCGCGTCCGTGAAGTCGCTCGCGACGAACTGGGGCTCGAGCAACTCCGACTCGAAGCACGAGGCGGAGAAGGACTCGAAGACTTCGACGGCCGACTCGGCTGGCAGGAGATCGGCCGATGGCCCGGTGCACTCCGCTTCGATCACGACGACCGCGACGAGGTCCTCATGCTCCTGGCACCACTGTGAGGTCCACCCTCTCCGAGGCATTCGGACAGTTCTGATATCCGACGGTGCCGTTACACCTGCTGGAAGGTGACCGGCGTGCCGCGACCAAAACCATCTCCAGCGCTCTCCTGGGGCAACAGACCCCGATGGCTCCCAAGGTGGCTCCCACAGACGCCGAAGACACCGGGTGAAAATCAGAAAACACAAGGCCCCTGACAGCATTACGCCTGTTCAGGGGCCTTATGGATGCAGAGCCGACGAGGGGAATCGAACCCCTGACCTTCTGTTTACAAGACAGACGCTCTGCCGATTGAGCTACGTCGGCGCGGGCTATCAGTCTAGACGGTCACCGACGCCTGTGACGAGCGACCTCGTACAACGCCACCCCTGCCGCCACTCCCGCGTTCAGCGACTCCGCGGCCGCCTGCATCGGAATGCGGACCAGCACGTCACACTGCTCGCGCACCAGCCGCGACAACCCCTTGCCCTCGGAGCCCACGACGACGACCAGTGGCTCGGTGAGCAGGTCGGCGTCACCGATGTCGGTGGTGCTCTCGCCGTCGAGCCCGACGACGAACAGCCCGGCGTCACGGTATTCGCGGAGTGCCGCCGTGAGGTTGGCCGCTCGGGCCACGCGGAGGTTGGCGAGGGTGCCCGCGGAGGTCTTCCAGGCGCCTCCGGTGACTCCGGCGGCGCGGCGGGACGGAATGAGCAGGCCGTGGGCGCCGAAGGCGGTGGCCGAACGGGCGATGGCGCCAAGGTTGCGGGGGTCGGTGACGCCGTCGAGGGCCACGACCAGCGGCACCTCGGCCGCGTCCTGGGCCAGCTCGACGAGCTCGGACGGGTGGGCGTAGTCGTAGGCCGGGATCTGCAGGACGATGCCCTGATGGACGGCGCCCTCGGTGAGCCGGTCGAGCTTGTCGCGGCTGGACTCGAGGAGGGCGATGCCGCGCTCGGCGGCGATCTTGATGGAGTCGCGGACGCGGTCGTCGTTGTCGATGCGCTGGGCGACGTAGAGGGCGTTGGCGGGCACCCCGGCGAGCAGCGCCTCCAGCACGGGGTTGCGCCCGCCGATGAACTCGGGGGCGTCCTCGGAGCGCCTCTGCCGGGTGGGCGCGGGACGGCGGCCGCCTCGCTCCTCGCGGGCGATCCGCTCGGTGCGCGCCTTGTCTTTGTACCAGTGGCGCATCTCCGCGGGCGGGGTCGAACCCTTGCCCTCGAGCCCCCGGCGTCCCTGACCTCCGGTGCCCTTGGACGGGCCCTTCTTCTTCGCGGGCCTGCCCGACGCCCTACCCCCAGCTGCCATGGCATCAAGGGTACTCGGGCCGCTACCCACCTCACGCCCTGCGAGCCGGGGGTCAGGTGGGCCGGCACGGCTTCGCGGTGATCGGACACCTGCTTGTCACCGTCGATCCCCTCGAACCGCACGAATGAACGCCCGTTTTATGGCTGATTGGGCGTTTGTACCTACGAGTAGGTACAGTGACGAGATGGACACCGCCGAACGACTGATCCGGAGCGCGCAACAGTTGCTCTGGGAGCGCGGATATGTCGGCACCAGCCCCAAGGCCATCCAGCAGCTAGCCGAGGCCGGCCAGGGAAGCATGTACCACCACTTCACCGGCAAGCAGGACCTCGCGTTCCAGGCCATCCGCCGCAACGCCGAGCAGCTGTGCTCCGAGGCGGACGAACGGCTCTCCACGCCCGGCACGTTCTACGAGCGCATCGCGGCCTACCTGCTGCGTGAGCGCGACGTGCTGCGCGGGTGCAGGGTGGGGCGGCTCGCGGCCGACCCCGACGTGCTCGCCAGTCCCGTGCTGCGCGGGCTACTCGATGAGACGTTCATCTGGCTGAACGGGCGCATCGAGGAGCTGCTCGTGGAGGGACGCGAGTGCGGGGAGTTCTCCGAAGCCCTCGTTCCCTCCGATGTCGCGTGCGCCATCACCGCCGTGGTGCAGGGCGGATACGTGCTGGCCATGTCGGCGGCCTCGCCAGAGCCGTTCGAGCGGGCGGCGCGTGGCGCGCTCAACCTGCTCACCGCCTACACCACGTGACAGGGGTGGCCATGTCCACCACCCGTCGCCGGGCGCCGGCGACGGTCCGGACAGAGTTCCGGCTGGACGACCGCACCGGCCCGGCAGGGCCGGCGAATGGATGAAACAGACCTAAGGACGTGCATGCAAAGCACCGAACATCGCCGCACGGGCGATTCACACCCGGATCTCACCGGCGTGCGGATCGTTCATCGGGCGCTACGTGACGACCTTCGCAGGCTGGCCCGCCTCGCCAAAGAGCTCGATGACGGCCCGACGGCGATCGACAGGGAGCAGGCCGTGGCGATCCGCGACTACGTCATGCTGCTCGGCGACGAGCTCGCACGCCATCACGAGTGGGAGGCGCGGGTGCTGTGGCCTCTCGTCGGCGAGTCGGCAAGCGGGGTGATCGATACGCGGTCCTGCCTCCAGGAGCGCGCGATCGTGGCTCCGCTGCTGGAAGACCTGCGCCTGGTCGCGAACGACTTCGCCACGACCCCCACCGCCGGGGTCAAGGCGCTCGCCGCCGTTCTCAACGTGCTCGGCGACCAGATCGACGCGCATGTCGGTCACCAGGAACAGGAAGTGCTGACTGTGATCGCCGAACACGTCGGCGCCTCCGACTACGAGCGCGCGAAGCGGCAACTGCCGCGCACCGGCTGGCTGAGCCGTGTCACCTGGGCGCTCCCGTGGCGGGCCCGCTTCGCGACGCCCGAGGAGCGACGCCACCTCAAGCGCCACGCCGGGCGGGTCACCTGGCTCCTGACGGCAGTGCTCGGTCGTTCGTACGCGACCCTCGAACGTCGTGCCTTCGCCCCGGCCGACTAACGGCCGAGCTCCCAGCGGGGCCCGTGCGGGGTGTCCTCGACCGTGATGCCCGCCTCCGTCAGCCGGTCTCTGATGGCGTCGGCCGCCGCGTAGTCCTTACGCTCACGGGCGGCCTTGCGCTGCTCCAGCGCCACCGCCACCAGCGTGTCGACCACCGGCTTCAGGTCGGAGCCGGCCGAGCGCCACTGCGGTGAGCGGGGGTCGAGGCCGAGCACGTCCAGCATGTTCTGCGTCTCGGCCAGCAGCCGCGCCACCGCCTCCTTGTCGCCGTGGGCCAGCGCGACATTACCCTCACGCACCACCTCGTGCACCACGGCGAGCGCCTGCGGGGTGCCGAGATCGTCATTGAGGGCGTCGGCGAACGCCTGGGGCAGCGGCGCGTGCGCGTCAACGTCGTGGATGACCTCCGCCGCCCGCGTCACGAACCCCTCGATGCGCTGGTAGGCGGCCGCGGCCTCCCGCAACGCCTCTTCGGAGTATTCGATCGAGGAACGGTAGTGCGGCGCGGCCAGGTAGTAGCGCAGCTCGACGGGCCGGACCTTCTGCACCATCTCGGGGATCAGCAGCGAGTTGCCGAGCGACTTGCTCATCTTCTCGGCGCCGATCTTGAGCATGCCGTTGTGCATCCAGTAGCGGGCGAACCCGTCGCCCGCCGCCTGGGACTGCGCGATCTCGTTCTCGTGGTGCGGGAACATCAGGTCGATGCCGCCGCCGTGGATGTCGAACGTCGGCCCGAGGTATTTGGTCGCCATCGCCGAGCACTCCAGGTGCCACCCGGGACGGCCGAGGCCCCAGGGAGTGGGCCAGGTGGGCTCGCCGGGCTTGGCGCCCTTCCACAGCGCGAAGTCGCGGGGGTCGCGCTTGCACGACTCGTCATCGGTGTCGGCGGCGGGCCGCATGTTCTCCAGTTGCTGGTTGGAGAGCTTGCCGTAGTGCTCGGAGTAGGACCGTACGTCGAAGTAGACGTCGCCGCCGGAGGCGTAGGCGTGGCCCCGCTCGATCAGCCGCTCCATCAGCGTGATCATCTCCGGCACGTGGCCGGTCGCGCGCGGCTCGACGGTCGGCGGGAGGCAGCCGAGCGTGTCGTAGGCCCAGGTGAAGGCACGCTGGTTGCGCTCGGCCACCACGAACCAGGGCACGCTCTCCTCGGCCGAGACCCTGATGATCTTGTCGTCGATGTCGGTGACGTTGCGGCAGAACATCACGTCGTATCCGGAACGCGTCAGCCAGCGCCGGAGGACGTCGAAGTTGACACCCGAGCGGATGTGCCCGATGTGCGGGGGAGCCTGCACGGTAGCCCCACACAGGTAGATCGACGCCCGGCCGGCTTCGACCGGAACGAATTCGCGGATGGTGCGCGCGCTGGTGTCGTAGATGTGCAGGCTCACGTAGGAAAGGCTAACGCCTCGGCCACGCTCACACGCCTAATAATCACCCTCGCAAGGTGACCCTGTCGGGCCGGACCCGGACGATCAGCCGCTTGACCCCGGGCGAGTCCTCCCACGGATTGCCGGTGTACTTCAGGGAGAGCTCCTGGATCAGCGCGCCTTCCGGGTCGTCCTCCAGCGTGACGCGGCCGCGCACCTCCGCGTATCTGTAGGGATCGGCCGGGTCGATGATGAGGAGACTGGTCCGCGGGTCGCGCTCGTAGTTGCGCGGCTTCTGGCGCCCGGCCACGGTGGAGAAGATCACGTCGTCACCGTCGGTGCGCACCCACACCACCGTGTTCTGCGGTCCGCCGTCCGGGTTGAGGCTGGTCACCGTGGCGTAGTTGGGGGCGTCGAACAGTTTCCGGACACCCTCGGACAGCTCGGCCATCTCTTCCTCCTTGATCGGTCCTGGCCTCCATTCTTCTGTAGGCTCGAACCGCCATGGACGTGACTCCCCCCACCACGCTGCGCCGCCTGGGCATCGCCCTGGCCGGCGTCGCCGTCGCCGCCCTGACCGGGGCCGCGTGCGCGCTCTCCTTCGACGACCTGCGGGCGCTGGCCATCCGGGGCGAGGCCCGGGCCGATCTCGCCTATCTCTATCCGGCGGCCTTCGACGCGCTCCTGGTGGTCGCGCTGATCAGCCTGCTCCTGCTGCGCTCGGCCCGGTTGCTGGTGCGGCTCCAGACGGCGACCGTGCTGGTCCTGCTCATCGTGGCCGCCGCCGCGGCCAACGTCACGACGGCGCTCGGCCTGGACGTCGCGGCACGACCGGCCGCCGTGGGCGTGGCCATCGCCCCGTGGGTCATGCTGGCGCTCGCCCTGTGGCTGTGGTTGCTGCTCATCAAGCACGTCCAGGACCGCCGGGCCCCCCACGCCGACGCCGACGACGGTACGGCGGAGCACGATCTGGTGCCCTTCCACCGGGGCGGCCCCGCCGAGGCGCCGCCCCCGCTCGCCCGGACGGCCCAGCCCGTGCTGGAGCCCACACCGGTCGTCGGGCCCACCGCGGCCCCCGAGACGCCGCCCATCTCCGAGCGTGTGACGAGTTGGCCCACCTCGGAGCCCGCGCGTGTCGCGAGCGCCGCCCATGAGCCCGCCCCAGCGGCCACCTCAGAGCCCGCCGCGAGCGCACGCGAGGCCGCGCACGAGCCCGTGGACCTGCCGGCGCCCGCCGACGAGTTCGAGGGCGAGGTCGGGCGAGACCGTGGCGGCGCCCACGAGCCCGACGACACGCCCGAGCCCGGCGACGACCGGAAATCGGTGCCGGAGCCACGCTCCGCGGCCGAGTTCGACCCCGCGATCCCGCCGGCGCACGCCACCGGGCACGAGGCCGAGCCCGCGGCGGCCGAGGAGCCCGAGGAGCGCCGTCCGGTGCGCTGGGGTGACCGGGTGAAGCCGGCCGACGTCCTGGTCCACCCGCGCACCACCCCCGACAAGGACGCCGACACCCAGCCCGTACGCGTGTTCACCGATGCGGCCGAGGAGGCGGGCGATCCCGACCCCGATCACGGCCCGGAAGCCGCCGACACCTCCGAGGGCCGGCGGCGTGAGAGCGACATGGAGGACACGGCGCCGCATCCGATCGTCCACGACACCGACCGGCCCGACCGGCCGGCCGCCGACGCCCCCTCCGGACGCCTTCGCAGCACCCCGCTCCCCCCGGAGGAGTGACGAAGGCAGCGCGAAGACCCGCCCGGTGCGAACCGGGCGGGTCTTCGGATGTCTTGGGGGTTCTAGGCTCTGGTGCCGCTGCCGCGCTTCAGCCCCGCGACGAGGCCAACGCCGACGATGGCCAGAACGACCTGCATGACCAGCTCGATCCAGTCGATGCCCGGGGTCGTCTCAACTCCCAGCACCTGCGCGATGAGCGTGCCCAGCAGGGCGGCGACGATGCCGACGACGATGGTGAGGATCCACCCGATGGCCTGCCGGCCGGGAAGCAGCAGACGACCGATGGCGCCAACGACGGCGCCGATCACGATGGCGCCAAGGATGGACTGGATTGTCATGGTACGAACCTCCCCATGAGGGTGAGCCGTTCACCTTCACGGAAAGGTCAGTACCCCGTAACGAGCGATTATGCGACGGTCTTCCGAAACCACAGGTCAGGTCCCGGTTCGTCCTGGTCCACTTGTCCGCCCCATGCCTATCCGGGTGACAAGCAGCACACCGATCACCGCCAGCCCCAGCTGGAGTATGTGCTCGATCCAGTCGATCCCCCGGGTGTCGGCCAGGCCGAACAGGTGGGCGATCAGGGTGCCGAGCAGCGCTGCCACGATGCCGACGATCAAGGTCAGCCCGATGGACATGTGCTGTTTGCCGGGTACGAGCAGCCTCGCCAGGGCGCCGACGATGGCACCGATGACGATCGCGGAGACAATCGCGCCGATCATGTGTACTCCCCCCGAGACGTTCACCTGCCTAAGGGGAGGTACCCGACAAATGACCACATTACGCATAGGGAAGGCGACGGTCCGTACCGCGCCAGTGACGGACCGCCGCCTCGGTGCTCGGCGGGCCGGAGGCAGCGCCCGCCGGGATACCCTCAACGCATCCCTGAAAGGGACGCCTCAGGACGAGGAAAGGTTGACCACGAGGGCGGTCGCGATCGCCGCGATCCCCTCACCGCGCCCGGTCAGCCCGAGCCCGTCGGTGGTGGTCGCGCTGATGCTGACGGGGGCCCCCAGGGCGGCGCCGAGCGCCAGCTCGGCTTCGACCCGGCGTGGCGCCAGCTTGGGCCGGTTGCCGATCACCTGGATCGCCACGTTGCCGATCTCGAAACCGGCCTCACGCACCTTGCGCGCCGTCTCCCGAAGGAGCGCGACGCCCGACGCGCCCGCCCAGCGCGGGTCGGCGGTGCCGAACAGGCCGCCCAGGTCGCCCAGGCCGGCGGCGGAGAGCAGGGCGTCGCAAGCCGCGTGGGCGGCGGCGTCGCCGTCGGAATGGCCCGCGAGGCCGATCTCGCCGGGCCAGCGCAGGCCGGCGAGGTTGAGCTCGCGCCCGGAAGCGAACGGGTGGACGTCGACACCGACGCCCACCCGTGGAAAGTTCGTATTCAGGAGTTGAGGACCTCGTCGAGTAGTGCTTCGGCCTTGTCCTCGTTGGTCTTCTCGGCGAGGGCCAGCTCACTCACCAGAATCTGACGCGCCTTGGCGAGCATGCGCTTCTCGCCCGCGGACAGACCACGCTCGCGATCTCTCCGCCACAGGTCTCTGACCACTTCGGCGACCTTGTTGACGTCGCCCGAAGCGAGCTTTTCGAGATTGGCCTTGTAGCGACGAGACCAGTTGGTCGGCTCCTCCGTGTGCGGCATGCGAAGGACATCGAAAACCCGCTCAAGGCCTTCTTGACCGACAACATCGCGCACGCCGACAAGTTCTGCGTTTTCCGCTGGCACCTGGACGGTAAGGTCGCCCTTGTCGACCTTGAGCACCAGGTAGGTCTTTTCCTCACCCTTGATGGATCGCTTCGTGATTGCTTCGATCCGAGCAGCCCCATGGTGGGGGTAGACGACAGTGTCGCCGACCTGGAAAGTCATGTGACAAGTACCCCTTCCGCTGTACTCCAGAGTACCACGCATCCACAGGGTCCCGGAACAGTGAAATCACCATAACTGCAGGTCAAAGCCGCATATTAGGGGTTGACAAGCGGTCAACTCTATGAATCGCATATGCGACATACCTAATGACCTGCAGGGGTGCGGATATGACCATGGAATCGGGTCGATATGGTGGGCGCTGCCCGATCACGCACGCGCGAACCAAGGAGAACCCGCCCGTGACCAGCCGTCGTTGGATTGTCGCCGCCGCCGCGTTCCTGGTGGCCCCCGTAGTCGCCGGCTGTTCGGCGGGATTCGACGCCGACACCAACAAGGCGTATGCCCCGAACGAGGCCAGTGTGCTCATCGACGGGGGCGGTTACGGCTCCCGCGAGATCCACATCCCGCAGGCCTTCATCCTCGGCCCCGACGCCGGCGCGCAGCTCGCGTGGCGCGGCTCGGCCCCGATCTACCTGAACATCCTCAACACCGCGGGCAAGGCCGACACCCTGCAGGCGGTCTCCGCCGGCGACCTCGGCACGGTGAAGGTCACGGCGCCCATCCAGCTGCCCACCGACCAGCTCGTCAACACGGGCAAGCCGGCGCCTCAGATCATGCTGGAAGGCCTCTCCAAGAGCCTCAGAGGCGGCGAGAGCGTCAAACTGGACCTCCAGTTCGCCAACGCCGGGCTCGTGTCCATGAACGTCCCCGTGGTCACACGCAGCCGCGAGTTCGCGGACTACCCGCCGGCGCCCGGCGCCACCCCGGCCCCGACGCCCACGCCGACCGCCGAGGCGACCGAAGCCGCCCACTGACACGCGGAAACCC
>NZ_JBEZFS010000067.1:0-16632 GCF_040649575.1 Nonomuraea sp. NPDC048916
ACTGGCGCCAGGTCAGCCAGATCATCGCTGCACCTCCAGGACGGCTCGCCGGTTGTCGGCGGTGCGCTTGTCCATGTAGGCCAGGACGAGGTCTTCCAGGCTGAGCTGGGTGACCGTCCAGGCGGGGTCGTGGATCGGGGCGTCGGTGCGGATCACGTACGTGCTCTGTCGCTCGGTGTGGCTGGCGGAGATGACGTGCTGGCCGGCGGGGAGCCGGTCGGGGTCGCGGCGCGGGCCGGTGAGCCGGTGATGGGTGGCCAGCAGCTTGTCGACCTCCCCGGCGACCTGGACGCGGGAGTCGACGAGCACGATGAGGAAGTCGCAGACCCGTTCCAGGTCGGAGACCAGGTGGGAGGAGAGCACCACGCTGAACTCGTGCTCGACCGTGGCCTCCATCAGTGCCTGCAGGAACTCGCGGCGGGCCAGCGGGTCGAGCGAGGCGACCGGCTCGTCCAGGATCAGCAGTTCGGGCCGCTTGGCCAGGCCCAGGGTGAGGGCGAGCTGGGCGCGCTGCCCGCCGGACAGCTTGCCCGCCCGGTGGGCGGGATCGAGACCGAGTTGCGCGATCCGGCCCCGCGCCATAGTGGCGTCCCAGCGGAGGTTGAGCCGGGCTCCCAGCCGCAGGTGTTCGGCGACGGTCAGTCCCGCGTAGACGGGGGTGTCCTGGGCGACGAAGCCGACTTTGGCCAACTGCGCCGGGCCGCTGGCGGGCTGGCCGCCGAGCACGGTGATGTCGCCCGCCGTCGGTTCGAGCTGGCCGCTGGCCAGCTTCAGCAGGGTGGTCTTGCCGGCTCCGTTGGGGCCGACCAGCCCGACGACGTGGCCTGCCGGGATGTCGATGGTGCACTCGCGCAGCGCCCAGCGCTTGCCGTATTTCCTGCCCAGTGCCTGGGCCTGCAGGACAGCGGTCACGCTATGTCCTCCTGAGCGGTGGTCCGAAAGGTGGTCATGAAGAGGGCCTCGATGCTTTCCTCGTCGAGGCCGGCCTGGCGGGCCTTGGCCAGCCAGCGCTGCAGTTCCAGCCGCAGCGGGCCGTGCGCGGCCAGCGTGGCGTTGGTGAGCGTCGCCGTCACGAACGTCCCCACCCCTGGCCGGGCGGCGACCAGGCCCTCGTGCTCGAGCTCCCGGTAGGCCTTCAGGACGGTGTTGGCGTTGATCGCCAAGTGAGCCACGACCTCCTTGACGGTCGGCATCTGGTCGCCCTCGCGCAGCACGCCGAGCCGTAGCGCGTGCCGTACTTGCTGGACCAGCTGCAGGTACGGCGAAACACCCGACCTGCCGTCCAGATGGAACTCGATCACCGGTTTCTCCATTTATCTAGCCTGCTAGTACTTTAGGGTTCCAGATGTTAAAGGATCATAAGGATCGCTGTATAGGCCTGGACCTCCTATAGCTACGGCGAGCCGCCACCCTGACCGGTCCTGCGAACTAATCGGGCGATATGCGGAAAGTGAGATATCGGTTCCAGTACGTAGCGATCCCAAGTAGTGCATACCTTCCGGTAACCCCCTCGGCCCCCTCGACTGTGATCGGGCCGTCTAGGGCATGGATCGGGAGGAGCTCCGTCGTGCGTACCGACTGGGAACAGGATGAGCTGATCAGCGCGTGGACGCTGGTCGAGGGTGATTGGGACCTGGTCGGCGAAAAGGCGGGGGCCGGCAGGCTCGGTTTCGCGTTGATCTTGAAGTTCTACGAGATCGAGGGACGGTTTCCCGCCTATCCCGAAGAGATCCCGGCGGCCGCGGTGGAGTACGTGGCATCGCTGGTGAAGGTCGAGGCGGAGCTGCTGGCGAAGTACTCCTGGCGAAGCCGGACCATAGAGCGCCACCGGGCGCAGATCCGCAAGCGATTCGGCACCCGGCCGGCGACCGAGGACGATGAGGAGCGGCTGGCCCAGTGGCTGGCCCACAAGGTGTGCCCGATCGAGACGAACCGTGATCGCCTGGCCGAGGCGGTGCGGGAGCGGTGCCGGAGCACGAGCATCGAACCGCCGACCAGCGGTCAGGTGGAACAGGTCGTGAACTCCGCAGGCCGCCGCTTTGAGGAGGCCTTCGCCGAGCAGGTGATGGCGCGGCTCGGGCCGAGCGTGTGCGCTCGGCTGCAGGAGCTGCTGGGACGGCCGCACGTGCTGGCCGAGTTGAAATCCGATCCGGGGCCGCTGGGGCTGGACACCCTGCTTACGGAGATTGGGAAACTGGCGACGGCGCGTTCCCTGGGGCTGGGTGAGGCGGTGTTCATCGAGACCTCCGATCAGATCGTTACGGCGTAGCGGGGCCGGGCGATGCGGATGTATCCCTCCGACTTCGCGGTCTGCCCGCCGCCGGTGCGCTACACGCTGCTGGCGGCGTTGTGCTGGACGCGGCAGGCCGAGCTGGTGGACGGGCTGGTGGACGGGCTGGTGGAGTTGCTGATCGGGTTGATCCACCGGATCAACGCCCGCGCCGAGCGGCGGGTGGAGAAGGAGCTGATCGGGCAGCTCGCTGCGGTGCCCGGCAAGCGCGGCATCTTCACCAAGATGGTCAACGCCGCGCTGAGCAAGCCCGATGAGACGGTGCGGCAGGTGGTCTTCCCGGCGGTGCCGGGCGGAGAGAAGACGCTGCGGGCGCTGGCCAAGGAACTGATGGCCACCGAGCGCGTGGTCGCCGAGCGGATCCGCTACCAGCTGCGGGGTTCCTACTCGCACTACTACCGGCGGATGCTGGCGCCGCTGCTGGCCGCGCTGGAGTTCAAGTGCCACAACACCGCCTACCGGCCGGTGATGGATGCGATCGATCTGCTGGCCCGCTACGCGGGCGTCGATTCCGACCAGCGGCACTACGCCGCGGCCGAGACGGTGCCGATCGACGGGGTGGTGCCCAAAGCCTGGCTGGACGGCGTGGTGGACGCCGGTAGCGGCCGGGTGGAGCGGATCCCGTACGAGCTGTGCGTGCTCATCGCGCTGAAGGACGCGCTGCGCCGCCGCGAAATCTACGTCGAGGGCGCTGGCCGCTGGCGCGATCCCGACGAGGACCTGCCCGGCGACTTCGAGGACAACCGGGACGTGCACTACGCGGCGCTGGCCAAACCGCTGGATGCCACGGAGTTCATCACCGGCATGAAGACGCGGATGCGGGCCGCCCTGGACAAGCTGAACACCGGCCTGACCGTCGCTAGCACCGGAGGGGTGCGGATCACCACCCGGGGCGGCAAACCGTGGGTGAGCGTCCCCAAGCTCGACAAGCTGCCCGAGCCGAAGAACCTCGGCAAGCTGAAGGCCGAGGTCCAGCGCCGGTGGGGCACCATCGACCTGCTCGACATCCTCAAGGACACCGCCTTCCTCACCGATTTCACCGACGCCTTCACCTCGGTGGCCACCCGGGAGATGCTGGATCGGCAGACGCTGCACCGCCGGCTGCTGCTCGTGCTCTTCGCGCTCGGCACGAACATGGGGATCCGGCAGATGGCCGCGACCGGCGACCACGGCCAGGACGAGGCCGAGCTGCGGCACGTGCGCGCGACCTACGTCACCCGCCAGAACCTGCGGGCGGCGATCGTCGCGGTGGTCAACGCCACCCTGGAGGCCCGCGACCCCACGTGGTGGGGTGAGGCGACCAGCACCGCCTCGGACTCCAAACGGTTCGCCTCCTGGGACTCCAATCTGATGACCGAGTTCCATGCCCGCTACGGCGGTTACGGTGTCATGATCTACTGGCACGTCGACAAGGGCCGCCTGTGCATCTACTCCCAGCTCAAGTCATGTTCCTCCTCGGAGGTCGCGGCGATGATCGAGGGCCTGCTGCGGCACTGCACCAACACCGAGGTCGAGGCGAACTACACCGACACCCACGGCGCCACCACGGTCGGGTTCGCCTTCACCGAACTGCTGGGCTTCAAGCTGCTGCCCCGGATGAAGAACATCGGCGCGATCGAGTTGTACAGCCCCGACGCCGTCCAGAGCGCGTGGCCGAAGGTGGACAAGATCCTCAAGAAGCGGCCGATCGACTGGGACCTCATCGCCCGCAACTACGACCAGATGATCAAGTACGCGACGGCGCTGCGGCTGCGCACGGCGGAAACCGAGCAGGTACTGCGCCGGTTCATGAAGGGCAACGGCCCCAAGCACCCGGTCTACCTGGCCCTGGAAGAACTCGGCCGGGTGGTACGCACCATCTTCGCCTGCGACTATCTCAGCGACGAGCACCTGCGCCGGGAGATCAACAGCGGCCTGCAGGTCGTGGAGAACTGGAACAGCGCCAACGACAAGATCTTCTACGGGCGCGAAGGCGTGCTGACTGGGGCCGACCGCGAGCACGCCGAGGTGTCCATGCTTACCTTGCACCTGCTGCAGTCTGCATTGGTATTCATTAACACCCAGCTCCTTCAGGCCATTCTGCGAGATCCGCAGTGGGCCGGCAAGCTGACGGAGGAAGACCGGCGCGCGCTCAGCCCGCTGTTCTGGGCTCACGTGAATCCCTACGGCCGGTTCCGGCTGGACATGGATACCCGGCTCGACCTCACTGCGGCCTGAGCGGGTCCCCCGGCGTTTGCTGGGACCGCGTGTCCCGGTGTTGGGCTGAATGCCTTGCCGCGTGGGGACGGCTCACGGCTCGCGACATGTTCGCGAGGGAGCGGTCTTCGCATCGACTGTAAGACTGATCCGCCTTTGACCATTACCTGATGTAAGGGCCAAAGAGGGAGCCTGTGTGCTGAATGATGATGAGTTCGCCGCTTTGTTCGATGCGTACCGCCCCCGGGTGTACGCGTACGCGGTGAGCAGATGTGGCCGTCGGCTGGCCGAGGAGGTGGTCAGTGAGACGTTCGTGGTCGTGTGGCGACGGCGGGACGTCATTCCGGCCAAGGCACCCTTGCCCTGGCTACTTGGTGTGGCGCACAAC
Source organism: Nonomuraea sp. NPDC048916 (assembly GCF_040649575.1). Taxonomy (NCBI): domain Bacteria; kingdom Bacillati; phylum Actinomycetota; class Actinomycetes; order Streptosporangiales; family Streptosporangiaceae; genus Nonomuraea; species Nonomuraea sp. NPDC048916. The sequence goes on from NZ_JBEZFS010000067.1 coordinate 4,875, forward strand.
GTGATCCGCGATCTCTATCGCGACGAGCTTCGGCGGGCGGCGCTGGATGAGGCACTACGCGGCTGGACCGAGGAACTGGAGGGAGACGTGGCCGACCAGGTGGTCGAGCGGGCCACCGCGATGAAAGCCCTGTCCACGTTGAGCGACGCTGACAAAGAGGTGCTGACCTTGGTCTCGTGGCACGGGCTCACCTCGGCGCAGGCAGCTGCGGTGGTGGGAAGTTCGCGATCGGCGTTCTTCGTCCGGCTGCATCGGGCCCGCCGGCGGCTGGAGGCCGCCATAAACAACGTGACGGCGGCCGACCCCCGGCCCGCATTCGTCCCGGAGGAGGAGAAGTGAAGCGGAAGAACGCGCTCGATCTGCTGGCAGCGGCCCGGCCCGCCGACCTCGACCTGCCGGGGGCGCCCTGGGCGCGGACGGAGGAGTTGCCCCCGCCGGTGCGACGGGTCCGCGTGCGGTGGGTCGGGGCGGTCGCCGCGTCGCTGGCAACGGCATCCGTGATCGGGGCGCTGGCCGTCCCCCGCCTGCTCGACCTCGACGTCTCCACGGGGCATGTGGCCACCGTTCCCGTCGGGAACGCGCTGGACACGGCGGCCCGCAGCGCGGCAGCGCAGCGGCAGACGCCCGGACGGTTCTGGTACACCGAGGGCCTGATCCTGGGTGAGGAGATCATCGGCGCACCGGGCAACCGGTACCGGATCAAGACCCGGGTCCAGACCGGCCGATGGGCCCCGCGCGACCCGGCGACGCTGACCGTGCTCACCGAACGCGGCCTGCCCACCGTGCCGGCTTCCGGACAAGAGGAGCAGGCGTGGCGGCGAGCGGGAGAACCCAAGTTGTGCGGCAACGACACCGACTGCGCGAACGACACGGCTCCGCTCGGACGCACGAGGTTCATTTTCATGCCCGGCACCTGGCCCTACGGAGATCAAGGGCTTACGCTTCCCGCAGCTGCGCTGCTCGATCTGCCTCAGGAGCCGGACGCGCTGCGCGAACGCCTGCTGGCGTTCTGGCCCGCCTACGGCGAGACCATGAAGGACTGGCCGTCGCCGCCCTCGGGGAGCTCGCTGCCCACGAAGGACTCCTGGCTCCTCGACATCTCCCTGGAGCTGCTCCAGCACGCCCCGGTCTCAGCGGGCACTCGCGGTGCCCTCTACCGGATGGTGGCGAACCTGCCCGGCACCCGCGCCCTCGGCCGGATCCCCGATGCCGAGGGACGCCGGGGGATCGGCATCGGATGGACCCGGGCCATGGGGGACGGGCAGAGCGAGCAGCAACTCATCGTGGAGGAATCCAGTGGCCGGCTACTCGCGTTGCAGCACGTCGTCGTGAAGCCCTGGTCGCAGAACCCGGCGGGCAACGAAACCGCGGGCCTGCCCGCGGGAACCGTCTACCACGCACTCGTCTACCAGCGAGCCGCATGGACCGACACCCCCGCCCGGCTTCCCAAGGGGTGCTCCGCCCCCACCCAGACCGACCGGAAGGACTGCGTCGGCTGAGGCCCGACATCCACTCGGAGATCAACCCCTTGGCCTACAGGAAGTCGTCAAGTCATGTACGTGATAATCATCTATTATCACGTACATGAGCGATCACAGCGGCGCCGCGACCAGAGCCGCGACCAGAGGAACCCCCCGCCGGAACGGTGTGCGACTCCGGCACGTTATCCGGTACATCGCCGAAGGTATCGCGGGACGGCCGGCATGAGCGCCGCGCCGAAGATCACCGCCCTTCGCAGGCAAGGCGTCAGTCTCGCCGCAGCCGCCGACGCCTTCCTCGCCACGGCGCGTACCGCCAACCCCAACACCCACCGCGCCTACGCCTCGGCCATCGACCGCACCATCGAGCGGCTCGGCCGTGACCGGCCGCTCGCCGACGTCACCGACACCGAGATCGGCACCGCGCTCACCGAGCTGTGGGGCCGATGCGCGCCAGCGACCTGGAATCGCAACCGCGCCGCCATCACCTCCTGGCTCACCTGGTGCCAGGCCAAGAAGCACTGGGCCGCCCCCTCGGTGCCAGCCGACGCCGAACGCCGCAAGGAGAGCGCCGACGAGACCCGCGCGGTCGCCAAGACCACCATCCACCGGCTGCTGTCCCGCCGCGACATCCCGCTGCGCGAGAAGACCTTGTGGCGGATGCTCTATGAAACGGCGGCCAGAGCCGCGGAGATCCTGGCGCTGAACGTCGAAGACCTCGACCTGGAGCACCGCCGCGCCCCCGTCCGCTCCAAGGGCGGCGCCGTCGAGTGGGTGTACTGGGAGTCCGGCACCGCCCACCTGCTGCCCCGCCTCCTTCGGCTCCCGGACGGCAGTACGCGCACCCAGGGGCCGCTGTTCCTGGCCGAACGCCGCCCCGTCCCCGCCCGCCGACCCGCGGCCGCCGACATCTGCCCGCACACCGGCCGCGCTCGCCTCGGCTACAACCGCGCCCGCGTCCTGCTGGACACCTACGCTGACCTCGACCTGCACCAGCTGCGCCACAGCGCCGCCACCCACCTCGGCGACGCCGAGATCCCGCTGCAGCTCATCATGGGCAAGACCCGCCACAAGAACCCCCGCACCGCCATGCGCTACGTCAAACCCGGCGCCGAAGCCATCGCCAAGGTCACCGAGGTCCTGGCACCCCGCCGCCGTACCCATTGATCAACTGAGTGGCGGCTCGCCGAAGCTATAGGAGTTCCAAGCCGTATAGGCCCTCGCCCGGCGGCGCCCGAAGCGGTCCATCGCTCAGCCCGACCGCCCACCTGGGCATGGCTCGCCCACGGAAGGCAACCTCCGGTCGGCAAGCAGCGGCGTGGCGCGGCGGTCCCCGAACTCTCCTTGGCGGACCTCGGCCATCCCGCCGCCGCGGCACCAACACCCCGACCCTGCTCGCCCGCTCCCGACACGCCTCCGTCCGCTCCCTGGAGCGCTACGCGCGTCCCGGTGTCGACGCCGTCGCCGATCACGTGGCCGGCCGCGATCCTGCCGCCCGCCGCCGAGGCCGATGACCAGCGGCGCGCACGACTGAAAGGCCGCCCCCCCCCGCAGCTCGGCGCGGCTCAGCCAAGCAAGATCAACCTCACCGTTAGCCGCCGTATCGCAGTCCGGTCACCGTCGCCGAGCTGCTCGGGCACGCCCGCCTGAAGACCGTCCGGATCCACACCTGGTCCACCGAGCACGACAAAATCCGCGCCCTCGACGGCCTCATCGCCGACGAGTGACACCAAAAAAAGCAGGTCCGCCGAAACGGGCCATCCGGCGCATCGTCCTTCAGACGCCCATAGGGCCTCTGACCCGCGTCGTGCCCCTTTGACGCTTATCTTGTCCGCCCCCCGGCAAGGCCCGCAAGATCGCGGCCAATGCGCCGCCCTTACCCGGCGAGTCGAGGGCCTGCGCTTCGGCACCCGCGTCCTGGACCGCTTCCCGGACACCCGCTGACCGTCCCAAGACCCCGAACATCGCCCGGCCTCCATGCTGATGTGTTGACAGCCGGAGATCACCTACATCACTATTTAAGTATTCATCTAGTGAAAGGGTGATTTCTGCGTGATCGAGTTCCATCTGGACCGCGGGTCGGGGGTGTCGACGTACCTTCAGCTCGTTCACCAGGTCAAACAGGCTCTGCGCCTGGGCACGCTACGGCCGGGCGACCAGCTGCCCACCGCCCGTGAGGTGGTCGAGTCCTTGGCGATCAACCCCAACACCGTGCTCAAGGCCTACCGCGAACTGGAACGCGAAGGCCTGGTGGCGGGCAAACCGGGGCTGGGCACCTTCGTCCAGCGCTCGATCGGCGGCGCCCGGTTGGCCGACCACGCCGCTCTGCGCCGGGACCTGGACGGATGGGTACGGCGGGCGCACGCGGCCGGCCTCGACCGCGACGACATGGAGACGTTGTTCGCCATGGCGATGGTCGACTGCTTTCGGGAAGGCATAGCGTGACCGTCACTCTGCGGACGACCGGCCTGGGAGTGCGCTACCGGCGCACCTGGGCGCTGCGCGACTGCTCGCTGGCCCTCCCGGCCGGCCGCATCGCCGCCCTGGTGGGTCCCAACGGCGCCGGAAAGACCACGCTGCTGCACGCGATCGCCGGGCTGATCACCCCGGACGCGGGGTCGATCGGCATCACCGGCCAGGTGGCCTTCATGGCCCAGGACAAGCCGCTGTACGACACGTTCACCGTCGCCGAGATGCTCGCCTTCGGCCGTCGACTCAATCCCGTCTGGGACGACGCCTACGCCACCGCCCGCCTGGCCGCCCTCGGCATCCCGCCGGACCGCAAGACCGCCAAGCTGTCCGGCGGGCAGCAGGCGCAGGTCGCGCTCGCCCTCGCGCTGGCCCCGCGCCCCGACCTGCTGGTGCTGGACGAGCCGCTGGCCAACCTCGACCCGCTGGCCCGCCACAACGTCATGCGCTCGCTCATGGCCGAGGTAGCCGACCATCCGACGACGGTCTTGCTCTCCTCCCACGTCGTCGCCGACCTGCGCGACACCTGCGACTGGCTCATCGTGCTCAACGGCGGCCGGGTGCAGGTCAGCGGCGACCTCGACGACCTGCTCGCCGAGCACCTCGTGCTGACCGGCCCGGCCGGACTCGCCGACGGCCTGGCGGCCAGGACCCGGGTGGTCGAGGCGAGCCGCACCGGCCGGCAGGCCCGGCTGCTGGTGCGGGGCGCGCCCGTGCCCGACCCGCGGTGGAACGCCCGCCCGGCCGAACTGGAGGAGCTGGTGATGGCCTACCTGGGCAGCCCGGACGCGGCCGCGCTGCCCGCGCTGTCGGAGGTGGACGCGTGATCTGGCTGACCTGGCGCCAGCACCGGGCGCAGCTCCTCGTCACCGCCGCCCTGCTGGCCGCATTCGGCCTGCTGCTGCTCGGCTCGGCGGTGGAGGCGAGACTCTACCTCGCCGGTCACGCACCGCCCGGCTGCCCGGGCCCCGCGCCCGCCTGCTGGGACGTGGCGGTGGCGCTCGCCGACCGCTACGACGCGGTCTACACGATCTTCGGCTGGATGCCGCTCGTCGCCCCCGCGCTGGTCGGCGCGTTCTGGGGCGCGCCGCTGCTGGCCCGCGAATACGAGCGCGGCACGCACAGGCTGGCCTGGACGCAGTCGGTCTCCGTCCGCCGCTGGCTGATGGTCAAGCTCGCCGTGCTCGGCGCCCTGGTGACCGTCGCGGGCCTGGCGCTTGCGGTGATGGTGAGCCTGTGGCGGCCGGTCTTCCTCCGGCAGGACCTGTTCGGCAACATCGGCATCTTCAACATGGTCGGCGTGGCCCCGGCGGCGTGGTGGCTGTACGCCTTCATGCTGGGCACTGCGGCCGGGGCGCTGCTGCGGCGCACGCTCCCGGCGATGGCGCTGGTCGTGGCCGGGATCTCCGTGACGATGTTCGCCCTGTTCAGCCTCAGCGATCACTACGCCGAACCGGCGCGGGCCGTGCTGTCGGGCACCACCATGCCGGACGACTCCGACGCCCGGCTGGTGGGCGCGGGCGCCTGGGTCGATCCCGCCGGGCGGGAGCTCGCAGCGTCACCGGCCGGAGTCTGCCCCCGCCGGCCGGATGCCGGGCAGAGCAACCGGAACCAGGAGGCCTACCAGCGGTGCCTGTTCGGCAAGGGCTACCGCTACGCCGTCTACTTCCATCCGCCGTCGCGGTTCTGGCGCTTCCAGTGGACCGAGGCGGCCATCCTGACAGCCGCCTCGGTGGTGTTCGCCGGCCTGGCCGTGCACCGCACGCTCCGGCGCACGGTGTGAGGCGGTCCGCCGGCCTGGCATGCGCCCGCCGGCCGCCGGGCCACCCCGTGCCCCGGTCGGACGGCTGCGCGATCTGGCGGCCGGCCGTCCCGCTGACAGCTCACCGGGCGGGGCCGCGGCCGGTCACGGCTCCCACGAGGTGACCCCGCCCGGCACGGGCGCGTCCGGGTCGTAGGGGGTGCGGGTGAAGATGAACGTGTTGAGGTCGAGATGGTCGGGTGCCAGGCGCAGCGTCTCGCCCGCGTAGTAGCCGTCGAGCCCCAGCCAGGTGCCGTCCTCGCGGGGCACGAACCGCGAGGCCCGGCCGCCGCCGCCCGCGGGCTCCAGCGACAGGCCCCGCTCGGGCAGCAGCCGCAGGACATACGGCGTCGGCCCCCAGTGCCACAGCCCGGTCATGGCCAGCAGCCCGGGGTCGGCGGCCTCGGGCCGCCACTCGGCCGGCTGGCGCGGCTCGTGCTCGTCGAGGATGGCCAGCAGGTCGGTCAGCAGGGTGCGGGTGAGGCCGGAGGTGGTGTTGGCCATGAACAGCACGCCGACCCGGTCGTCGGGGTCGGCCCAGACGGTGGCCAGGAACCCCGGCATCGACCCGGTGTGCCCGGCCAGCCGGCGCCCGGCGTGCCGGGTCAGCTGCAGCCCGAGCCCGTAGCCGCCGGTCCAGGCGTCGCCGTCGTCGACGGTGGCGGGCTCGCGCATCTCGGCCAGGGTGTCGGGCGACAGCACGCCGGCGGTGTCGCCCGCGACGAACGCCGCCCACCGGGCCAGGTCGGCGGCGGTCGACCACAGCTGCCCGGCGGGCGCCATGGCCCCGGCGTCGTGTTCGGGCTCGGGCAGCAGCACGTCGGCGAAAGGGTGGACGGCGTAGCCGGTGGCGTGCGGGGCGCGCGGACGCGCGGTGGTGGCGTCCATCCCGAGCGGAGCGAGGACCTCCGCCCGCACGGCACTCAGCCATGGCACGCCGCGCAGCCGCGCGACCAGCTCGCCGAGCAGCGCGAAACCGACGTTGCTGTAGTGGAAGCGGCGGCCGGGCCGGTGCTTGACGTCACCGGGGCCGAGCCGGGACAGCAGGTCGTCGACCGGGATGCCGGGGGTGCGTTCCCACCAGCCGGTGGGCGGCTCGGCGGTCAGCCCGCCGGTGTGCGACAGCAACTGCGCGACGGTCAGCTCACCGGCCGGCGCCTGCGGCAGGTGCTTGCCGACGGGGTCGAGCAGGTCGAGCAGGCCCTCGTCACGCATCCGCATGACGACGGCCGCCACCAGCGACTTGGTGATCGACCCCAGCCGGTACTGCGTGCCGGCCGTCGGCGCGGCGCCGCCCACCTGCCCGCGGCCGCCGAACCACGCCGTGTGCCCGTCACGCACGATCGCCGCGACCAGCGACGGCACCCGGCACTCGGCCTGCTCGACGGCCAGCCTGCGCAGCAGCGCCCGCGCCGTCGTCTCTCCCACCTGACTCCTGACCTGGCTCATGGCGGCCAAGCCTAGCCTCAGATCGGGATCAGCTCGGGCCCGATCAGCTCGCCCTGGTGCGGCTGCGGGTGGGCCTGGTCGTGGTAGTAGTGGCCGGCGTACCAGACGACCACGTTGGCGCCGTTGATGCTCTCGCCGTTGACGAACCGGTTGAGCGCGGCCCGGTCGCGGGGGCCGGGGTTGCCGTCGTCGAGCTCGGCCGGGTGGTGGCGCAGGAACCACAGGTCGGACACGCCGTAGGCATCGGCGGTGCCGTCGAAGGGCCCGGGATGGATCCGGTAGCCGCGGCCGGAGGACTTGTCGCGCACCTGCCAGAAGCGGCCGGCCCGGCGCCTGCGGGACGTCTCGCGGATGATCGGCACCGGATCGGGGCTGATCGGCCCCTCGTCGAACTGCTCCACCACGTCGTTGGCGGCGCCCTCGATGTCGAAGTCGAAGCGCCAGTAGGCGTGGTGACGGTGCACCTGGCAGGTCATCGGGTTGGCGGTGGCGGCGAACCCGAACCTCGGCTGGACGGTGCCGTCGTCGCCGAGCCGCCAGTCGTTGGCGTAGCGGTACCAGCCGGCCTGCAGCTCGCTGACGATCCGCAGCCGCTCGCCGTCGTGGTGGAAGGCGACGCCCTGGAAGTTGCCGGCGTCGGTGTGGGGCCGCTCCAGGATCGTGCGCGGCGAGCTGCCGCACACCCGCCACCCCCAGCCGACCGGGTCGGCGCCGGTGGCCGAGAAACGGGTCTCGGCGCTGACGTCGTCGCGGAAGGTGGTGCCCTCCTCGTACTCGACGTTCAGGATGGGCACATGCGCCTGGCGCAGCAGGAGCCGCCCGCGATAGCGGACGTTGCGCAGCTCCACGCCGCTGCCGACGCCCGGGTTCTGCGGCGCCGAGGCGCGCGGCCGCACGACGAGCAGGTCCCACAGCTCGGTGCCGCCGCGTACGACCCTCACCCGCACCACATCGGGCCCGCCGTGGTCGGTGAGCGCGTCGACGCCCACCGGGACGCTGTCCTCGCAGTCGTGGTGCATGCGCACGTTGATCCCGGCCGGTTTCCAGTCGACGGACCGGCCCATGATGTCGATGGCGACGATGCGGTGACGCAGCCCGGTGGGGTCGCCGGGTGTGTAGACGCCGAGGGTGGGGCGGCGCACGGTGGTGCCGTCGGGGTTCTCCAGGTCGGCCAGCGGCGGCATCGGCCGGTAGACCACGATGCCGTCGCCGGCCGGGAAGCCCGGGTCGGCGCGCAGGATGGCGGCGGCCGCGGTCAGCTCGCCGCTGCTGGGCGGCGGGGTGAAGGAACTGGGCCGCACCTCGGCGCGTTCGGGCCGGTCCAGCGTGCCGCGCAGCTCGACGGAGCGGTTGCCGACGGGGTCGAACACGCAGGCGCGGAACGCCGCGTTGTCACCCGGGTCGTGCCCGAGCGCGGCGGCGTGCGGCACGAGGAGCCCGGCCGGGTCGGCGACGTCGAGCTCGGCCAGCACGCCGGGATGCTCGGCCACGGCCTGGCGCAGCCGTTCCGCGGTCAGGCCGGCGCGCGGCACGGCCTCCAGGATGATGCGTACGTCGTCGCTCATGATGTGCGAACCGTTCTGTTCAGGGGCCCCGAGCCTGTCTTACAGGGTGCCGGGCCCCGCCGGTAGGCCCGAATCCGCCTCCACCGTGGGATGGTGCGGCGCCTTCAGCGGGACGGGGCGGTGTCCTCAGCGGAGCGGGCCTTCAGCGGGGTGGCGCGGCGTCGAAGGTGTCGAGGATGGCGCCGGTGGCGTCCAGCGCGCGGGTGGTGGCGCCCAGCCGGGGCACGTCCCTCGCGCCGGGCCAGGTGTGGCCGCCGCCGCGCACGGTGTAGAGCCGCACGGTCACGCCGCCGCGGCAGTCCTTCCAGCCGCGCAGCCGTATCCCGCGCGCGGGGGTGGTGTCGGCGGGGCCGGCGCAGCCGAGCGCCCGCGCCCAGCCGCCGGCGGCCTGTTCGACGGGCGGCAGCTTGACCAGTTCGCCCAACCGGCGCAGCCTCTCGGAGGCGAGGCGCAGGGGAGTGCCGCCCTCGTAGGGGACGATCTGGTCGGCGACGCCGTGGAAGGCGATGATCGTCGTCGGCCGCGGGGCGTCGCAGGGCCGCACGATGTTGGCCCCGGCGACGAGGCCGACGCCGGCCAGGCGGCCGTTCATGGCGCACACCAGCCCGGCCGACATGCCCGCGCCGAGCGACATGCCGGCGGCGAACTGGCGGCGCCGGTCGACGCACAGGCCCTGTTCGAGCCGGTCCAGCAGCGCGCCCAGGAAACCGGTGTCGTCGGGGCCGCCGGTGTGCGGCAGGGTCCAGCCGAGCCTGCCCTCGGCCGACTGCGGAGTCGCCACGACGTAGCCGCGCCGCGCCCCCACCTCGGGCAGCCGGCTGTAGACGGCCTGCTCGACCGCGTTGGAGCCCAGGCCGTGCAGGTTGAGCAGGACCGGGTGCGGGCCCGGCCCGGCGGGCAGCGACAGCAGGAATCGGCGTCGCAGCCCGCCGAAGGGCATCAGGTGCTCGCCGCGCGCCAGCGCCGGGCCGGCCGCGCAGCCCGCCGAAGCCCCCTGCGGAGTCACCACCGCCGAAGAGCCGGGGGAGGACGCGCCGGGGGAGGGCGGACCGGGGGAGGGCGGACCGTCACCGCACCCGGCGGCCAGCGCCGCCGCGAGCACCACGCCGATCACGAGTCTGGACATCGCGCCTCCCGGTTCGCGCCAGGACGCTCCTCATGGCTCAGGGGCGTCCTGCTGGCAGTGTGCTGGAGGCCGTGCCCGTGCGCATCACCTTGTCACCCGAAATCATGTCCCGCCGCGCGTGGTCCGGACGGCAGGCGGGGGCCGGATCACCGGCGGCACAGCGCGGGGGGCGGCCCTGTGCCGTCGCGCGGCTTGCGCGCTCGACCGCTCAGGACCGCCCCCCGCGTGCCGGGTTCAGCACTCGATGAAGATGCTCTGCCAGCCGACGGGGGTCCGCTGCTCCGCGCCGTCGTCGGCGGGCAGCCTGAAGTGCATCGGCCCCTGCGTGTTGGGCTGGTTGTACATACGCCCGGCCTGCCCGTCGCCGAACCACTTGTAGGAGCCGTGGAACGGGATGTTGGACGGGCCGCACGCGTCGATGAGGACGGATCGGCCGGTGAAGCCCGGGCCTTCGTAGGCGATGTACTGCGAGGCATAGGCGGCGCCGGCGGTGAGGGCGATGATCCCGGCCGTGAGGGCGGGGACGAGGAGGATTCGCTTCATGGTGCTCCTTCAGGATCGACGTGCTGCTCGGCAGCCCCGAAGCGCCGGACGGCCTCGGCCTGGAGACTCCAGGCGAGGCTTCCGCCCGCTCGCCACGGGACGGACCCATCATGCACGAACAGTAATGAAGTAATTACTTACCGTGACGACACCGTGTGGTTACCCCTGCCGCCCGGCCGGCGCCCCGGGCCGCCCACGAGACCGGAGCCCGCGTTGCGAGCGGCGTGCTCCAGGATCCTCGCGTTGACCAAGCCGGGGAGGTCTTGGGGTCCCAGGAGCAAGGGGGCAGAATCCAACGAACCCGCCCTTTTCGCCAGGCCGCGCGGCGCCGCGGCACGGTGCGGATCGTCGTCGGCGATGACGGCGGGACGGCCGCCGTGGTTGCCCTTGCGGGCGGCGGTGTCGAGCCCTTCGAGGTGGCTCGCGGACGAGTCGCCGGGCTCGCCGGTACGGGGCGAGCCCGGCGGTCTGCCGGGCTCGCCCATGTTGGGCACGAGTGCCTCTATCCGCTTCCAGCCAGGTCCGAGGGCGGGTTCTCGTGGGTGGGTGAGGTGTGCCGGCCGAGGTCGAACAAGGTGCGTCTGAGGCCGGTGATGGCGTGGTCCAGCCCGCAGATGGCGCGGTTGATGCGCGTTTTAGCGTGGGTGTCGCCGGTGAGGGTGAGGGCGGCGTGCAGGTCCAGGCTGACGGTGAAGATCTGGTTGATCAGGATATCGTGCAGGTCGGCGGCGATCCGGTAGTCGTCTTCGGCCGGGTTGTGCCGCGCCTGTGCGGGGCCGTTCATATGGCCGGCAGGGCCGGTTTCCCGCGGTCTGGTCTGAGCATGGTCGGTGCCGTACATGGCGGCGTTCCTTGCTGCGCCAACCGGCTCGCCGTCCTGCCTGCCGGAAGGGTTTCCGGGCGGCCGGTCCAGTGGTCGCCGACGCTGGTAGGCGATCGTGAAGCGATGACCATGGCCGCGACGGTGCCCGTCGCCCGCTGTGGACTCCATGCCCCTGGTCGTCAGGGGGCGGCGGTGACGACGATGGGATTGCCTGCGCTGCCGTGGACTGGTGGATGCCGCCCCGGAATCTTGGGCGACGCCTGGTGCCTGAACCGGCGGAAGGTTGCCCGGCCGATGTGTCGTTCTTCTCCTGATCTCGACCCTACGCTCCTCGCGGTCCCAAAAGTACGCGCTGGGTCCCGGGTTCGACAGATCATCGGGAGTCTGGGGGCATGATGAGCGTGTACGCGCAGGTCACGGTCCGCACGCCTAGCGGAATCACCGGAAATGCCTAGTGACACGCTTTAGGCTGCAAACGACATTTACGCTGGGATGTAGCGGTAT
>NZ_JBEZFS010000068.1:0-14951 GCF_040649575.1 Nonomuraea sp. NPDC048916
GGTGGGCGTTCCGGCCGACTTAAGACCGTGCCAGTTACCCCCGCGCCCGCAACAAGGCCGAAGGCCAAAAGCACCAGACCCCGGGCAATCGCGGTCGGCCGGAACGCCCACCCGCCTCCGCGGAACCCACGGAAACCACACCAGCCACCCGCACCCCGCTCACCGGCCTGGACAAACGCATCGACCTCGCTGCGTCACACCGATCGCGACGATGGCCACGGTCGGCTACAACGACGTCAGCGGGGCCCGGGCGGCTGATCACCATCCAGAGCATCTGCCGCCCACCGAGGCGCACGTACCAGAAACGGCCCCGCCAGAGCCATCACAGAGAGCACAAAAACCCCCAGTAACAACATTTACCTCGCCAAAAGTCTTGGACGCACTCACATCAGTACTGTCGGAACATGGTCCGGCTTGTCACGCCATCCACGGAGAGCGTGATGGGCCCGTCTTCGGGGGGATTTCGTCATGACCTATCAAACACGGCAGCAGCACATCACCGGCTGGGTGGGCTGGGTGTGGTTCGCGGGCCTCATGATGATCATGTCGGGCCTGTTCAACGCGATCTCGGGCCTCTACGCCATCTTCAGCGGCGACATCTACGTCCAGACGGCCAGGCGGCTGCTGCTGTTCAACGTCACCGGGTGGGGCTGGGTGCACCTCGCGCTCGGTGTGCTGCTCGTCGTCGCGGGCGTCGCCGTCTTCGGAGGGCAGATCTGGGCGCGCATCGCGGCGGTCGTCCTCGTGATGCTCAACGCGCTCACCCAGCTCACCTGGATCACGGTCAACCCGTGGTGGTCACTGGCCGTCATCGCGATCGACGTGGTCGTCCTGTACGCGCTCATCGTGCACGGCCAGGAGGCCAAGGACTTCGCCGCCCGCACCTGAGCCCGCCGCCGCCAGCAGGCGGGCGGACAGGGCACGCAGCACCGGCAGCAGGTCGGGCGGGTCGAGGACCTCGAACGCGAAGCCCTTGACGGCGACGTACAGGGCGAGTTCCTCCAGCGAGTTGGACCCGGTGTGCAGCACGCAGGCACCGGCGCCGAGGCGCTCCAGCCGTCCGGCCGCGGGTGAGGTGCGCGGGGCCACGGCCTCCAGCGGGGCGTGGAACAGGATGCGCGCCCGGTAGCGGTAGGGCGCCGAGGAGATGGCCTGTGACACGTAGGCCGCGACGTCCTCCTGGGGCGGAGTGCGAGGGGTGAAGCGGGCGCCCGGCGGCCCGAGCGGGCCTTCGATCCGGTCGACGCGGAAGGTCCGCCAGTCGGCGCGGTCCACGTCCCAGGCCAGCAGATACCAGCGGCGCGGCGTGTGCGCCAGGCGATGCGGCTCGACGGTCCGCACGGTCACGCCTTCGCGCCCCGGATAGCGCAGCCGCAGCCGGCGGTGGTCGCGGCAGGCCCCGGCGATCACGGCCAGCAGGTCGGCGGCCACGCCGGAGCCACCCCGTACGGGCCCGGTCAGCGCGACCGTGGCGGCCTCGAAGGCGCTGACCCGGTGACGCAGGCGCGCGGGCAGCACCTGCTGGAGCTTGGCCAGCGCCCGTACCGAGCTCTCCTCCAGCCCGGCCACGCTGCCGGTGGCGGCCGTGCGCAGCCCGATCGCGACCGCCACCGCCTCCTCGTCGTCGAGCAGCAGCGGCGGCAGGGCCGCGCCCACGCCCAGCCGGTAGCCGCCCGCCGCCCCGGGCGTGGCGTCGACCGGATAGCCCAGCTCGCGCAGCCGCTCGACGTCGCGCCGCACGGTCCGCAGACCGACCTCAAGCCGCTCGGCCAGCTCGGCGCCGGTCCAGTCTCCCCGCGCCTGAAGCAGCGACAGCAGACGCAGCAGACGCGCCGAGGTCTCCAGCATGCGTCCCATTCTGCCCGCCATTGGTGCCAGAACCTGACACCAATGGCTTCTACGGTCGTGGCATGACCAACGACAGCACCGTCCGGCCGTACCGGATCGACATCCCCCAGGCCGACCTCGACGACCTGCGCGAGCGGCTGGCCCGCACCCGATGGGCCCCCGACCTGCCGGGCACCGGCTGGGAGCGCGGCGTGCCGACCTCCTACCTGCGCGAGCTGGCCGCCCACTGGGCCGACGGCTACGACTGGCGGAGGCACGAGGCGGAGCTCAACGCCCACCCGCACTTCACCACCACCATCGACGGCGCGAACGTGCACTTCATGCACGTACGGTCAGCCGAGCCGGACGCCACCCCGCTGATGCTCGTGCACGGCTGGCCGGGCTCCGTCGTGGAGTTCCTCGACCTGATCGGCCCGCTCACCGACCCGGTGGCGCACGGCGGCGACCGCGCCGACGCCTTCCACCTGGTGATCCCGTCGCTGCCCGGCTACGGCTTCTCCGGTCCGCTGCCCGGCACCGGCTGGACCGACGGCCGCACCGCCTCGGCGCTGACCGAGCTGATGACCCGGCTCGGCTACGAGCGCTACGGCGTGCAGGGCGGCGACGTCGGCGCGTTCATCGCCCCGCTGATGGGCCGCGCCGCGCCCGGGCGGGTCATCGGAGTGCACGTCAACGCCCTGCTCACGTTCCCGACGGGCGATCCGGCGGTGATGGCGTCGCTCAACGAGGTGGAACGCGAGCGGCTGGCCGGCATGGAGCGGTGGCAGGAACGCTCCGGCGCGTACATGCAGATGCAGGGCACCCGGCCGCAGACCATCGCCCACGCCCTGCTCGACTCCCCGGCGGGGCAGCTGGCCTGGATCGTGGAGAAGTTCTACGAGTGGACCGACCCGGCGGCCAAGCTGCCGGAGGACGCGGTCGACCGCGACCGGATCCTCACCGACGTGAGCGTCTACTGGCTCACCGGCACGGCCGGCTCGGCCGCCCACACCTACTTCGAGCGGTTCAACGACCCGGGCATGTGGCGGCCCAGGGAGCGGGGCACCGTGCCCACGGCCGCGGCGGTGTTCACCACCGACTTCTCCGTGCGCCCGCTCGCCGAGCAGGCGCACAACGTGGTGCGCTGGACGGAGTTCGACCGCGGCGGCCACTTCGCCGCCCTGGAGGCGCCCGACCTGCTCGTCTCCGACGTGCGCGCCTTCTTCCGCGCGCTCGCCTGACTTCTCCTCCTGGTCCGGCCGGCTCCGCGTCACGCCGTCCGGCCGGGACGGACGCCGTCCGGCTGCGGCCCGGCTGCGGCCTGGAGCTCGGTCGGCACGCCTTCCGTCTCTGACCAGTTATCACGCGACCGATGAGCGCATCACGATCGGGATCGCGGGGCCGGACGCGCGTGAGCGGGCTCACCACCTGCGACCTCGTAGTTTCCCGGTGGAGTGTCGGCAGACGGTCTAATCCCGACAGGCCCTCGAAGGCGCCCACCAAAGATCAATTCCTGCTTTGGGGGGGCCACGTTCGGGAGCGGAGGGCCGGCCCGCTCGGCCAGACAGCCAGGCGGCTCAGCCCTTGATGAAGCGGCGGGTCATGTAGCGGCGCACCGGCGGGAGCGCGGCCAAGCGCAGCGGTAGCAGGCTCAGCCACAGCAGGAGCGGGTTGGTGGGGGCGTAGACGCCCTTGACCCGGCGGCCGAGTTTCTGCTTACGCTCGGCCTCGGGCCGGATGGCCGCCTCCCACGCGGCCAGCGCGGCGGGGATGTCGCCGGGGCGGGCCGCCAGTTCGGTGCCGAGCCTGTCGGCGCCGCCGACGGCAAGGGAGGAGCCGTACCCGGCGAACAGGGTGACGCACCAGGCGGCATCGCCCAGCAGGACCACGCGGCCTTTGCTCCAGGACGGTGCGACCACCTGGCTGATGGTGTCGAAGTAGACCGAATCGGCCCGCTGGAGGCCGGCGAGGGCTTCGGGGATGACCCAGCCGAGGTCGCCGTAGACGCGCTGCAGTTCAGTGGCCACGTCTTCGCCCGGGCGGGCGTGGCTTGTGCGGTAGCCGAAGAAAGCGACGTTGCGGCCGTCGGGGATGCTGATGACCGCGGCGGTGCGGCCGCTGGATGACAGGGTGCCGGTGGCGCCGGTGGCGATGGTGGCGGGGCACTTGTCGAGCATGTAGACGGCGACCTTGTGCTCCAGGTCGAGCAGGAAGTCCTCTTCCGGGCCGAACAGCAGGGCGCGGGTGGCCGAGTGCAGGCCGTCGGCGCCGATCAGCAGATCACCTTCCTCGATGCTGCCGTCGGTCAAGGTCACGCGTACGGTGAGCTCGTCCTGGTCGACGGCGGTCAGGCTGGCGCCGAAGCGGATCTCGGCGTGGCCCTCGACCTTTTCGTACAGGACGGCTTCCAGGTCGCCGCGCAGGATGGTGATCGAGCGGGGGCCGGTGGTGGCGGCGATGGTGGCGCGGTCGAGGGAGAAGCGGCGTTCGCCGTTCGGCTTGTGGTAGACGAGTTCGTCGGTGATGAAGCCCTTCTTGAGCAGGTCGGGCAGGATGCCCACGCGTTCGGCTGCGTCGTAGCCGATGCCGCCGAAGGTGACGGCGTAGCCGCCGCCACGGCGGGCCGGGGCGCGTTCGATGATGAGGGTGTCCCAGCCGATCTGGTGCAGGCGCAGGGCGGTGGCCAGGCCGGCGATGCCGGCTCCGATGATGATGGCGCGCATGAAAGGGAGTTCTTCCTTAACGTGAGAGCTGGTCGACAAGCCGCTGTTCGGCGGCGGCATCCAGCCAGGTGTCGGGCGAGGGCGCGTCGGCGCGGGGGGTCGGGTCGCCTTCGGTCTGCAGCCAGGTCCAGGTGTCGGCAAGGGTGTCGCGCATCGGGCGCGTGGTGAGCCCCTCGGCCAGGACGGCGCTGACGTCGGCGTCATGCATGCCGCTCGGCGCGCTGCCGTCCGGCAGGCGTAGCCCGAGCTCCATGCCGAGCGGCAGGCCGTGCCGCAGGAGCAGTTCCGGCTGGGCCCACACCAGTTCGGTGTCGAAGCCGGTGACCTCCAGCGCCGTGGTGAGCAGGTCCCCGAGGGTGATCGCGCCCGGCGGGCCGGTCGTGGTGAAGGCGCCACTCAGCCCGCGTTCGGCCGACTGGAGCATCCAGGCGGCCAGATCCCGGACGTCGAGATACTGCAGCGGCATCTGGGCCGGAGCGGGAGCCAGGACGCGCCCGCCCTTCTCCAGGCGGCGCAGCCACCACGGGATGCGGCCGACGTCCTCATACGGGCCCAGGATCATCCCCGCCCTGGCCAGCAGCGCCGGCCCGGGGAAGGATTCCAGGACGGCGAGTTCGCCGCCGCGCTTGGCCGCGGCGTAGTCGGCGTCGTCCGTGCTGGCGGGGTCGCCGTCGACCAGGGGCGCCTGCTCGTTCGCATGCGCGGGCCAGGGCCAGCGGTGCACGCCTCGGCTGGAGACGTAGCCGTAGTGCGCGGTTCGGCCGGACAGCAGGCGGGCGCTGTCGCGCACCACTCGGGGTGCCCAGGCCCAGGTGTCGATGACCGCGTCCCACTCCTCGCGGCCCAGCGCCAGCCGTACGGACTCAGGCTCTGTGCGGTCGGCGATGAGCGCCCGCACCCCGGGAGCGGGGTCGCGGCTGAGCCCGCGGTTGAGCGTGCTCACCTCATCGCCGCGCTGCAGCGCGGTCTCCACGACAGCGCGGCCGACGTGGTGGGTGCCGCCGAGGACAAGCAGTTTCATGACGCTCCTGGGATGAGGGGCAGCCAGAGGGCTGACGGGTGCTGGTGGTCGTGGAAGATCTCGTGTTCCGAGGCGCGCAGGTCTCGCCCGGTCGCGAGGGGTTCGCCGGCGCCGGGGTTGCGGCCGAAGCGTGGGTGGGCGCGCAGCCAGCTCAGCGTTCCGTCGCCGTCGGCCGGGTCGATGACGAACCCGTCGAAGCGGCCCCCGGATCCGGCCGTGCCGCGCAGGCTCTGGTACAGCACCTGGTAGCCGCGCTCGGCCAGCATCGCAGGGAGCCGGTCCAGGGCGTTGCCGCGGCCGTACGGGCTGCGCAAGAGCACGAGCGGCGGACGTCGTTGGCCCGCCGGGTAGTAGTGCGTGGCCAGCAGCCGCACACCATCGGCGGCCGGGATCTCCACGTTGCGCCGCACGCGCACCCGGTGACGCAGGGCGGGGCGCACGCCGTACAAGCGGCTGAGCAGGGTCATGGCCGGTCACCTTCCTGTCGACGTAGATGAGCTGTCACATCGCCGACCAGGCTTCCCGGCACACCATCGAACCTCCCGCGAGAGGCCGATACGAGAACTATACCGACTTTTCAGAAATTTCTGAACTCTCGGTGTATTCGATATTCTGCTTCCGCAAGGAGGCACATGTGAACGACAGGCATGAGCAGTGGCAGGCGGCCGAACGGCTGGCCCTGACCCTGATCGAAGGCGGGCTCCAGCGCATGTCCGCGCGCACCCTGGCGATCTTCCTGTTCACCGACCAGGACAGCGTCACCGCAGGCGAGATCGCCGAGCGGCTGGAGGCCAGCGCGGGCTCGGTCTCCGGCGCGATCAAATCCCTGCTGACGGTCGGCCTGATCGAACGCCTGCCCTCACCCGGCAGCCGCCGCGAGCACTACCGGCTCCGCGACGACGCCTGGGCCACCCTGTTCACCAGCCAGAACACCGTCATCCAGGCCATGCTCCAAGCCGCGGCCGCCGGAATCGCCGCCACCGACGAGGGCGATCCTGCCCGTCAGCGCCTGGCGCAGATGCACGCCTTCTACGACTTTCTGCTCGGTGAGCTGCCCGCTCTGCTGGACCGCTGGCACCAGCAGAGCGGCTGACCCAACCCGCCGATCCCGCCTGGCCGAGGTCGATGCGCTCAGCCCCGGCCGGGGTGCATTTTCGTGTGAGCGGATAGCCTGAGACTCCCGAAGCGATGGCTGCTTCAGCCGGTGGCGAGGAATTCGCGGATCTTCGCGGCGATGCGGGGCGGTCAGGGCCGAACCAGATCATGTGGCTGTCGGCCTGGGTGTCCACCAGTTCGGCGTTCGGCATGGTCGAAGCCAGGGACTCGGCGTAGGCGAAGGGCGCCGATCTGTCGAGGCGGGTGGCGATGACCAGCGCGGAC
This sequence comes from Nonomuraea sp. NPDC048916, assembly GCF_040649575.1. NCBI lineage: Bacteria > Bacillati > Actinomycetota > Actinomycetes > Streptosporangiales > Streptosporangiaceae > Nonomuraea > Nonomuraea sp. NPDC048916. The sequence continues at coordinate 6,952 of NZ_JBEZFS010000068.1, forward strand.
TGGTCGGCTTGTCCGGCGCAGTCGAGCACGGGAAGCATGTCGGCGACGAAACCGCGGCCCGAGCGCATCAGGGTGAACAGCCCAGCCAGCGTGGCACGTTCGGTGGTGGTCAGGCCCGTCAGGACTTGGCGCACGGGCAGGGCTGACAGCTCACGCAGCAGCAGGCCCAGCCCCAAGGGCGGGGCCAGGCGCGGTGGCAGCAGGTGCACTCGCTGACCTGGTGGAGCTGGCCGAAGGTGTAACAGGCGCGGCAGTACCGGCCCGGGAGCACGCCCCAGGCGAAACAGGCCACGCGACTGGCCGCTGCCCTATCCGGCGCGATGTGACCCATCACACCGGCGGCAGGCTGCGCCCGTCACGGCGCTTGGGCATCACCGTTGGCCCGCTCCCCGAGGAGGCGGCAGCAGAGTCTTTCTGCTGGTCATCGACCCGCAGGACCTTGTCTGGCTCAGGAATCAGCAGTTCCTCCGCAGCCCCGGACCCGGTAGCCCTTCATGGCGGCCTCTGTTCCGAGGGCGATGAGCAGGTGCGAATTGCCGGTTCCGGGATCGCCGATGAGGCATGGGGGTCGCCCCTTCTTGACCCCATTCGCAAGGATCACCGGTGCAAGCCACATGACCTGCGGGGATGGCATTATCGGCAGGCACAGAGCCGCCCCGGGAGATGACGGATGTCCTTGGACGGCTCGCGGTCGTCCAAGGCGAAAGGGTCCGTCTGCGGCGTGCGCGCCGACCTCTGTTTCTCAACCCCGGTCTCCAGGATCACGCCCAGTTGTAGGCGAGGTTCACGGCCAGCGCGGCAACAGCGGTGGCAAAGAATCCCGCCCAATTCGCGAGCTTGCGGGAACCCACTCGCAGGTGTGCAAGAAGCGCGCCAACGAAGTACAGCACGAGGCCGCTCGCAGCGAGTGTCCCCAGCATCGGCACGCGGAACCCGCCCAGCAACCCCAGAGAGCCCGCCGCCAGCATCATGCCCAACACCGGCACCCACGACCGTGGCAAGCGCTTCATGTCCGCCTGCGCCTTGGGAAACTCGTGTCCGATCAGGTAGACCACGGCTGCGCTGCCGTACAGCAGCGAGGCGAAGATGGTGACCGTGACGTAGGCAGCGAACATGAGCACTCCTTTATGGTTGATTGTCGCCCTGGTGTCTCATTAGTCCGACGAAACAACAGCCGGAAATGTCAGGCGACGCCTTCTCATCGAGCGTCAGACCCCTCACACCGCGGGCGCCGGCTGTTCGAGGCGCGGGCCGCCCTTCAGCCACATGGCCGAACCCGGTTTGCTGGCCTCGCGGCGGATCCTCGTCACCGCGAACCTGCAGGTGAACTCCTTGATCGCCGCACCCATACGGCCGCCCACGTAGGCGTTCATCGCGGTGTCGTCCTTGTGGGCGATCTGCCGTACGGCGATGCGCCGGCCGAGGCTGACACACGCCCCCGAGAAGGCCAGGCTGATCACCGCCGGTTCGGTCCCGGCGATGCGGCTCAGCACGGTGTTGGCGGCTTGCGCCCCGAGCGGCCCGGCGGCGTAGCAGCTCATCCGGAGCGGCCGCCCCGACGGAGCGGCGGCGTCGCCGGCCGCGACGATGCGGTCGTCGTCGATGCTGGTCAGCGTCTCGTCGGTGAGCAGCCGGCCGAGCTCGTCGGTCTGCAGCCCGCTCGCGGCCGCCAGCTCCGGCACACCGAAACCGCCCGCCCAGATGGTCAGCGCGCTCGTACGCGCCGCGCCGCCGGCGAAGACGAGCGCGTCCGGCCGAACCTCGCTGACCATGGCATCCTCGAGCACCGCGACACCGTGCCGGGACAGCCACCTGGCCACGGCCCGGCGGCCTGACGGGCTGAATGACGGAGCCAGGCTCCGGCCACACACCAGCGTGACCGCGCGTCCTTGCTCGGTCAGCTCGGCGGCCGTCTCGATGCCGGTCAACCCGCCGCCGACCACGGTGATGGGAGCGTCGAGGGGCAGCTCCTCCAGCCTGGTGCGCAGCCGCTGCGCGGACTCGAACTCGGCGATGCCGTACGCGAACTCGGCGGCGCCGGGCACCGACGGCGGTATCGTCGCGGTGCTGCCAACCGCGTAGATCAGGTAGTCGTAGTCCAGCGTGCGGCCGGACGCCAGGAGCACCGTGCGGGCGAAGGTGTCGATGACCGCGGCGCTGTCGACGGCCAGCCGGACGCCCTCGCCCAGTAGCGTGCCGTAGTCCACGGTGGCCTGGCCAGTGCCGGCCACGAACTGGTGCAGCCGGACCCGTTCGACGAACTCCGGGCGGGGATTGACCAGGGCGATGTCGACGTCGGCACGCATCCGCAGATGGTTGGCCGCGAGCGCTCCGGCGTAACCGCCACCGATGACGACGACCTTGTTGTTGGACATGGCGAGGTTCCCTTCTCGATCACAGCGGTGTTGTGAGGCATTAGCCTGCGCCGGCGCGGGGTGTCCCACCAGTACGACGACGCACCCCGGCCGAATGTCAGGCGACGCGCCGACCTGACATTCCGCGCCGTTGCCTCGTCGTACTGATGAAGGCGGAGACGAGGAAGGAAGTGCGGCACCCAATGACCACCCCGGATCCAGGCGTGAGCGCGATCATGAGCGAACGGGCTCTGCTGATCAATGTCGCCTACCGGCTCCTCGGCTCCATGGCCGAGGCCGAGGATGTCGTCCAGGAGACCTACGCCCGCTGGTACTCCATGTCCCCGGCGCAGCAAGAGGCCATCGGATCCCCCGGCGGCTGGCTGACGAAGGTCGCCACCCGGATCTGCTTCGACCTGCTCGGTTCGGCACGGGTTCGGCGCGAGAGCTACGTGGGCGAGTGGATTCCCGAGCCGCTGCCCGACCTCACGGAGTGGAACAGCGAGCGGCCGGGCAGCATCACCGTCGACCCGGCCGACCGGGTCACGCTCGACGAATCGGTCAACATGGCCTTCCTCGTCGTGCTCGAATCGATGACTCCGGCCGAGCGCGTCGCGTTCATCCTGCACGACGTCTTCGGCTACTCCTTCGCCGAAGTGGCCGAGATCGTCGGCCGTACGCCCGCGGCATGTCGCCAACTGGCCTTCTCGGCCCGCCGCCGCATCGGCGCGGCGCAGGTTCCCGCGACTCCGGCGGTACGGCAGGCCCGCGTCGTCAGGGAGTTCAAGCGGGCCTGGGAGGCCAAGGACATCGACGCCCTCATCGCGCTTCTCGACCCCGACGCCACGGTGATCGCCGATGGCGGCGGCCGGGTCGGCACCATGCTCCGCCCGATCGAGGGCGCCGCGCAGATCGTGCGCTCGCTGGTCAACCTCGCCGGCAGGCAACGCGACCTGACGGTCCTGGAGCGGACGGTCAACGGCAGGCCCGGCCTGGTGGCCGAGCAGGACGGCGCCATCGTGACGGTGGTGGCGTTCGATGTCGAGGGCGACCGGATCAAGCACATCTGGGTGGTGCGTAACCCCGACAAGCTCCGGTCGTGGACGGCGCGTTCCTAGATGCGAGATCATGAATGGAGATGGCCCCCCTCCTGTATCAAGCACTACCGGGAGCGGTTGCCGACCCAGCATGAGCACGCACGCGAGATCCGTGCTCTGCTGGGTACCGGGAGAACGTCGTGGCGATCAAGCAGCATTGGCCGGACATGCTTCAGGTCGCCGGGTCGCTGGTCACCAATCAGGTGCGGGCTTATGACCTGATCCGGATGATGACGGCCGAGGGCCGCACTACCAGCCTGGGGCGCGCGTTCGCGCACTACGGGCGGATCTTCAAGTCGATGCACCTGCTGCACGTGGCCCATCTGGAGGACTACCGGCGGATGATGGGCGCTCAGCTGAATGTCGGCGAGGGCCGCAACGGACTGGCCCGCGCGGTCTACTTCGGCAACCTAGGCCAGCTGCGGCGCAGCTACGAGCGCGGCATGGAGGACCAGCTCGGTCCGTCGCAGCCGTTAGCGATGGGGCCCGTGTTGTAGTACGACTCGAGCTCGGTGGCATGGTTGGGTACGCGCGGAACGGATTGGTGCACCGGCGGCGGCCAGCCGGTGCACTGGGCGGAGAAGCCGTCGGCCCGCCCGGTGACCGCGTTGGGATCGAGGGCTGCTGGCAAGGGGCCCATGCGCCGGGCCGAGCCGGCTGGGGTTGCTCGTTACAGAAGACGGCCTGGCCGGTGGTCGCGCTGAACCGCTCCGGGGTGTCGGCCGGTGGGGCCTCAGAGCTCCCTGCCCAAGATGTCAGCATCCCCTGATGGCGTCAGGGTTCGCCGGGCCTCAGGACTGGCCGCAGGTCGCGGGGCAGAACTTGACCTCGGGGTAGCGCGAGGATGGCTTGTCCAGGAGGGGTTGCCGCTTGGACTTCAGGTGCTGGTCGAGGAAGGCTGCCACGTAGGTGCGGGTGAGCTCGGCGACGCGCGCCGCGGGCAGAACGCCGTAGGCAGGCTTGACGCCGAGGGCGCCCGCCATCAGCGGGCCGTCGGTGAAGGACTGGTGTTCCGCGCCCGACAGCACGAGCCAGCGCTTCCACCCGGTCAGCAGCTTCCAGTCGCGGTCCCATGAATTGTCGCGGCTGCCGGGGGTGTGCTGCGGCGAACCCAGGAACATGAACGGCCGGGAGAACCCGCTCTTGGGGATGCGGGCGTAGGTAGTGCCGTCCATGTCGATGCCGGCGCGCACGCGGGAGTCCTTCAGCATGGCCGCCATGGCGCTGGCCCCGCCCATCGACTGGCCTGCCATCGCGATTTTGGAGCGGTCGATCAGACTGGCGCCGTCCCACTTCGATGGGAGCTGGTCGAGTACGAAGGAGACGTCGGCCGCCCGTCCCTGGACCACCCTGGTGCCGAAGCCCGGGTCGGTGTCGCTGTCGCAGGCGAGGCATTCGGCGACCCGCCCGCCGGGGAAGATGGTGGCGTAGTTCTCGTAGGTGTGGTCGATGCCGGCCACGACGTACCCGCGGCTGGCCAGGTCCTCGGCCAGGGACGTGAGAGTGATCATCGGATTGGTGAAGCCGGGGGACAGCACCACCAGCGGAAGCTTCTCCCCTGCGGGTTCGGCGTCTTCGATGGCGTTCGTCCGCGTCTTGCTCAGCGTGTCGGACGGCACGCCCGCGATCTCGGAGCCCCTCAGGAAGAGCTCCGACTCCTTCGGCGTCATGTACGGCGCCCGCTCCCCGTCCTCCTGCTCGGTCGGGTACCACAGGGTGACCTTGAGCTCCCTGGTCTGGACGTCGAGGTTCCACGGATCGGGGCGGGAGGTGTCGTTCACATACAGGATGGTGGTGCCGACCGGATGGTCGCCGGTAGGCGCGGGCAGGACGGCCGGACCGGTGGGCGTGGCCGACGGGCTGGTAGCCGACCGGGGCGCCGTGGGCGCGGAGCAGGCGGACGCGGCGAGGACGACCAGCCCTGCGGCTACTGCCAGGATCTGTCTCATCGAGAGGTCCATTCACTTCTCCAGCAGGGTCAGCGCCTTGGCCAGGGCGGGGTCGCGCCCGGCGGTCGCGTCCTTCGGGGTCAGGGGCACGTAGTGGTCGGGCGGCACGCCGATCCGGTCGAGCGTCTCGCGATCGGGCCCCAGATGGTGCCTGAGGGGGAAGGCCAGCATGGTGTTGTTGCCGAGCTGGAACGGCTCCGAGGGGCCGGAGATGACACCGGCGGTCCTAGTGCCGACCAGGTGGCCGATACCCAGGTCCTTGACCGCGGAGCTGAAGTGCTCACACGCCGAGGCGCAACTGCGGTCGGTGAGCACTGCCAGCGGCAGGTTGAGCAGTTCGACGGTGTCGTCGGTCCGCAGGGCTTCGCACTTGGCGTCCACAGTGCACAGGTAGGCGGTGACCTTGCCATGGACGAAAGCGCTCACCAGCCGGATCGCTTCAGGGGCGCTGCCGCCGCCGTTACCCCGCAGGTCCAGCACGACACCTGTGAGCGTCCGGCCGGTGCGCAGCCGGGAGATCGCCTTGAAGACCCGGTCCGCGGCGTCGGGAGCGAACCCGCGCAACCGCACATAGGCGGTGCCGTCTTCCAGCAGCTTCGACGTCACCCCTTGCAGGGTGGCCAGATCCCGCTGGTAAACGCCGGGCTTGAGCGTCACGCTCCAGCGGCGGCCGGTGCTCTGCCGCAAAAGCTGCAGCTCGACCGGGTCGGCTTCGGGGTACTGCGGGTAGAGGGCGGCGATCGCGGGGGTGGGCTTCCCGTCGATGAAGGGCGCCGATCCGTCGATCGATTCGATGATGTCGCCCGGACGCACTCCAGTGGCCTGCGCCGCGCCGCCCTCCACGGTGGTGACGAACAGCGGGGGAAGTGCGGCGCCGGGGTTGCCGTTCACCTGAGGTCCGTTGACGCTCGCCTGAAGACCCAGGCCGTAACCGTCACCGGCATAGTAGTCGGGGGGCTGCCCTCCGACGTCGTGCACCCATCTGGCGTGATTGTCGCCGAGGGCGGCCACGATGGCCTCCAGGGTGACGACGGCCAGCTTGTCGCTCAGGTCGGGGACCTGAGCGGTAACCTTCCGATAGACGGCCTCGAAAGCGGTCCAGTCGGCTTCCCGGTCACCGGTCAGCGCCGGCATGGTCGCCTCGGAGACATCACGTCCGTTGAGGTTGAGTTCCCGCGTCAACGCGATGAACCCGGCGGTCAGCAGCGAGCGGGCGTCCAGCGTGGCGCCGCTGTAGTAGTTGCCGAGGATGCAGTGGTACGCCTGCTCGATGACGTCGATCGTGGTGGGCGTCTGCGCCGGGAGACGGTCCTGAGGCGGCGCGCAGACCGTACTGCCTGCCGCGCTCGACTCGCTGCGCGGCGCCGTCGGCGCCGTACAGGCCGCGGCCAGGACGAGGGCGAGCCCGGCGGTCGCGGCCCTGAACACGGTCATGACAGGCGCCTCCGGATCCACCAGAACGACAACCACGTCAGGCCGGCGGTAAGCAGGGCGTAGATCCCAGTCTCGATCCACTGGAACAGCCAGAAGCGCTCAAGGGGCTGGTAGGTCGCCTGCTGCCGGTAGCCGAGGCGGTTGACCTCGCCCAAGCAGCCGTCCCCGGCGCCCGCCGCCGCATTCCCCGGTGCGCATGGTCCCGACGTCGAGGAGACATTGATGACGGCTCCGGCACCGCTGCTGCCGCCGGAGATCACGCGTCCGGATGGGTCGAGCAGTTCGTTGGTCAGGACCCAGGAACCCGGCTGGTCGGGAACGGCCTCCCTCAACAACAGCCGCGGGGCCGCGCCTCCCTCCCCGGGGATGCTGAGGCTCTCCATGTTCGCCATGCCGAGCTCGAAGGTCGCGGTCACCGGTGACATCAGATGGGGACGGACCAGCGTCGGCATGGCGAGCTGGATCGCGGCGAAAACGGCCAGCGTGAGGGCCATGGCGGGCAGCGTGCGGCGCACCATCATGCCCACGGTCACGCCGAGGACGAAGGCGAAGGCCGCGTACCCCATCGGGGCGATGCCGCGCGCACCGAACACCAGGGGAGCCATCAGGGCCATGCCCTCGGCGGCCGACTCGTCCAGGGGGCCGGACCACCAGCTCACCATGAGTCCGCATAGGCCGGCGGCGGCCGCGGCCATCAGGCCGGTGAGCCCGAGCTTGACCGCCAGCCAGCGGCCGCGGGTGACGCTCTGGTTCCACACCAGCAGGTGCGTGCCCGACTCCAGCTCGCGGGTGATCAACGGTGCTCCCCAGAAGAGCCCGGCGAGGACGGGCAGGAGCAGCACGACGAGCGACAGGGCCATGAACGAGGTCTCGTGCCCGCCGAAGAACCGGTCGTAGAAGCGGTCGCAGGTGTTGTCCTGGGTGCAGGCTGCGATCCCGGCGGAGTAGTCGGAGGCCAAGCCGGGGCCGGTCAGGGCCAGGGCGGTGGCGAGGATGACGAGCAGGGCGGCCATCATCGCGGCCGAGCCGCGGAACTGGCGCCAGGTCAGCCAGATCATCGCTGCACCTCCAGGACGGCTCGCCGGTTGTCGGCGGTGCGCTTGTCCATGTAGGCCAGGACGAGGTCTTCCAGGCTGAGCTGGGTGACCGTCCAGGCGGGGTCGTGG
>NZ_JBEZFS010000069.1:0-14341 GCF_040649575.1 Nonomuraea sp. NPDC048916
CAGCACCTGAAGCTCCTGGTTGCGACGGTGATGGTTGTGGTGATCAACCCGTCTACCAGGAGCTTCTTTGCGCCACCTGCCGAACATCAGCATCGCGATCATGCTGTGATCAGGGCACGCGTCCAGGAGGTTGGAAAACGTTCAGTGTGCACGCGCACTGCTTGAGGCCGAGAAAATCTTCAGTAAGCGCAACGTTGAAGACGATCCTCCATGGTCCCGCTACTTCGACGCGGCGGAGCTGGCCAGTGAGGGAGCACACTGCTACCGCGACCTCAGGCTTCCGTCTCAGGCAATGGAATTCGTGGGCCAAGCCGTCGATCTCTGCGACCCGATGTACGTCCGGACACTCGCCTTTGACCGCCTGGTCCAGGCGGCCAGCCACGTCCACATGGGCGAACCTGGTAAGGCCGCACTGGTTGCCTTCGAAGCGGTCAACCTCGCTGGATCACTTAAATCTGAGCGCTACCTGCGATACATCCGAGATCTCAACGCCGATCTCGCCGGGTACGAGTGCGAAGATTCGGTGCAAGCATTCAAAACCCTTATCGCTGAGAAGTATCCTTCGCTGGACCCTTAGAAGGGTCGCCACCGTCGAGGCGCCTCCGGATTCTGGAGACAGAAAAGGCGACTGCGGAACTCTCGCGCGATGGCCTCATCTTCGTTGACGTTCTGCATCAGCCAGGTCGTCATCTTCAACTCGTTGATGTCCCTGAGCACGGGGTAGCCCTCCCAGGCCAAGACATCGAATCCGTACCGTTCGGCGAACTGATCATATTCGGCGCGAGTACCCCAGCCTAGCGAGTGTTCGAGGGCTGTGACGGCGAGATCGGTTTCAGGCGGTCCGAACGCGAAACGCTCCAAGTCAATGAGAACTATGGTGCCGTCAGTGGCTTTGATGAGGTTGTCGGAATGCGCGTCGCCGTGAACAGCGCATGAGGTAAGAGGGAAGGTCAGAGCAGTGTAGGCGGCCTGAAGCTCTTGATATCTCGCCAACAGGAATTGGCGTTCCTCGTCCGACAGGACATCAGTCGAGGTGATGCGTTCTGAGACGCGCCCGAGGATATCGAGCTTTGGGAGTGCCAGGTCTGCAGGAACCGGCAACTGATGGAGGGAGCGAAGGACTGCGGCCAGGTCGATAAGATCTGCGACGGCTCCATCGTTTCCGATGAAGTGCCACAGTGTTACGGGCTTTCCCCTAACGATAAGGGGTTGCTCATGAGTTGTCGTTCTCGCCGCTGGGAGACCTGCTTCATGGAGCCAGGCCGATACAGCTACCTCTTTGCGAGCGTCGGCAAGAACATCCAAGCTTCGGGCGATTCTCACCACGACTCGTTCGGCAGCCAAGACAAACAGAGCGTTCTCGCCGAGACGTATGAGCCGAGCGTCTTCGCTTGCGAGGTCGGCAACTTGACATACCTCTTGAAGGGTCGCCTGTGCTTCGTTGGAGGTAAAGGGAATTGCGGGCGGCTGGGATACAGTCACGAAGAACCCTTTGGTTGCGACTTGACAACGCGGCCTCGTCCGGTCCTCTTTTCGATTACCCCTTCTGCTTCCAATAGCGCGAGAGCCCGTCTGATGGTGATACGACCGACACCCCGCTCTTGAGCCAGCAAGTTCTCACCGGGAAGCACAGCACCTACGGCCAACTGGCCGGCAGCTACTTCCTGCCGCAGCTCATCGGCAATATCGTCGGCACGGGTACGCGCGTGATCAGGCCCTCCCACGAACCACCCTCTGCCGTGAACGGCAGCGATCACCCGCTCAGAGGCCAGTAGTTGAAGCGCCTGGCGGGCGGTTCCCTTCGACACGCCGAACTCATCCGCCGTTGCTGCCTCACCAGGAAGTTGCTGGCCGGTAACCAGTTCGCCGCTCTCAATGCGCTTGCGAAGGGCCTCGGCGATCGTCTCGTACTGTGTCGAGGCTCCACGACGGGCGCCTGGCGGTCCTTCGCCAACGACGCGACGTCCGCGGCCTGCCTCGCTGGCCACCAGTCCTGTGCGCTCCAGCTCGGCGACTGCCTGACGAACCGTTCCTCTCGCCACGCCGTACCTCTGAGCAAGGACGGCCTCGGAGGGCAGCAGGTTGCCGGCGGGAGGATCGCCTTGGCGAATGCGGCTGCGGATGTCCTCAGCTATCCGAACGTAGGTGGGGTCATCCTTCGCCTTGCTCATCGCGCTCCCTCGCCGAGGCACAGTGTCTCCAGGGTAGGGCGGACGGGCGAGGACCTGCGAGGCATCGCGGCCCCACGCCTCTTCTAGTTCTTCCCCCGATGGAGCCAGGGGACGCGGCACGACGCCAGCTTGCTCGTTGCGGGGCGACTGAACGCCACGCAACACGGAGCGCCGGTTCTGTTCCTCTCAGACGCCACTACGCAGCACTACGGCGGACGCGCGGCCTCGATAACGCCGTAGGCCCTTCGCGTGTTCTGCGGTTGCGACGCTTGAGCCCAGCGGCAGCACGGGCTAGCTCTGTGCGATGTTCCGCCTCGTGCTGAGCAATGAGACCAACCCAGACCAGACGCGCCTGTCGATAGAGCCCCCTGCCAGCCTCCTCGTAGCCCTCGGGATGCTTGGCTCGCAGAATAAGGAACTGCCCTCCCTGGCAGGCCCACTCGTACGCCCCGCAGCATGAGGTCTCCGTGATCCGCATACGGTCCCGACGCACGTGCGGCTCCCACTGGGGGATGGGCACGTCAGGAGCCACGGTGCGTCCTCGCAACGGCGTACTCCTGCAGATACCGATGGACGTTGCGGCGGCAGCGCTGCCACGTGCACGCGAAGGCGAGCTCTAGCCGCGTTTCGGCCTCCAGCTCCTGCCTGACACCGAAGGCGACCTCATCGGGGGTCAGCTTGGGCAGTGGCCTTGCCCGCCAGACACCCTGAGCGTCGCACCAGACGTAGAACCGCCTGAACGCACCGTCCAGGTCGTCAGGCAGACCGCCGAGCATGGAAATCATGGCTGGTTGATCTCCCGGTGTTGTGCTGCGCAGCGCGGCTGCGCAGCCAGGTGCAGGTGGAAGCGAGTTCCGGAGGCGTCACAACCGCCAACTCCGGATGCAGGCCGAAAGGCGATCTCGTCGGCTGTCAGCTCGGGCAACGGTCTGGCTCGCCAGTCGCCGAGGGGACTGCGCAAGTCATAGAACCGTCTGAGCGCCCCACACAGGCCAGGGTCACGCAACGCGTCCCCCATGGAAGTCATGCCCGATCACAACGCCGGGGCGCCACCTCGCGAGCGCTGACCCAGACCCGCTGAAGACACTTCAAAGGTGCGGCGACACGACCCGGAAGGGCGGCAGGTGGGTCGTGTCGCCGCTGCCGCGCAGTCCCATCGCGCGGCAGCACGACGGCGGACGCCTGGGAAGAGTCGTCGCCGTCGTGCCTGTCTTTGGTCACCGACGGGCGGGACTCCGCGGTCCCCGGGGGGTTCAAGACCATGTCGGCAGGATAGCCGGGATACCCATGCTTAACCATGGTCTTCCAGGGTACTGCGTGAGTTTCCATAGGTGCGCGTGGGTGAATACGGTCATTAGGTGATGATCGAGTGGCGGACAAACGCACCGAAGTGGGTCCAAGTGGCTGACGTGCTCAAAGCCAGAATCGCGGACGGCACGTACCCTCCGGACACGCAGCTACCGTCACAGCATCAACTCGTGGAGGAGTTCGGCATCGCACCGAACACCGCTCAGAAGGTGTTGACCAGGTTGCGCGAGGAGGGCACCGCGTACTCAGTTCGCGGTGTCGGCACGTTCGTCCGACCCGCCGACGCCCCGCAAACCGATTAATCAGTGGGCGCCGTGAGGAATTCTCCATAGTTGGCCAGCGGCCTACTACGAGGACATCAACCTCCTTGGGCGCTACGCCTTCACCCGTGCCAACGTCGCCAGCGGGCTACGCCCTTCCACGAGCTGACCCAGCAGCCCAAATGGCTACAAGCGCACCCAGTTTTGGTACGGATGCCGCGCCGATGCCAGTGGGATGACCTTGCGGGCGATATCGGGCATGGGCACCCCGCGCTCGCGGAACGAGCGCGGCGGCGGCCGCCACCGCCGGTAACCCCGCACCACCACGCCCGCCCAGGTGTTGCGATGCTCGGCCGCCCCGGAGGGCGGCCGCCACTAGCACCGACAAGCGTCTTTACCTGCGTGGTCTCGATGTTGCGATGCTCAGCCGCCCCGGAGGGCGGCCGCCACTACCGGGGGCCGACCGCGACGTACGCACATCACAGGGTTGCGATGCTCAGCCGCCCCGGAGGGCGGCCGCCACTTCTTGACCTGGATGTTTGCCTGGTCGGCTAGCCTCGTTGCGATGCTCAGCCGCCCCGGAGGGCGGCCGCCACACGGCAAGAGGCTCCGCGTCAGCGTCGAGCTGACGCAGTTGCGATGCTCAGCCGCCCCGGAGGGCGGCCGCCACACCAGGGTCGTACACGTGGCCGCGCGCCATGTGTACGGTTGCGATGCTCAGCCGCCCCGGAGGGCGGCCGCCACCGCATTTGATCAGCGGTTATGCCTATCAGATGCACTGAGAAGAGCTCTCGAATTGCCTTATCAAGGAACATATGGACCGATACCTCATTAGGTATGCCCGGCGTGTCGAATGCGAGCTTAAGGTTCCAAATCAGTGGAGCTCACATGATGAGCGGGTCGTGGTGGGGTACTGGTTCGGCGGTTCCGAGGCGGTGGACGGCTGTGAAGCCGTTAGCGGGGAGCCGGTAGACGCGTATGGAGTCGTCGGCGGGGTCAATGATGCGGGTGGCTCCGTCCAGGAGGGTGAGGAGTTCGGCGTCGGTGCAGGTGATTTCGAAAACCGACTTCTGCACTCGGTGTCCGTAGCCTTCGCAAAGTTTGGCCACCTGGCGGAGTCGGCGTCTGCCTTGTGGGGTGGTCGTGGAGACGTCGTAGGTGAGCAGGAGTTGCATTAGCTGACCGTCCACGGGACGTAGGCGGGTAGTTCTCCCCGGATGTGGCGGGCCAGTAGGCGCGCTTGGATCACTGGCAGCAGTGAGGCGGAGACCTTTCGGCCCAGCAGTTTGTGGGGCCACTCTTTGGTCTTCCAGGCCTGCCACTCGGTGAGCACCAGGCGTCGGCCGTCCTCGGTGAGTTGGACGGCGCCGCCTGGAAGAGTTTCGAAGTGCTCGGCACGGAGTTGCTTGCGGTTGAGCAGGTTGAGGGCGAGGCGATCAGCATGGATGGGGCGGAACTCCTCCATCAAGTCCAAGGCCAGGGCGGGTTTGCCGGGGCGTAGCCCGTGGAGGAAACCGAGGTAGGGGTCGAGGCCCACTTGCTCAGCGGCACCGTGGACAAGTGCGCGGGTCAGGCCGTAGAGGAAGGACAGCAGGGCGTTGACCGGGTCGGTGGGCGGGCGGCGTGTCCTGGAGGTGAAGGACGCGAAGTCGGGCGTGGTGCGCAAGATCGTGGCCAGGCCCTGAAAGTGCAACTGGGCGGCGTGCCCTTCCCAGCCCATGAGCTCATCGAGGTCTGCCGCGTCTCGCGCGCGGATGAGCTGATCTTCGAGATCTTCGGCCAGGGCTCGCAGCAAGGTCTGGTTGCTGGTGGGAGCGTCACGTGCGGCGCGTAGCAGGACCTGGCGGGAGTTGTGAAGCTTGCCCGCGATGCAGCCGCGAGCGATCGCCAGGCGGGCCGCGGGGGCGGCATAAGCCAGGTGCTGGGCGTGGCGGAGCAGGACGTTTCCACGGGTGGGACCGTCGACACGGCCGAGGAAGCGTCCGGACAGGCTCATCCAGACGATCGAGCGGCCGTCGTCGGCGCAGCGGGCGAGGAGTTCTCCGGACACGGTGACGTGGCCATAGACGACGATGCCGTCCAACCGGCGTAGTGGCAGGGCACGTTTGGGCGCTTCGGGGACGACCACCTTGAGACTGTCGTGGTCCAGGTGGAGGCTGGCGCCTTGGGTTTGGACGTAGAGGGTGTTGAGGAGCTCAGTCATCCCATGTCGCTTCTGGTTGAGGGAGGAACAGGGCTGCGGCCGTCTGGTTGAAGACTTTGGCGCGTGCCAGCAGTCGGGGCATGCACATGTCACGCATGGAGCATCGCCGGCAGCGTTGGTCGGCGGGTGCGGTGGGCAGGGTCATCTGGGTGATTGTGTGTCTGACGGCGTCTGCCAGGTCGACAACGCGCTCGCGCAGGGCGTCGTTGACGCTGACGGTGTGTCTGCGCCGGTCCGCACCGCAGTAGATGGCGGCAGTGGGGATCGTTTTGCCGAACATCGCCTCCAGGCACATCGCCTGGCCGCCCACCTGGACGTCGGCCGGCCCGCCGGGGGTGTAGCCGCCGGACTTGTGTTCGACAGGGATTATGCGGCCGTCGTGGTGCAGTTCAACGACGTCGCAGACGCCGACCAAGGCCAGGGCATCGTGCCAGACGGGCAGCGCGCGGAGCGTGCGGACGGCACCGCGTGACTCGTTGCCGGGCTCGTGTACGCGCTGGTGCATGAGTGTGCCGCGGGTGGTGGCGGCATCGTCCGCGTATCCGTCTTCTAACAAGATCAACCCCGCCTGGCGGGGGCAGTAGGCGTGGTGTTCCAGTGCCGACAGGGTGACCTGGACGAGCGAGCCGCCGAGCGAGGCGGCCCGCTGCGGGGTGGGGGTCATCCGACCAGGTGCGCGAGAACGACTCCTTCAGGCAGGTCATTGCCGATGGAGACGGTGTAGTCGATGAAGGAGCGGGGAGCAATCACGTCCGGGTTCGGTTTGGCCTGGACACGCTCCAGGAGTTGATGGGCCGGAGCGCGGCCGAAGGCGTCATCGTGGCTGAAGACGTACAGGCCGCGCAGGGCCATCTCTCCACGGCTAGCGGCGCGATCGTGGTCGAACATCAGCGTCAATGCCCGCCAGAAGATCTCCAGGTCCTGGCTTTGCACGCCTGTACGGCGAGCCAGAGGGGCGCTGAAGTGGCCATAGCCGAGGTAAAGGCCGTAGGGGATGGCGTGCTTGTTACCCATCTCGGTGGACTCGCCCTTGTCGATGTCGTCCTGGCGCGTCTGGGTGATGCGGGTGATGCCGTGCTCCTGGGGCAGGACAGGGCTGATGGAGCGGGAGAAGGTCAGCTGCATCGGCCCCTGAACCCTCCCGCAGGGCTTGGTACCGGTGCTCATGACCGCGCCGAACATGCGTACGTCGAAGAAGGTCTGGCACATCCACTGCTGGGCTTCGGCCTCGGACTTACGCCGTTGCTTGGGGTCGAGGTCAAGGGCGGCATAGGCGCGCTCGTGCTGGGCGTTGAGCGCGACACCGCTTTCGACGTAGATGTCGTAGCCGGCAGCGCCCTCTTGGAGCAGTGCCACCACGTTGCGGATCTTGCGTTTGATGGCGACGTCGGTCACCAGGCCCTGCCCGGTCTCCGGATCGGTGCGGGGCATGCCGCCGGAGTCGGGGTCGCCGTTGGGGTTGCCGTCACGTACGTCGAACAAGAACGCGAAGTCGTGCTTGCGCGCGGGGTCGAGATGAGCGGACATCTGCGGGTCCTTTCAGGGGCCGTATCAGGCGGATTCGGTGACCGCAGCAGCCTTACTCGCGGCGGCCTTACGTGCCGCCGCCCGATCGGTGGCACGCTGGTGGTGATAACCCAGGACGAACATGCCTTGCCCGGGCAGGTCGAGTAGCGCGGGGATGCCGGTGTCGGGGAACTTCGCCAGCACCTCTTCCAACCGCTGATCCAGCGCGACCCCTGCGCCGCGGTTGGTACGGCGCAGCCGCCGCAGGTGGCCTGTGGCGTTCTTACGCAGCATCGTCAGGACTGGCAGCGGCCTGCCCATCGCGGCGCCGAAGAACTTGTCGGCGATGGTGGTATTGATCTCGACCAGCGCGGCGCGCTGGATGTCTTCCAGTACGGCGAACAACCGCCCGCTGACATAGCCGGGATGCCGATTGTCCGGGTTGAGGCCGTCCAACAAGATCTCCTTCAGGGCGGTATGAGCGCGTACGAGAATGATCCGGAGCAGCGCGGCGCGGGCCAGGTCAACGTGACCGTCGGCGCGGATGCGCTGGATGAGATGGGAAAGCAGATGCTCGGGCAACCGAGTGCAGCGCAGAGCGGCCGCCACTAGGTCACGGTCGGCGCCCTTGGGGCCGCTGTCCTTCACGTAACCCTTGCCGTCGTATCGCCCGAGGCTTGCGGCCATCCGCCAGGACGCGACCTGCTGGGCGCCATCGGTCCACAGGTCGGTCATGGTGTGCTCGGTGAACCACGTGTCGACGTTCTGGCACACATCTACCAGGGGGATGTCGATCCAGTCACGGATCACCACCCGGCTCTGGTTGGCCGACAAGGTGATGGCATAGAACCGGTTGTGCTCAAGCCAGGAGGCCCGTCGGCCCTTCGGCAAGCGCACCTGGTCGATGATCTCCTTGACCTGTTCCGGCCTGGCGTTACGGACCGAAGCGAACGGAGAGATCGGGGCAGTCTCACGTAGCCACCAGGTTGTGACGCTGTCCGGGTCCCGGTGACGGTGATGGGGGTCGGCCAGTAGCGCGTTGAGCGCACCCATGGAGCGGCTACCGCAGGTGTCGCAGATCGGGGTGTTGGCGAGCTGGATGCGGCCGCCGCGCCCCTGAGCACTCTTGTTGATGGACACCAGTTGCGCGTCTCTGCCACGCCCGTCGGCGACCGGGATCGCCCCCGGTTTGACCGGCTCGGGGATGGTGTCCAGGAGCGGGCCCTCTTTACCGCAGGACAGGCAGATGCCCGTTCCGTTGGAGGAGCTCTTACGTCCGCGGACGACGCGACCCCATGCGGTGACTGCGGAAGGCAGTCCGTGCAGCCACCCCTGCCTTGTCCTGATGGCCACAACGTCGGACGAGTTGGCATGTTCGGGAACCGATATCCGAAGGTGGGCGCCGTCTGTGAAAAAGCGCAACGCAGCCGCTGCCAGCGGTTCGTCCGCTGCCCAGCCTTGGATGAGCTTCACGAAGTCGGTGTTGCGCCGCTGCGCATCCTTGACCTGCTTGTCGCTGTCGTCTTTCGGAATGCCGAGCACGTATTGCAGGGTGTCGGTCAGCAGGAACGGCAGTGAACCCGTCCCGGAGCGCTGCACGTACGGCGTGGCCAGAAGCTGTCCCGCGTTGGCCTCGGGGCTGCTCAGGTCGATCAGTTGAGCGCTTTCCAGGATGTCCAGGTCGATGGCCCAGCGGACGCTCCGAACCCGGTAATAGGGCGGAGGCAGGTCATCACGAACTTCAGCGTGCGCGGCCAGTTGTTTGATCAGCATGTCGTCACCGCCGCCCGCCGGTGCGACCGGCCTTCTTGGTGGAAGGCAGCTCGACGCCCGCCGCCGGAACCTTCATCACACCGTTGTCCAGGTCGGCTTCGAACCAGCGATAGGTCTCGCCGGAGTTGCCGTAGACGATGCTGTGCAACATCACGCCGACGCTCTCGTCAGACTCGATCGGCATACGATCGGTCTGCCGTTGAAAGGACGCGGAGAACTCCCGGACTCCCAGGAACGGTTGGGAAAAGCAGGCCCCCCGCTCGACCCGCCGGCGAAACTGATCACGGTACTTGGCGACCGGGTCGGTGGCGTGCGGGCGCAGCCGTACCTGGGCGTGGATGCGGTAGGCCACGTCACGCAGGCACACCATGTTGCGCTGGTCGCGGTCGGCCTCGGCGTCGAAATGCACCGAGGTATCGGCCATGGCGTCACGGATCCAGCTCATCGACAACATGGAGGAGACCTCGTTGCGGCGGATCGACATCCACGAGATCGGCTTGAGCACGTCGATCTGCTCGATGCGATAGTCGAACTCCGGTCGCCAAAAGATCGCCTCCAGCACGCCGCAGGCTGCCGAGGGCGTCATCAATGGGTAACTGACCCGCTCAGTCTTGAACTCCGGCCGAGTAAAGCAGGCGTACGGCCCGTCCACCTCCACCACCAGGGGTGGCAACGGATGACGAGCTTGGGGGTCGGTCAAAACACCAGCTCCTTAGGGTCAGGGGAACCCAACTCGATGCCTCGCCGTGGGTGATAGTCGCCCAGCCATTCGATGAGGTCGCCGACGACCGGCACCGCCAGCCCTTCCTCGACGGCCTTTCGCGCGGCGCCACGCGGCAGGGTGGCCAGATAGGGACGCAAGGCGCGAAGCTGAGCGCCCGCGCCGGGGTATCCGCCGCGTAGGTGCGCCAAGATGCGGTCCACCTCCCCGCTTCTTTCCTCGGATTGAGGCTCTTCATCGCCGTATCGAGTGACCACCGGAACGGTCCACTCATCGATCATGCGAAACAGTTCGCCCACCCGGGGAAAGTCATGGACCTGCCGTTCGCGCTGGATCTCCTGGCCAGCCTGTTCGACGTTGTGAAAGTCGAAGCGGGCCCGGTAGTAGGAATCCAGCGCGTCCAGATCATCTGGAGCACAGTGAGGGCCGAACCGATCCCGGGTGGCCTCCAGCGCCGCGCCGTACAACGCCTGGACGCCCCCGTTGCCGTCTTCGGGATCAAAGATGATCACTGTGCCGTAAGGCAGACGGCCGCTACGGTTTATGCGGCCAGCCGCCTGCTGCAACGAGTCAGCCGGAGCAAACGCACGGAATCCGTATGGAAAGTCCAGGTCGACGCCGGCTTCCACCAGTTGAGTACTGCACACCGCGACCGGTTCATCATCGGCAAGTAGCCGCTTGATCTCGCCCAGCGTGCGTCGCCGATGTTCCGCCGCCATCCGGGTGGACAGGTGCAGCGCCGGACGATGCTCCTCAAGAAGGCCGTGGATACGCTGGGCGTCTTTGGTGGTGTTCACGATTGCCAGAACCTGCCGCTGAGCTGCGGCCTCTTCGGCGATGTCAGCGAGAGTCGGCTTGGGGTCCAGCCGCCACTCATACCGCACCCGGTTGAGCGCCTGATACAGCGGCTTCGGCTCAGCGAGCACATCCGTGATCGGCATGCCGCGCAACGGGCTCAGCAACTCGAATGGCGGCTGCGTGGCTGAGGCCAGCAGCACCGTGGAGCCGAACCGCTCGGCCAGGGACCGCAAGGCCGACACGATCGGGATCAACAGTCGATCCGGCAGCGCCTGCACTTCATCCAGCACGATTACCGCCCCGGCCAGGCGATGCACCCGCCGCATTGCGGCTGGCTTACTGCTGAACAGCGACTCAAACAGCCGGATCGTCGTGGTCACTACGAACGGCGCGTCCCAGTTCTCCGCAGCCAGCCGCTGCCAGCGCGTCCTGACACCACCGCCGTCCAGATCGATACCGCTGTGATGCTCCAGCACCACCGGAACTCCGTCCGCACCATCCAGTAGCCGGCGGTACACATCGGCGTTCTGCTCGGTGATCGACATGTACGGCACAGCCACGATGATCCGCTTCAACCCGTGAACTCGTGCGTGATGGGTAGCGAATCCGCCAATCGCGAACGTTTTGCCTGACCCGGTCGGCCCAGGAAGCCGGTAGACACCTCGCGGTCCGCCTGCCGCAGCCACCGCCTGCTGGTACACCCCCTCGCGTAGTCCGTCGATCGGCGAGGGCTTGGCCTCTGCCAGCGACTGGACCCGACCCTGCTCGAACTTCTCGACCAACTGGGCGGCGCTGACAGGATGCGGGCACCGCGCCGCAGCTGCGAAGTGCTCTTCGGTATCGAGGAAATCGGCGTCGACTACCGTGCTGAAGACCATTCGCACCAGCAGATCCATATCGTGCGGGTCGACCGGTTTCCCATCCGTCAGCCATCCAGGCAAAGCCAGCGGATTGGGCAGGCGGATCTCCGGAACCAACTCCTCTACCCGTTTGATGGCCTCGGCTACGAGCGGAGCAGTATCGGCGTACCTCAGCTCCTCAGCCAAGCGCGCGGCACTCGGCAACCCACCATGATGGCCGAACACGACGGCCGCCATGATGCCCAGCTGCTGTTCATCGAGCAGCCACGCACCTGCATGCTTGTGCGGCACCCCGACACGACCGCCATGCACCTCAGCATTGATCAGCCCTTGCTGCCATTCACACGTGCCCTTGCCCACGTCGTGCACGAGACCACAGTGAGCCGCCAGCGCCTCCCCACCGAAGACCTCGGCGAACTGCCCCGCTCGACGCGCCGTACCACGAAGATGCTCGTCAAGCTCGTGACGAATCCCGTCACCATCACGCGCACTGTGCGCCCAAAGATCTCTGGCCATCCCGCCCCTTTGCGGAGAAACCAACGAGACCCGAACTGTAGATGGCGCCACCGACAATTCTCACGGGAACCGCACAGATAGTTACCGAACAGATTCGAAGGGGGGTCGGGTCAAGCTAAACGGCGGTCAGCTTGACGTGACTCTTGGTAGTGTCCCTGCCCTACTCCAGAGGTGATCATGTTGCGATGCTCGGCCGCCCCGAAGGGCGCCCGCCACCTCGGCATGGTCCTGCCGGAGATGTCCCGCTACGGCGTTGCGATGCTCGGCCGCCCCGGAGGGCGGCCGCCACCCGGCGAGGACACAGCCGCCGCCACTGCGACGGTGTTGCGATGCTCGGCCGCCCCGGAGGGCGGCCGCCACCGGGTGGCGGTAGCTGTAGGTGAGCATGGCGCGAACGTTGCGATGCTCGGCCGCCCCGGAGGGCGGCCGCCACGAGGATGAAGTGCAGCGCCGCGGCCAGGCCGTGAGCGTTGCGATGCTCGGCCGCCCCGGAGGGCGGCCGCCACCCGGGGCCGCGGCCGTCGCCATCGACCACGTCCCCAAGTTGCGATGCTCGGCCGCCCCGGAGGGCGGCCGCCACGCTCTCGAAGGCGGCGAATTCTACGACGTCCTGATGTTGCGATGCTCGGCCGCCCCGGAGGGCGGCCGCCACCCGGCGAGGACACAGCCGCCGCCACTGCGACGGTGTTGCGATGCTCGGCCGCCCCGGAGGGCGGCCGCCACCTTTCGAGGTCGACGTCGGTGTCAGGGCCGTGCCGCTGTTGCGATGCTCGGCCCCCCCGGAGGGCGGCCGCCACCCCGCACCCACATCTGCCACGTGCCGTCCGTGAGCACGTTGCGATGCTCGGCCCCCCCGGAGGGCGGCCGCCACGCCGCGCGCAACGCGGGCTTCCGGCCCTGATCGAAAGGTTGCGATGCTCGGCCCCCCGGAGGGCGGCCGCCACGGGCCGGGATGGCGTACGCCACCAGCGAGGAGTACGAGTTGCGATGCTCGGCCCCCCCGGAGGGCGGCCGCCACCGGTGACGACGCCCAGGCCGTGGTGCTGGCCGGTGGCGTTGCGATGCTCGGCCCCCCCGGAGGGCGGCCGCCACCCACAGCAGCCAGCGTCTTCGGGTCGGACTCTCCGTGGTTGCGATGCTCGGCCCCCCGGAGGGCGGCCGCCACTCTTGAGCGTGATTACTTTCTGTGATGGGGAGAGGTTGCGATGCTCGGCCCCCACGGAGGGCGGCCGCCACTCTCAGTCCGCCGGCCAAGCGGGGGAGGGCGGGTGTTGCGATGCTCGGCCCCCCGGAGGGCGGCCGCCACCCGTGCCGTACTCCAGGACGTTGGCCACCGTCGAGTTGTTGCGATGCTCGGCCCCCCCGGAGGGCGGCCGCCACCGCGCCCGAAAAATCCGATTCGCCCATGCCCGCCCGTTGCGATGCTCGGCCCCCCGGAGGGCGGCCGCCACCGTGGGCATGTTGGAGCGTCACGAGGCCCTGTACCTGTTGCGATGCTCGGCCCCCCCCGGAGGGCGGCCGCCACGATCCTATGGCCGCACGTCGAGCGCGCGTCGGACGTGTTGCGATGCTCGGCCCCCCCGGAGGGCGGCCGCCACCACAAATGGGCGAAGCAGTCGCACTACTGCAAGGTCGTTGCGATGCTCGGCCCCCCCGGAGGGCGGCCGCCACTTTATGAGATCGCCGAGGCTAAATACGGCAAGGCGTTGCGATGCTCGGCCCCCCCGGAGGGCGGCCGCCACTTTATGAGATCGCCGAGGCTAAATACGGCAAGGCGTTGCGATGCTCGGCCCCCCCCCGGAGGGCGGCCGCCACCGTACCGGGGGCCGGCCGCGACGTACGCACATCACAGGGTTGCGATGCTCGGCCCCCCCGGAGGGCGGCCGCCACTCGGGCTTGGTCCCTCTCCCGTACGAACCACAACGCCAGTTGCGATGCTCGGCCCCCCCGGAGGGCGGCCGCCACTCCGTTCGGTTGGGGGTTGTCCTGTCTTCCGGCAGGTTGCGATGCTCGGCCCCCCCGGAGGGGGGCCGCCACCCCCCGTAGGCTCGCCTAGTCACCTCACCTTGTGTGGTTGCGATGCTCGGCCCCCCCGGAGGGGGGCCGCCACCCCCCGTAGGCTCGCCTAGTCACCTCACCTTGTGTGGTTGCGATGCTCGGCCCCCCCGGAGGGCGGCCGCCACCCCCCGTAGGCTCGCCTAGTCACCTCACCTTGTGTGGTTGCG
>NZ_JBEZFS010000070.1:0-13935 GCF_040649575.1 Nonomuraea sp. NPDC048916
GCGGCGGTCCCATGCCGTAGCGTTCACCCGGAAGGTGCGTCCGTTCTGTGCGATGTTGTGATCTCAGCAATCCGATCATCGCAGGTCGGAGGCACCTTCTTTATTTATTGATCTTCACCGGGAAATACCGCCTGAATAGCTGAGGTTGGCCGTTTCAGTTGTCGAAACCGGCCACATCCATTGCGTCACGCCCCTACTGTTGGGGTTGCCAGACATCAACGTATGGTGATCACATCCATAGGTAGCGGTGCACGCAACTCCACCCGGCCTGGGAGGTAGTGATGACGTGGCGTGAATTCCTCAGCACGGCCAAGACGACCATGGAGCACGAGCTGACGCTGCGGCGTGCACAGGTTGCCGCGGCCGAGGATGCCCTGGCGCGTATCGAGAGCATCGGCGAGAACATGACCGTGCTGGAGGCATTGATGGCTTCCATGGGCAGCCGTCGGCTGTCGCAGGCCGAGACGGGTCGACCGACGGGGCAGACGACGGATCCGACATCAGATCAGACATCAGATCAGACATCGGATCCCGCACCGGAATCCGACCCGGCAGAGCCGGTCACCCTCCCTGCGCCGGTCACCGACCCGGCACCGGTCACCGACCCGGTAGAGGCGGTCACCCCACCGACATCGCCCTCTGCGGAGACCGACCCCGATCTCACCACAGTGACTCGTCCGTTGAGCGAAAACATCCAGCGGACGCTGCAGATCATGGCCAGCGCGGAGCAGCCCATGCGGGCGCGCGAGGTCGTCCAGGCGCTGGGTGAGCCTGACCGGCGCTCGGTCATCGAAAGCACTCGGACGCGGCTGAAGCGGCTGGTGAATTCCGGACACCTGACCGAGCACGAAGGCTTGTTCAGCATCGCCAAGCGCGTCAATGGGCATGCCCGGGAGGGAGCCGCGCCTGCCGATCCGTGACATGACACGCCACCATCGTGCAGAGGCCCGACCTCCTCTGCGTGCTGATGAACGCAGAGGTGCCGCCGAGTGTGCGCTCGACGGCACCAGTTGCGATGAGCGCCCAGTTAGCCACTCGACGGTTCTCGCATTCCGAGGGTAATGCAGCATGCGACCACTCGGGGCGTGGAGCCAGGATTTCGCTGGCCACGTGCCGGGATTCCTCCCGTCACGGGGCAGGCGGGAGGGAAGGCCATGCCCGAAGAACTTCCTGACCAGCGCCGGGTTGAAGTCGTCCGCGTCGGCTCCGGAATCAGCGTCATCGGCAAGGTTCCGCACGGGGCAGGCGGCCACCGCACCGCCGAGCTGTCCGTCGACGTTTTCGTTACACCACAGGGAAACCTGTCGAGCCGATACCGATGGGACGTCACGCTCGATCCTGACACTTCGGCCCATATTCTTCACTACCAGCCGAGCAGGGCCCGGCTTGAGTGGCCTCACGTAGCCCAGCAGGTCCAGATGCTGGTGGCGGCGCTGGGCCCCTTGCGGCGGGACAAGGTCGCTCGCGCGCTGACGAGTACCGCCCATCTGGCGATGTGGTGCCATCGCCACGGCCTGGGCAACGATCCGGAGGTGTGGTTCAGCGCGGAGACGATCGGCGCGTTCGTCCGCGATTCCTGCAGCACACTCACACGGGACGCGGCTCAGGAATACCAGACCTGGCTGCGGCACATGCGCACAACTCTGGCGTGGGCCGGCCACGGCCCCCACAGCACCTACCGTACACACTGCGCTCACGGCACTCGGGGTGGTCAGAGGGCTTATCCCGTGAATGGCCTTCCCCGTCCCAGCGCCCCCTACAGTCGCCGGCAGTTGTCCCGGCTGCGACTGTGGGCGGAGAAACAGAGTGATCGCGTGCGCGAAGACTGCCTCACGCTCATGGCACTCGCGTATGGGGGCGGGCTACGACAGGAGGAACTGCAGAAGATCCGCGGTGATGAGATCCGCATACTGGACAATGGCATGGCCGTCTTCGACGCCATCCACCTGGGGAGGATAATCGTTGCCCGAGCGGCCTGGCAGGAGTATCTGGCTGACATCGCCGGCCGTGCCGGTAACCGACGTCTTTACCGCCCGCGCCGTACCACGGCGCGCACCACCCGTTCGGGGACCACCCAACGCCCGCTCGGCGCCTTGCCCGCCCTATCTGCCCGGCGGCTACGCGCCACCTGGATCGTCGAACTGCTGAGCGCTGGCATTGACGGCGCTTTAGTAGCTGACGTGGCCGGGCTGTCCCTCGCCCGGCTGGAAACCTACCGGCAATTCGTGGCAACGCACCCCCGATGACATGGACGTCAACGGTGGGCCCGAGAACGCCGCCACCATGCGCCGCCAACTGACCCACTGATTAGTACGATCGCCACTGCTGTCAGTGGACGAACGTCGCTCCCTTGAAGGCATGGAAGGTGCTGACCCAGCTGCGCTGCTGCCCGCATCACGTGACCGTGCTCGTTTTCGTGCAGGCCATCTTCGTCCGCCGGTTCGTCGAAGACGGCCGATACGCAGGATGAAAGGGCTCGGGTGCAGGCCGCCGCAGATGCTTGGGACGGCTCGCTGCCTGGCGCTGTGGAGTTCAGGAAACGGCAACGCCGGCCTCGGGATGCACGCGCTCGCGGTCAGCTGGCGACGTCAACCGCACCACCGGCCACAGGGGCCGCGTCGGAGGAACACTCCCCGCTAGCGGCCCAAATGAGCGCGAAGATGTCGCGCGGCAGGAACTCAGGATCTTCAGGGGTGTCGCTGTCGAGCAGCCAATCCAGCGCCGCGGCCAGCCGGTGCGGCTGAACGAAGTTACCTCGGGCGTGTACGACCCGCCAGGGGGTGGGAGGCGAGGCCGGTAGCTTCCACACGGGTGAGCTTGCTTGGCTGCCGTCAGCAACGAGGAGACCGATGTCCTGCCAGAAGGCCAGCAGGTCGGCCATGGTGTCGATGGGCGGGTCGTCACAGGCCTCCACCAGGGTGCTGAAGCCGCTGCGCCACAGCTCCCACTCACGGCGGGTCCGGTTCAGCCGACCGCGCAATACCTGCACCGTAGGGTGTTCGTCCAGCTCAGGGTCCTCGCCGGGGCTGGGCAGCAAGAGGCAGGGGGGTCGGATGCCGTCCCAGATGTCGGATTCGAGCCACTGTCCGCCACTGGACCAGCGTTCCGGGGCCTTCGCGGTGTCGACGATCACGAAATTCCCCTGGCGTGAGGGATTTCCGATCACGTAATTCCCCTACCGCGTCACGTAATTCCCCTGGGGGATGACGTGCGTGTCAGCGTGGACCTGGCCATCACCTGAAGATGATCATCCTTCTCGTCGGAAGACGAGGAGACGTGATGGCAAGGAGAACGTTCGACGTGATCGACATCACGGAGATCCTGGTCCACTGGTACGCGGGCCGGTCCCAGTACGAGATCGCCGACAGCCTGGGCGTGGACCGCAAGACGGTCCGTAAGTACCTGCGGCACGCCGTCGCCGACGGCTTGGCGCCCGGCGGTCCACCGATCAGTGAGAGCGAGTGGGCGGCCAAGGTGCGCTCCTGGTTCCCCGAGGCCGCCGATCGGCGGTTGCGACATGTCACTTGGCCGGCGATCGCGGTCCACCACGACTTCATCAAGGACCAGGTCCGGGCTGGGGTGAGCGTGGCCACCATCCATCAGCGGCTGCGCGATGAGCGTGGGCTGGCGGTGTCGGTGGCCAGCATGCGCCGGTATATGGAGGCCAACCTGCCCGAGGAGGTCAAAGCCTCTTCTGTGGTGGTGCTCAACCCGAACCCGCACGTGCCCGGGGAGCAGGCGCAGATCGACTGGGGACGGCTGGGTTCATGGACTGATCCGCGCACCGGTAAGAAGCGGACCCTGCAGGCGTTCGTCATGGTGTTGTGCTGCTCGCGGCACATGTTCGTCCGCCCCGTCGCCAAGATGGACCAGGTCGAGTGGACCCGCTGCCACGTAGAGGCGTTCGCCTTCTTCGGCGGGATCCCGGCCCGGCTGGTGCCCGACAACCTCAAGACCGGGGTGGACAAACCCGATCTTTACGATCCGAAGCTGAATCGCTCCTATGCGGAGCTGGCCGCCTTCTACGGCACGCTGATCGACCCCGCCCGCGCGGGCAAGCCGCGGGATAAGGCGCAGGTCGAGCGGCCGATCCCGTATGTTCGGGACTCGTTTTGGCGCGGGAGGGACTTCTCGGGTTTCACCCTGGAGCAGCTGCAGGCCGCGGCGAAGGCTTGGTGCGGTGAGGTGGCTGGGCGGCGCTCGTGCCGCCCGCTGGCCGGCGCCCAACCGGGCAAGATCTTCGCCGCGATCGAGCAGAGCGCGTTGCGGCCCCTGCCGCCCGGCGTCTTCGAGATCGCCGAATGGAGTACGGTCACCGTCCATCCCGACATCCACGTCCGGGTAGGCAAGACCCTCTACTCCATCCCGTGGAAATACGTCGGCAAGGAACTGCACGCCCGCGCCGCCGGAGGGTTGGTGCAGTTCTTCGACACTCACGGGGACCTGGTCAAGACGCACCTGTTCAAGATGTCGGGCCGGCAATGGGACGAGGCCGACTACCCGCCCGGGAAGATCGCGTTCTTCCAGCGGACGCCGACCTGGTGCCGCCGCCGCGCGGCCGAGGTCGGCCCGGCCTGCACCGCCGTGATCGATGAACTGCTCGGTGAGAACGCCCTCTACCGGCTGCGCGCCGCTCAGGGCGTGCTCGGCTTGGGCGGCAAACACGACGACGCCCGGCTGGAGGCCGCCTGCGCCAAAGCGCTGGCCGTTGGCGATCCCACCTACAAGACCGTCAAGGGCATCCTGGCCGCCGGGACCGAGATCGACCCGCCGCCACCAGCGACCGGAGACGCCGGGGCGGGCGCGTTCCTGCACGGCCCGGCCCGGCTGTTTGCTGTCCCCGACTCCGACCGGACAAGCGGATCGGGCGACGACGAAGAACGGCAGGCCGCCTCATGACACCCACACCGCAGACGACGGCCACGACATCCTGTGACGACCTGGCCGAGCAGATCGACGCCCTGCGCCAGACGGCCGACCTGCTCGCTCGCGCCGCGCTGCCGGGCCTGTCGCTCACCTTCGACGACGACCGGATCGGTATCTAGATCGGCCAGGAACGCGGCAATCGCGACCAGCGCACCGCGATGGTCGCCCACCTCGCAGACCTCTTGGGCGCCCGCGCCCGCCGCCGCGGCGGCACCGACCCGCTGGCCAACTGGATCATCGCTGACGGCCAGCTGGCCGGGCACCGCGTGCACATCTTCACCGCGATCGGAGACACCTACTCATGACCACCCAGCCCACCACCAGCGGCCTCGATCGTCCGGCGGCCTGTCTGGTCGACCTGACCGCGCTGCAGTCGGTGCTGCGCGCGCTCAAACTCGGCGGCATGCTCGACACCCTGGACGCCCGGCTCGCCCAAGCCCACGCCGGCGACCTGGGCCACCTGGACTTCCTGCAAGTCCTCTGCCAAGACGAGATCAGCCGCCGCGACAGCAACGCCCTGGCCAAACGGCTGCACCGCGCCCGCTTCGAAAACAGTCAAGCCACCTTCGAGGGGTTCAACTTCGCCGCCTCACCGAAGCTGCCCGCCGCGCAGATCCGCGACCTGATGGCCTTGCGCTGGCTGCACGCCGGCGAGTGCGTGATCCTCTACGGCCCCGTCGGGACGGGAAAGACACACGTCGCCCAGGCCCTCGGCCACCTCGCGGTCCGGCACGGCGCCGAGGTCCGCTTCTTCAAGACCAGCCGCATCCTGGCTGACCTGGCCGGCGGGCACGCCGACCGAACCTGGAACAAGCGGCTGCGCGACCTGGCCCGCCCCGCCGTCCTCGTCCTGGACGACTTCGCCATGCGCGAGCTCATCCCCGCTCAGGCCGATGACCTCTACGAACTGATCGGCGAACGCACCGGAGCATCAATGGTGCTGACCTCCAATCGGGCACCGGTGGACTGGTATCCCCTGTTCCCGAACCCGGTTGTTGCCGAGTCGCTGCTGGACCGACTGATCAACGCAAGCCATCAAGTATTCATGAACGGGCCCAGCTTCCGCCCGCACAAACGACCAGGGCGTGTCGCCTCGACAGACAAACCCGACACCCACTAGAAAAGGATCAAGGCTAGGACCTGGGGGAATTACCTGCAACGGCCCCAGGGGAATTACGTGATCGCCCACATTCGCGGCGGCCAATTCGGCCAGGCGGTCGGTGGTGGCGCGTGGGCACTCCAGCAATGCGTTGACGATTTCCGCCGAGCGGGGGCACAGTCTCAGCCAGCCGGTGTCGAACAGGGCCAGCATGGCCTGCTCGTCTTGGCCGAGCGTCAGGCCGGGGTGCCCGTCGATGGGCACCACCTGGCGGGGGCGGCTGGGTGCGGCGGGCAGTTCGACGCGGTGCGGACGGTGCCCGTAGCGGTCGATCCAGGTGGTGGCCAGCGTCACGCGGTGTTCCTCAAGGGCGTCCTGGACGGCTAGTGTCCCGGTTTTGAGTTTCGTCATCTAATGGAGGGATGGCGGGCAAACCACGACGTCCGCTCGTGCTGAGCGCGGACGAGCGGCGAACTCTGCAGGGATGGGCCACGCGCGGTAAGACCGCGCAGGTGCTGGCCCACCGGTCACGGATCATCTTGCTGTGCGCCGATGGCCTGGACAACACCGCCGTGGCCCGGCGGCTGGGCATCACGCGAGACACCGTGGGCAAGTGGCGCAACCGGTTCATCGATCGCCGGCTGGACGGGCTCAGCGATGAGCCCCGGCCCGGTGCTCCACGCACGCTCACCGATGCCCAGGTGGAGGAAGTGGTGGTACGCACGCTGGAAGAGGTGCCCGAAGGCGCCACCCACTGGTCCAGACGGGAACTGGCCGCCCGGGTGGGGATCTCGCCCTCCAGCGTGCGGCGCATCTGGCAGGCGTTCGGCCTGCAACCGCATCTGGTCGAGGAGTTCAAGATCTCCACTGATCCGCTGCTGATCGACAAGATCCGTGATGTGGTCGGCCTGTACTTATCCCCGCCCGAGCACGCGGTGGTCTTCTCGGTCGACGAAAAACCACACATTCAGGCGATCGAGCGGTCGGCACCGGTGCTGCCGATGATGCCCGGCACCCCCGAACGGCGCAGCCACGACTACCACCGGCACGGCACCATCGACCTGTTCGCGGCGCTGAACGTGGCCACCGGCAAGGTGATCGGCAAGTTATCACCCCAGCATCGCGCGGTGGACTTCCGGGACTTCCTGGACGAAATCTTCCACCAGATCGAACCAGGCCTTCAGATTCATGTGATCTGCGACAACCTGTCCACCCACAAGGCCCCGGTGGTCCACAAATGGCTCCTCGAACATCCGACGGTCCACCTGCACTTCACCCCCACCTACTCCTCGTGGATCAACCAGGTCGAGCGATGGTTCGCCGAACTACAGCGCCGCCGCCTCGATCGCGGCGTGTTCTGCTCCCTCGACGAACTGACCACCGCACTGCGGGAATGGCTTGAGCACTGGAACGAAAACGCCCGCCCGTTCACCTGGACCAAGAACGCCTGACCAGATCATCGGAGCCATCGGCCGCTACTGCGCACGAATTTCTGGACCGGGACACTAGCCCCGTTTTCCGCACGTCGAGGTAAGTGAAGATCGCCGGGTTGCTGGGGTGATCGTTGTCGCGGTATGACGTGGCTGGTGAGACAGCGTGCGCAGTGGGGCCAGGCCAGTGTCGAGAAGATGCTCGGGGCGTTACCGGTGGTGGCCGGGTTCTGCTCGCGGTTGCGGATCCGGGAGCTGGTGGATGCGGCCTGCCCGGTGCGGGATGTCGCGGAGTTGACGCATGGTCAGGTGATCGAGGTGCTGGTGGCCAACCGGCTGACCTCGCCCGCGCCGCTAGTGCACGTGCAGGACTGGGCCGAGCGGTGGGCGGTGGGTGAGGCGTTCGGGGTCGAGCCCGGCCTGCTCAACGATGACCGGATCGGCCGCGCGCTGGACGCGATCGCGCCGCATCTGGACCATCTGGCCGGGTCGGTCGGGCTGGCCGCGATCGAGGCGTTCGGCCTGGACGTGACCCGCCTGCACTGGGACATGACCTCGATCTCGCTGCACGGCGACTACGAGCAGGCCGATCCGCGGTACGCGCGGCCGCGGTTCGGCCACCCCAAGGACCGGCGGCCGGATCTGAAGCAGATCCAGGCCGGGATCGCGGTCAGCGCCGATGGCGGCATCCCGGTCTTCCACCGCGCCTGCGACGGCGCGGCCGGTGAGGTGGCCCAGGTCATCGGCGCCATGCAGGGCCTGCAGAAGCTGGCCGGCCCGCAGCGGATGCTGATGGTCGATGACTCCAAGCTGGTCTCCTATGCCAACCTGGCGGCGATGATCCCCGACGGGATGGGTTTCATCGCGCCGGCCTCCAAGGTGTTCGTCAGCGCCGAGACGCTGGCCGGCCAGAAGATCGACGGCGCGTCCCGGGTGGACCACGTCGCCGCCCGGGACGCGGGCAAACCCGCTGAGCGGCGCGGCGTCTGGCACGTACGCGAGGACGAAGACGACGTCTTCACGCTGGCCGCGTCGTCGTCGACGTACAGGTCGATGTTCAGGGCTTGCCGGACGGCGACCGGGACGCGTTCGGCGTGCGGGCGGATCGATGCCGGCGCCCCAGTCCGCCGTCAGGCTGCGTCGACGCTCGGCCAGCTTGTCGACCATGGGTGTCTCCGAAATCTCGCACCGCCCGGCCAGCACCCGGAAGAATCGGCATCGTGACATGATCGACGTGACTCGTCATCATAGGGCCGGGGGATGAGCCCCTTTCGGGCTGCCCGGACGTGAACGCGTGCTTGGCGCCGAACAGCCGGCACCTCGACCACCCGGCATCACCTCGCCTCCTGAGGACATCAGGCAGAGAAGGAGGCGTAGGAATAAGGAGGCGTAGGAATACAGAATGACTGGCGGTCCGGTCTGGCTCGCCTCGCTCAGTCCGCCTCCAGTCCATCGCGCCGCAGCCGCTCGGCCTCTTCCACCTGGCCTCGCTTGATGAGCGCCGCGGCCAGCCAATCGGCGGCGTCTGAATGTCCGGCGTCGACGAGTGCGCGCAGTTCCTCGACCTGCCCCCGCTCGGCCAGCAGCCGGGCCAACACCCAGGCGCCGTCTGAGTGACCTGCGTTGACGAGCGCACGCACCTCCTCAACCTCGCCCCGCCCGCCCAGCAGCTCGGCGAGCTGGGCGGCAGCGTGCTGGTTCCCGGCGTTGGCGAGCGCGTGCAGTTCCTCGACCTGCCCCCGCTCGGCCAGCAGCTTGGCCCACCGGAAGGCGGCGTCCAGGTCTCCGGTTTGGGCGGCGTTGCGGTAGAGGCTGTAGGAGTAGCGATACAGCAGCCGGTTGTGGGCGGCGTCGCCGGCTCGGGTCTGGTCGCTGGGGTCGGTGAGGTGGTCGGTCAGGGCTTGCCAGCAGGTGGCCGGGATCTTGGCGCGGCGGCGTTCGGCCTGGGCGTGCTGTTGCAGGTAGTCGGCCACGCGGTAGCCGATGGTCTGGCCCATGCCCTCGTGCGGGCTGGCGATCGGTGCGAGCGCGCTGGCCGCGCCGTGGAGTTCCTCGGTCAGGTAGGCCAGTGCGCTTTCGAACCAGTTGGCGGGGGCTTTGGCGCGTTGGCGGGTATCGCAGTAGCCGGGTGCGGCGTTGCGGAGCAGCGCCGCTGGTAGTGGTGAGGCCACGCCGAGGCGGGTGGCGTCGACGGCGGCGGTGAGGACCGCCGCGGCGTAGGGGTCGGCCTGCCGCCAGCGGCGCATCAACTGGGGGGCGGCGGCGATGGTCTGTGTCAGTCCGTAGTCGTTGGAGTGGAGGGCGACGGCGAGCCGGGCATCCCCGTTCTCGGCGATCTGTTCGGCGCGGCCGCGCTCGTCCGGGGTGAAGCGTTCGGCGATGTCGGCGACATCGGCGAGCGAGAGCAGTTCGCGTGCCTGCGCGTGGGGGTCCGGCTGGCCAAACTGTGGTTTGGCGGTGTAGGTGAGGTAGCGGTCGGGCCACAAGGTGGCCACCAGCACCGCCCCCCGCTCCAGCAGGGCCCGGACCGTGCCGGCGTGCAACCCCTCGGCGCCGCCCAGGTGGCGCTGTAGCTCGTCGAGCCATACCACTAGGCGGGCGGGAGGATCGGCGGCGATCGCGCGGATCTGATAGGTATCGGAGGGGTGTAGCAGCCACCAGTCCGGCATCAGCGCTCGTATCGCCTCGAAGGCGCACCGGGTCTTGCCCACCGAGGAACCGCCGACCAGCACCACCAGCCCGCCCCGCCCGCCTTCGGCGGCATTGTCGATCAGCGCGCGCACGCCCCGGGGGGCGGTGTCGGTGTCGCGTTCCACGTAGGCGGGCAGTTCGCCGTCGGTGCCGGGAACATCGATCGCGGCATGCACGCCCAGCCGGCGCGGCTCGGCCTGGGCCGCCCTGATCAACCCGGTGGTACGCGGGTCACGTCCGCTGGTAGCGCGTGTGCGGGCCTGCGACCAGGCCCCCTCTTGTTGAGGCGGCACTGCGCAGGCGCGTAAGAACACCTCCAGCGTCTCCTCGTGAGGGAGTCCCTTTCGGGGGTTGAGCAGGTCCGACACGGTCGATGGCGGCAGCTCCCCGTGGGCGGCCTTGTTGAGGGCGGCGTAAGAGCGCCCGGCGCGCAGTCGTTCGAGCGCGTCCTTGAACTCCGCAACGGTGTGGATCTGACCAGGGTCAGGCTGCTCACCACTCACCGGCAAACCTCCCTCCAGCCGCTGCGCCGAGACCGTCCGTCGCCACCACCGGACACCGCCGGACACGCGCGGCCGACGGTGTCCAGCCTGCCCGAACCTGCTCGCCGCAGCGGTGTTTTCTCCGGGTTGGTCCGCCTGCACGGCCGAACCCCCGTGCCGGGACCTGTACTCAGGTGAGCCGGCAGCACACCGCGCCGGAGCGATCAACCTCAGGAGGAGCCGTGAAAGACCTGATTCCAGCCCTCGTCCCTCTGGCCGTGGCCGTCCTCAACCTGGCCACCGCCTGGACCGCCCGCCGCACAACCCGAGGCGACCGGCCCACGAACGATCACTCCGACAAGACGGATTCGGCCCTCTCGTGAAGGCCCTAATGTGTTGCGGGATAGGCGCCGACGCCCAGGCCGACGGCCACCTCAGACTGCCGCATGGCGCGACCTGCGCCCTAACCGAACTCAGTCAACATCATAACGCGGGAGCGGGCGCGCGGGATGCTCGCGAAGCGGCGTGCAAGAGAGGTGCCCGGCAGAGGTTTCCTCGTCGAGGCGAACATAGCGGCCGAGCTGGCCAGGTGCTGGTGGCGGCATTTAGCCTGGAGCTCAGGAGCGGTGCAGCCGGCCACGCCCGCCACCATCACCGCTTCCTCGAGCATCTCATCGGCCAGCAGCGCGTTGTAGGTGGCGTCCTGCGGACGGCCTTGACGCGTCGAGGGGTCTGGGCGGTGGGCGGGCTCAACCGTCTTCTGGCTCGTCGGGGTATGACCCGAACTCGCGCATGTACTCGTAGAAGGCGTCGTCGTCCCAGGGTCGTTCAAGGAACTCGGGTTCGAAGACGTCGTCAGGGCTATCGAGAGATTCGGAGTACTTCAAAAGCATGATCATAAAGTTGCACGCCTCGCGTAGGACCTGAGCGTCGTCGAGCCAGATGCCGTACTCCAGGCTCTTGCGCGAGCTCTTCGTGGCGTTGGCGCTGCCCAGCCACAGGCGTTTCGGTGTGAAGCCGATGACGTCGGTCACCTCTCCCAGTGCCCCTTCGTCGTGCCACCATAGGTGCCCCAGCAGGAACATTTTGGCGTGAATGATCGGTACCGGCGTTTTGCCCACCTTCCGGTAGCCGAGCGATCGGAAGGTCTGCAAGTCGACGTGCTCCTGTGGCGAGTACGGGTGCACCGCCTCGGGCTCGCCGACGTAGCGAGAGGCCATGTGATCGAGCTCGAAGAACACGCGTGACGGAAAGCCCGGCCCGCTGGCCGCTCTCTGCTTGAGTTGATCAAAGGAGGCCTTGAGCTGAGTTTTGGCGTCTGGCTTGGTTATCAGGATGCAGGATGATGCAAACCGGTCGACCCGGCCCAGGAGTTGCTCGTCATCGAACCAGGGAACACATCCCAGCACGGCCGGGCCCAGGGAGCGGTACTGGCGCCAGCGCCCGTGCGGGTCCTCCAAGAACTCATCCATGCCGGTAGTGAGATTGCATAGCGCGTCCAAGCCGAACAGGCCGTTGCCCATGTCGCCGAAGCTGAACTCGCGGGTCAAAGCAGAGGGGAACTCCGGTGGCTGCTGAGTCATATGCCCCTCCCTGACGTCGTCCTCGTCCTACGCACAGCCCGCGACCAAGGTTCGGATGACAGTGAATCACTATCATGTCCTGCTGGACAGCCTTCACAGCCGCGAACTCCCGTCGCTGCGGCGAGCCGCCACGCTGCTGATCGTCTAGAGGGATTGGGTGGTGAGCCGAGATCGGCCTCGGGGAACGATGCATCCTGGCCGACCTGGGCTGAGTAAGGGACCGCTAGCAGGCGAATCAGGTCCTTTCGCTCGCCTCTGGGTCGGCTGGAGCGGTGTACGGGCGCAAGGTCTGGGTCGAGCGATCAGCAATCCAGTCGCTGACCTGACCATCAGCGTCAGTGACCCGGACCGACATACGCTCTCCAGCAGGGGTGTCGGAGACAATCACCAAGGCGCGGTTGTCGCCGACGTGTCCCGCGCCGACGGCGTAGGCCGTCCCTTGGAGCTCCGCCGCCGCCAGCAGCACTGGCCGCGCCTCCACCCGTGCACCGAGCACGGCGTCGAGGTCGGTCAAGTGCAGTAGTTGCCCGTCCTGGGTGCCGATGAACACCTCGATTGGATCGCCGCCCTCGTCACGGCGAAGCACGAAATCGGACACCCGTATGCGTAACTCTACGGACTGGCCGGGAGCCTGAGCCACCACCTCCCGCAGGTCCGCGCCATCCAGAAAAATCCCCACCAACTCGACGACGCTGCACAGCGCGATGCCCTCGGCATCGAAGACCGCAGCGCCCGCAGGCAAGGGGATGGTCTGACTGTCCCCATTCCGTCTGACCTGGCCGGAGACGGAGATCAGACGTTCTCGAATCAGGTCGCGAAATTCCAGGTGCGGCTGCCCCAGCCGGCCGAGAAGCCCGTCCGCAGGGATCGGCCTTTCCGGCGTCACCAGCGCAATGCCGTAGTAACGGGCTTTGGCGACCGCGCCCGCGGTGAAACCACTGGAAGAGACCATTACCATCTGATCCAGCTCCAGGTCCGCCTGCTTGGTGACCACCTGCTCGACCCAGGTAATGTCCGGCTTCTGGATGTGGTCACGGCACTCGACCCCGATCCGCACCTGCCTGCCATCATGAGCACGGCCGGTGATGAGGACGTCGACTTCACGTAAGCCCGCCCCTGTACGGTCGGGCAGCATTGCTGACTCGGTGACCACGGCGTCGGCATCGACATGTGACCGAACGAAGTAGACGACCGCCTGGAAGTCGTTGGACCGTGCGGGCATGCGAACACGGTAGCGGTGAAGGCCGACGGTTTCTGGGCGCCCAGTGCGCTCGGCCGCGAGGATGGCCGGCGCCAGCACGAATCGTCTCGCGCGCTGGAGGGCGCTCAGCAGTGCAACAGGCCGCGGACACGAGAACGTTTCCCTGGCATGCTTGGCTCAGCACTGTGACCAGCTCCGCCCCGGCACGAGATGGCTTGCGTGATTTTCCGCTCAAGAACGCTCGCAGGTAATGAAGTGGCCAGAGGATAATGAGGCAATGCCTCTCGGTAATCCCTTTCTGAGGGATTTCAGCCAGACGCCGAACGGGACGATCTTCGATTCGGCGCGGGTGGAGCAGCTGCGCAAGGGGCCGTTAGCCTCGATGACTCACGGGGTGGCTGTCCCTCTTGATCGATTTCGGCTGATGGAGATTTCTGCCTGGTCGTCCTGTTCGCTGCGGATAGGTGGCGTGGCAGCCTGCCCGGGACGCTCGGGTGGGCGGCGGTTCCACGGGCCGCGATGA
>NZ_JBEZFS010000071.1:0-13524 GCF_040649575.1 Nonomuraea sp. NPDC048916
CACCGAGGAGTTGAGCTTTCTGGGTGAGGTGTCCTGCGTCCCGTTGCAGCAGGCGCTTCGCCACCTCCAGGCGGCGTTCGCCTGCTTCTTCGCCAAACGGGCCAGATACCCGGTGTTCAAGTCCCGCAAGAAGTCCCGCCTGAGCGCGGAGTACACCCGTTCGGCGTTCCGCCGGCGCGACGGCCGGTTGACGCTGGCGAAGATGAACCTGCCGCTGGACATCGTGTGGTCGCGGCCCCTTCCCGAAGGTGCGCGGCCGTCCACGGTGACCGTGGGCAAGGACGCGGCCGGACGCTGGTTCGTGTCCATCCTGGTGGAGGAGAAGATCTCCCCACTGCCCCCGGTAGAGGCTCGGGTGGGGGTGGATGCGGGCATCACCGCTCTGGTCACGCTGTCGACCGGAGAGAAGATCACCAACCCCGGGCACGAGCGGGCCGACCGCAGGCGGCTGGCTCGCGCTCAGCGGGCGGAGAGCTGAAACGCCTGTGGAGCTGATGTAAGACCTCAAAGGAAGTCCTTCCTGGCGGGCAACCGGCGGTGCAGCAGGAAATCTCACGGGCGACCGTGGGAATCCCCCTCGTTTACGAGGAGGAGGAGGTCAACCGCAGTCGTCACCTCCGTCGTCGGGCCGGAAGCACTCCACCGGCCCGCCCGCGGTGGCCGTGATCGTGAAGGTGAGCTCGGGCAGCAGCGGGATGACCTGGACGGCGCTGCCCGTCACCGTGACGAAACGCTGGTCGGGCTCCCTGACCGAGGTGGTGGCCGTGGCGTCGGAGAGCAGCCGGGGGCCGATCGTCCGCACGATGGACGTGGCCTTGGCCTGGGCCTCGCCCTCCCAGGAGCCCGAGTCGAAGGGGGCCGAGCGGGCCACGCGGGCGCCCTCGCGGGCGGCGGCCTCCGCGACCTGGCGGCCGTGGAACCAGAGCGCCACCTGCACGATGAGAAGCACGACCGCGAGGACGACCGGCATCAGAAGGGCCAGCTCGACCACGGTGACACCGCGTTCGCGACGGAGCCGGGACGAGATCACGTGTCCCCGCTGCCACCGCCGAAGGAGTTCTGGATATCGCTCTGCTTCTGCTCCACCAGCGTCTTGATCAGGGTGGCGAGGCCGAGTGCGACGCCGGCGATGATGGCGGTGATGATCACCCACTCGACGGCGGAGGCGCCCCGGCTGGACGCCGTGCGGGCGCGGTGGACGCGGACACCGAGATAGGCCCGCAGGTAGATGATCCAGGGATGGTTCATGAGGACCCCAACATCTTCATAGCGGCTGGAAAACTGAGAAAGATCACGAAACCCGCGCAGAGCAGGAGCTGCGCGACGAGCATCGACTGGGAGCGTTCGCCGGCCCGGCCCTCGATCTCCGCGAGCTCCCGGCGGCGCAGCGTCGCTGCCCTGGCCGTCAGCGAGGCCCGGACCTTGGCGCCGTCGTCGGCGACCAAGCCGAGCGCGGCCGACAGGTCGCGCAGCTCGTCGACGTTGATCTCCTCGCCGAGCTGGCCGAGCGCCTGCCACGGGGTGATGCCGACGATCCTGGCCCCGCTCAGCGCGTCGCGGATGCGGGCCATCGCCCAGTTGGGCTGGTCGCCGCTGACCGAGACCGCCATCATCAGCGCCTCGGGGACGCCGCGGCCACCCGCGAGGTTCATGGAGACCAGGTCGAGGAACGCTCCGACCACGTGCCTGAAGTCGCGCCGCCTGGCCGCCGCGTCCCGCCTGACCTGCACGTCGGGCAGGAAGAAGAAGAACAGGGCGGTGAGCACGGCGGCCCAGAACGGGATCGTCAGGGACGTGCCCCACTCCATCAGGACCAGCCAGCCGAGCAGCACGGGGAAGGCCAGCAGCCCGGCCGCCGCCAGCAGCGCCTTGGTGGCCAGGAAGCCCTCGAACGACCTGCCGACCAGGGCCAGGTCGGCCTTCACCGAGCGGGCCTCCCAGCCGCGCGCGTGGTAGACGCGGGCCAGCCGGATGCCGAGGCTCCGGCGGAAGGCGCTGACCTCCTCGTCGGGCAGGACGAGCTGGATGCGGGGCGCGCCCGCGTCCTCGCGCACCGCTTCGATCGCCAGCAGCCGCGCCACCAGGCCGGGCTGGGCCGGGAAGATCGCGCGCAGCAGCAGGAACAGGCCGAACCCGAGTGCGCCACCGGCGAGTACGCCTTCAACCATTGCCGCCTCCGACCAGCAGACGTGTGGGCTTGTCGAACCTGGCGAGCCGCCGCATCCAGGCGAACCCGGCACCGAACAGCCCGGCCACGACGGCGAGCACCGCCTGGCCGAGCAGGCCGGTGTATTCGCTGACGTAGGAGGGGTTGAACACGACCAGCAGGCCGGCGAAGACCAGCGCGGTGATCACCACGATCTGCACGCTGCGCCTGGTGGAGCGGCGTTCGGCCTCGACGCGGCGGCGCATGTCGAGCTCCTCGCGAGCCGAGACGGCCAGCGCGCCCAGCACGTCGCGCAGGCCCGGGCCGCGCAGTTTGGAGTTGAGGATCAGCGCCGCCACCACCAGGTCGGCCGACGGGTCGTCGAGCTCGTCGGCGAACAACGCCAGCGCGTCGGGCAGCGCCATCCTGGTGTGCAGCCGGTCGACCAGCGCCCGCAGATGAGGTCTGAGCATGGGCGCGGCCGCCCTGATGGACGACGGGATGGCCTGTTCGAGCCCGGCCGCGCCGGCGATCGTGTCACGCAGCGACTCGGTCCAGGCGGCCAGCCCTTCGAGCCGGCGCATCGCCGCGCGCTCCTCGGCCGCGCCGCCCGACAGGCCGCGCCAGGCGAACACCAGCAGCACCGCCCCCACCGCGACCACCGGCCAGCGGGTGACCGCCAGGACGACGACGGCCACGACGGCGGCGATCGCGGTGCGCGTGGTCAGCATGCGGACCAGGTGGCGATCGGGCTGCGACGGCTTGGGGCGCAGGCCGTACAGGGAGAGGATGAGCAGGAAGAGCCCGCCGCCGACGACGGCGCCGGCGAACAGCGCCAGCGGATCGAGAGGGATCATCACCAACCTCCCGGGTGGTAGCCGTGGGCGGCGAGCTCCTGCAGGCAGGAGACGGGTGCGTGTGGCACCGCGGAGCCGTCGGGGCCCGGCGCGAAGACCTCGCTCGACAGGACCCGGCCGTCGCAGCCGTTGACCTCGCGGATGCTGGAGACGTAGCGGCGCAGGGTGCCGCCTCTGTCGTAGTCGTTGCGTTTCTCGACGAAGACCACGAAGTCGATGGCGCCGGCGATGAGCATGTGGGTGGCGTCGATGGGGAGGCGTTCGTTGGCCTGCAGGGCGTAGGTGGAGATGCGGTTGAACACCTCCATGCTGGAGTTGGCGTGGATGGTGGACAGGGAGCCGTCGTTGCCCTGCGTCATCGCGTTGAGCATGGTGACGATCTCGTCGCCGAGCACCTCGCCGACGATGACGCGGCTGGGGTTCATCCGGAGGGAGCGTCTGACCAGCTCGGCCATGGTGATCTCGCCCTGGCCCTCGGAGTTGGGCAGGCGCTGCTCGAAGGCGACCACGTTGGGGTGAAGCTCGGCGAACTGGTCGAGGCCGAGCTCCAGCGCGCGTTCGACGGTGATCAGCCGCTCGCCGGGCGGGATCTCGTTCGCCAGGGCGCGCAGCAGGGTCGTCTTCCCCGCGTTGGTGGAGCCCGCGATCATGAGGTTTTTACGCGCGGCGACCGCGGCCGTCAGGAACCTGCCGATCTCCGGACTCAGCGTGCCGTTGCCCACCAGGTCGGACAGGAACACCTTGCCGAGGCGGGCACGGCGGATCGACACGGCGGGCCTGAGCGTGACGTCCATGACGGCGCTGAGCCGCGACCCGTCGGGCAGCCTCAGGTCGAGCTGCGGGTTGGCGGTGTCGAACGGCCTGCTCGACAGGCCCGAGTAGGCCGCCAGGATCTGGATCAGCTCGATCAGCTCGTCGTCGGACTCGGCGACCGGGTCGTGCGCGAGCTCCTGACCGTCGGCGTAGCCGACGAAGACCTTGTCGCAGCCGTTGATGTCGATGTTCTCGACGTCGGGATCGTCGAGCAGCGGCTGGAGACGGCCCACCCCGAACAGCGCGGCGTGGATCCCGGCCGCCAGCGCCTCCTCCTCCTCGACCGTGGGCGGGGTGCGGCCCAGGCCGATCTCGCTGCGCGCGTGCTCCTCCAGCACCTGGGAGATCAGCGCCCTGGCGAACTGCCGCTCGTCCTCGCCGGTCATCGCGGCCAGCCCGTTGGCCTGGTCGAGCCGGCGCTGGTGGGCCAGGCGGTCGCCGACCTCCTGGCGGAACCTCTTGACGAGGGAGTGGTCGATCACGGGTGGCTCACCAGCCGTCCTGCGAGGTCGCGTGCCGTACGGATGAGCAGAGAACGGTCCAGCCGCCCGCCCCACTGGCCGCGTAGCAGCTCGGCGCCCTTGGGATCGTGGGCCAGGCCGTGCACGAACCCCACGCTCGGGCCCACGATGCGGCGTACGTCGTCGATCGAGGAGCGGTAGTTGCGCGGGTCGGCGATCACGACGACACCGTGGGCCTTGGTGATCGAGAGGCGTTCGCGCAGGTGGGCGACGTGGTCGAGGGTGGCCCTGGTGAGCAGCACCACCTTCTCGGCCTCCGCCAGCAGGTCGCCGAGCTGGGGGTGGGCACCCAGGCGGCCGCAGTCGGCGATCACGTCGGCGTGCGGCACCGCGGCGAGCGAGCGGCCGAGCGGGCCCCACAGCCAGGTCAGCCCCGCCGCCTGCTCGCCGTGGGTGAGCCCGGCCAGCACGTCGAGCCCGCCGACGATCTTCTGCGTGTGCTCGTGGATCTGCGCGGGCTCCAGGCCGCGGCGCGCCGTCGCCGCCAGCGTGAGCAGGCCCTTGCCCGGGTTGAGCACGCCGCCGTCGGCGCCGGGCAGCCGGTAGGCGATGTCGCCGCCCGCGGGGTCGCACTCGGCGAGCAGCACGGGTCTCGGCCAGACGGCGGCCAGGGCCGTCGCGGCGGTGGTCACCCCTGGCGCGCCCTTGTCGGCGGCCAGCACGATCAGCGCCACCTCAGCGGGCCCCGGGCAGCACGGCCACCGCGATCTCACCGCTGGAGGCGTATCTGACGATTTCCGGCGACACCGACGAATCGACGATCACGGTGACCTGCCCGCTGCCGCCGGTCCGGCCCGGCGCTCCGACGGTGACCACGAGCGCGCTCTGGGCGAGCACCCGGCTCTCGGTCTGGCTGGAGCGGCCCGGCACGTACACGACCTGCACCCGGTCGCCCTTGACCAGGCCGGCGGGCGCCTGCCCGGGTTTGAGCGCGAGGCCCACCTTGGCCTTGCCGGGGCCCAACTCCTCGCTGGCCGTGACGCCCATGTCGTCGATGAACAGGGTGCCGGGCAGGATGGTGACCGCGGCGAAGCTGTCGAGCACCTTCTGCCGCTCGGACCAGCTGACGTAGTCGATGCCGGTGTCGGCGATCTGCACCTCTTCGATCGCCTGCTCGGTGAACGGCTGGCCGGCGCCGACCTGCTCGGTGATCCTGATCGCCGAGATCCGGTCGCCGCTGCGCATCACGAGCAGTGTCGTGGCCAGCGCCCCGCCCAGGATGAGGAGCACCGCGAGGGCCGCCAGGGCAGGCTTCCGCTCACGGGGAGGGACGGGGAGCTTGCGCGAGGCCGGGCCGGACAACCCTGCCGTATTGACGGCAGGCTTTTCGCTGGTCCTCATGGGTGGGGGGCTCCCATTTGTGAAATGTCGAATTCACGCCATTATGTGCAACCGGGTGACGAGCCGGGGCCGGAACGCGAGGAACCATGCTCGTTTCGCAGGTAGGGCGGTGTCAACCCGACATAATCGATGCCTGTTGTTTCTAGCGAGTTGACGTATATGGTTTTCTGCGGCTATGAGTCACAGCTTTAACATGTGCCGCACCGTTCACGGATGTTTCAGGATTTTACGGGTGTCGGAGCCTTTTGATCACTTGGCCCGATCTCTGCCTCTTGATTCCTTGACCGCCGCCGCATGGCCTCTGACCTGTGGCTACCGGCACTCTACTCGCCGCCGCCGCTGATCCTGCCACACGTCCGCCGCTTTTCGGACCGCCAGATCGAGGCTTTTGTCTCCTGTACGACCGGCGAACCGGACTTACCCGTGCCACGCCCTCAGCAGAAGGGGGTCTACCTGCGGTTAAATACGACAAATCCCATCCGCGCGCGAACCCGCGGGCTTTTCCACAGCCTTTTCGACGGCGGGCCGGTTATCCACAACCCGTGGCTTCCATGCCATTGCCGTCAACCTGCGGGTCTAACGTCGGTTCGGGCGCTACCTTGGCGCCGAGTTCTGACCGAGGAGACGGCACATGCGGATCATGCTCACCGTGCTCGGCGAACAGGGCGACCGTGACGTCGTGGTCGACGGTGACGACGCCGCCACGGTCGCCGGGGTGAGCGAGGCGCTCAGCGGTCAGGAGCCGCTCGCCAAGGTCGTCCGGCTGCCCCGAGCGCGAGCGCCCTACGGCATGTCGGATTCCGGCGGCCCCACCTCCGTGCCCAACCCTCGCCGTCCAGAGCCCGGGTGGGGCGACCGGTCACCACGCGGGGCCGGGCAAGCGGACGCGCCCCACCCACGCCGGCCGGGGTGGGGCGATCCGGGTGCCGGAGCGGTCTGGGACACGACGACGCTGTGGCGCAACGGGCGCCCCCTCGACCCGCGCGCGCCGGCCACGGCGGTGCTGCGTGACGGCGACAAGGTCACGCTCGACCCACGCCTGGCGCGGTCCACGATCATCGAGGAGCCGGGCGGGGTGGCCGAGGTGCGGGTCGTGGGCGGTCCCGCCGCCGGCGCCGTCCACCGGCTGGGCCTCGGCGTGCACGTCATCGGGTCCGATCCGATGTGCGCGATCGCCGTGGCGGATCCGATGCTCGCTCCCGAGGCCGTCACCCTCCGCGTCACCCCCGACGCGATCACGGCCGAGGCGGCGCGGCGGGCGCTGCCGGAGCAGGGCCCGCGGCCGAAGCTCAAGGGACGGTGGGCCGAGGAGGTCGCCGAGCTCACCGCGCGGGTCGCGGAGCGGGAGGCCGCCGAGCTCTCCTCCGGCTCCTGGCAGGGTCCCGAGCTGGACGCACGACCCCTCACCGAGGCGGCCGACTGGCCCGAGCACGCGGTGCTGACCTGCGGATCATCCGTGTTCACCTTGACCGCGATCGAGCCCCGCGACGCCCACCTGGCGCCCCGGCCCGAAGGCGGCGTGGCCTACAACCGGCCGCCCCGGCTCCGCCGCACCGAGGGGCAGCGGGCCTTCAAGAAGCCGCAGGAGCCCCGGCGGACCGAGGGGATGCGGCTGCAACTGCTGGCCGCGTTCCTGCCGGCGGTGGTGGGCGTGACGCTCTCCTACGTGCTGGGTCAGTGGTATTTCCTGCTTTTCGCCGTGATGACCCCCGTCATCATGATCGGACAGTGGTGGAGCGACCGACGCCATGGCAAGAAGCAGCACCGGAAGGCGGCCAAGGAGTTCAAGGAGCGGTTGGAGGCCTACGAGGCGACCGTCGAGCGAGCCAGGGCCGAGGACGAGCTGGAGCGCAGGGCCGACGCGCCCGACCCCGCCCAGGTCCTGCTGACCGCCACGG
The DNA here is from genome assembly GCF_040649575.1 of Nonomuraea sp. NPDC048916. Taxonomy (NCBI): domain Bacteria; kingdom Bacillati; phylum Actinomycetota; class Actinomycetes; order Streptosporangiales; family Streptosporangiaceae; genus Nonomuraea; species Nonomuraea sp. NPDC048916. The sequence goes on from NZ_JBEZFS010000071.1 coordinate 7,577, forward strand.
GGCCGCGCAGGCGGTTGTGGGAGCGCCGGATCCACGACCCCGACGCGCTCCGGCTCAGGGTCGGGCTGGCCGACCTGCCCGCCAACCTGGAGCTCACCGAGGAGCAGGGCGGCGGCGCCATCGACCCGCCCATCTGCCGTGCCGTGCCCGTCGCGCTGGCCATGCGCAGGCTCGGCGTGGCCGGAGTCACCGGGCCCCGCGACGCGGCCGTCGGCCTGGCCGGCTGGCTGATCGGGCAGGCCGCCACCCTGCACAGCCCGCGTGATCTGGCCATCGTGGTCCTGTCCGCGCACACCGACGGCGAGCACCGCTGGGGCTGGGTGCGCTGGCTGCCGCACTGCGCGCCGCGCGGCGGCGAGGACTGCGTGGCGCTGGTCGGCACCGACCCCGAGTCCGCCGCGCGCCGCGTCGCCGAGCTGGCCTCGCTCATCGACGAGAGGCAGAACACCGCGATCCCCGAGCTCGGCAAGATCCCCACCGGCTGGGACGACCTCGGCGGCCCCGAGGCGCCCGCCTTCTCCACCTTCGACGAGCGCCCCTACGACGTGCTGGTCGTGCTCGACGGCGCCCAGGTCCTGCGCGGCCTGCCCGGCATGCCGCAGGTGCTGCGCCAGGGCCCGCGCAACGGCGTCTACACCCTCGCGATCGACGACGACCAGCGGCTGCTGCCCGAGGAGTGCGCGACGGTCGCGGCGTGCGGGTCCGACGGTCTCGTGCGACTACGTGGTGGCGGGCTCGACGTCATCGGCCCGGTCCTGGGCGATCTCGTCTCCCCGTCGTGGTGCGACCGGCTGGCCAGGGCGCTCGCCCCGATCCGCGACGTGAGCCGCGACGATCCCTCGGGCAACCTGCCCGGCGCGGTGCGCCTGCTCGACCTGCTGGGTCTGCGCTCCCCCTCCGGCCAGGAGATCGCCGCCCGCTGGCATGACCGGGGCTCCACCAAGGCCGTGATCGGCGTCGGCCCCGAAGGCCGGTTCTCCATCGACCTCGGCCTCGACGGCCCCCACGGGCTGATCGCCGGCACCACCGGCGCGGGCAAGTCCGAGCTGCTGCAGACCCTGATCTGCTCCCTGGCGGTGGCGAACCGTCCCGACCAGCTGACGTTCGTACTGATCGACTACAAGGGCGGCGCCGCGTTCAAGGAGTGCGTACGGCTGCCGCACACGGTCGGCATGGTCAGCGACCTCGACGGCCACCTGACACAGCGGGCCCTCGACTCCCTCGCCGCCGAGGTCCGCCGCCGCGAACGCCTGCTGCTCGCGGCGGGCGCCAAGGACATCGACGACTACACCGGTGACCCGCTGCCGCGACTGGTGCTGATCATCGACGAGTTCGCAGCGTTGGTGGCCGAGTTGCCCGACTTCGTGGCCGGGCTCGTCGACATCGCCCGCCGGGGCCGTTCGCTGGGCATCCACCTCATCCTGGCCACCCAGCGCCCGGCCGGCGTGGTGACGGCCGACATCCAGGCCAACACCTCACTGCGCATCGCGCTGCGGGTGACCGAGCCCATGGAGTCGACGGACGTCATCGACCTGCCGGACGCGGCCCATATCTCCAAGTCGACGCCCGGCCGCTGCTACGTGAAGTCCGGCGTGGGCGCCGCGACGGCCGTCCAGACGGCACGGGTCGGAGGTCGCAGCCCCCTGCCGGCCCCCTCGCCCACCTCCCCACGCAGGCGCGGCCCTTCCGGGACCAGGCTTTCCGGAAGCGGTGCTCCCGGAGCCGGGTCTACCGGCCGCGGTCCCAAAGGGCTCTCCCCCTACAGGGACAGCGTTCCAGGTCGTCGGCCCGGAGCCGGCCCGACCGGCAGCACCGACTCGAGCCACCCCGGCGGTGTGCCGGGTGTCACCCGGCTTCCCGGTCTGGGCCTCCCGAGACCGGCCGGGCCCTCGAACGCGGGTGGCCTTTCCCATGCAGGCGGCCTTCCCGGCGTGGACGAACAGTTCGGCGCGGGCGGAAGCCCGGGATCGGTGAAGTTCCCGGGCATGGCCGGGCTGCCAGGATCCGGCAGCCTCCCAGGACCGGGCGAACCCTCAGGACCAGGTGAGCCCCCAAGACTGGGTGACGCGGGCGAGACGTCTGGGATGGCCGAGGTGCCAGGTGAGGGGTGGTTGGAGCAGGAGGGTGATTTCGCCACGGGGAGCCTTCCGGGGGTCGGGAGGCCGGGTGGCGTGATCGGGATCGGCAGAGGCGCCGAGGACAGCGGGCCGGTACGGGTGATCGAGGTGGACTGGCGGTCGCTGGGCCGGGCGCTGCCCCCGCCGCCGGAGCCCACGGAGGAGTCGGCGGTCACCGACCTGTCGATCCTGGCCGACGCGGTCATCGAAGCCACCCGGCTGACCGGCGTACGGCGGCAGCCGAGTCCGTGGTTGGATCCGCTCCCCACGCAGTTCGTCCTCGACGAGGCGTTCGACGAGAGCGGGACTCGGGCCGGATCCGGGCTGGGGCCGATCGCGGAGTCCGGCCGGCTCGCTTCGGACGCGTGGCCCGCGCAGGGCTCGGATGGATCCGGCGGCTCCGCCGGCGAGGGGCTGTTCGGCGAAGTGAGGCCGCTGGCGTTCGGGATCACGGACCGGCCGTGGGCGCAGGACCGGCGCCCGCTCGTGCTGGATCTGAGCCACGGCGGCCACCTCCTCATCGCCGGCGCGGCACGGAGCGGGAGGTCCACGGCGCTGCGCACGATCGCGGGCGCGATCGCCGCCCAGACCTCTCCGGCCGACGTGCACGTCCATGCGATCGACTGCGGTTCGGGCGCTCTCTTGCCCCTGGTGGCGATGCCGCACTGCGGCGCCGTCGTCACCCGCGACCAGCTCGACCGTGTCGAACGTCTCCTCGCCCGCCTCCGGGCCGAGGTGGGCCGCCGACAGCAGTTGCTGGCCGAGGCCGGCCACGCCTCGCTGGCCGAATACCGCCAGGCCGGCCACCGGCTGCCGTGGCTGGTGTTCATGCTCGACCGCTGGGAGGGGTTCGTCGCCGCGTTCGAGGGCTACGACTACGGGCGGCTGCCCGAGGCGCTCCTGCAGTTGCTGCGGGAGGGGCCCGCGGTCGGGTTGCGCGCGGTCGTCACGGGTGACCGTTCGAGCCTGATGGGCCAGGTGTCCACGGTGTTCGACGACCGCCTGATCCTGCGCCTGGCGGATCCCTCCGACTACGGCCTGGCCGGGCTGCCGGTCAAGGGTCTCCCATCGTCCATCCCACCCGGCCGGGCCTTGTCACTGGGCGAGCACGGCATCGTCGAGCATCAGATCGCCCTGCTTTCCGGTGATCCCTCGGGCCCCGCCCAGGTGGCCGCCCTGCAGTCCCTGGCTCGCGCGCTCACCTCGGGCTCCCGGCCACGGGAGGGAGAACGACCGCTGCGGGTCGACGCGCTGCCGGTGCGGATAACCGCCAGCCAGACGTTCGACCTCGCGCCCGGCTTCCGGCCGCCGTCCCCGCTGTGGGCGCTGATCGGCGCGGGGGGCGACAGCCTGGCACCCCAGGGGATCGACCTGCTCGCTCAGGGGCCCGGCGCCGTGATCGCCGGACCCGCCCGTTCCGGACGCTCCTCGACGCTGCTCACCGCCGCGAGGTCGCTGATCTCGTCCGGCACGCCCGTCATCGCCGTGGCGCCCAGGCGCAGCCCGTTGCGGACTCTGGAAGGGACGCTCGCCGTGCTGGACGGCAACGCCGACCAGCTCCAGGAGCTCGTCGCCGGGCTGGAACGCTACGTGGTGCTGGTGGACGACGCCGAGCTCGTCAACCCCGATTCCCCGCTCGGGCTGGCGCTGGACGAGGTGCTCCGGTCGGGCAGGGACGGCGAGCACGGCCTGATCATCGCGGGGACCACGGGCGACCTGGCCACGTCCTTCCGGGGCTTCACGGCTGAGACACGTAAGTCCCGGACGGGCTTACTGCTGTCCGTGCAGAGCCCCTCCGACGGCGACCTGTTCACCATCCGGCTCCCGCGCGGCGCCGTAGGCGGCCCACCCGGACGCGGCCTCCTCGTCACCGCGGGCGCCACCCTGCCGGTGCAGGCCGCTCTCCCGGACCCGAGCGCCTGACCTCACGCCGGCCACCTCCGGCCCGGGGTGTGCCGGCCCGGGGTGTGCCAGCCCGGGTGTGCCGGTCCGTCCTGCGTAGGCTGACCCTACGCCGACCGCCTCCGGCTCAGGGCGCCCCGGCCCGCCCTGCGTACTGACCCTGCCGGGCGACGCTGAACACGCGGCCATGCCGTGGGAGACCTGGCGTCTCGCCGGGGGCATGGCCGCGGCCGGGTGGCCGTTAGCGGATGGTGTCGTCGACGACATCCTTGGCAGGGCCGCCCCAGACGTCGTCGTCCTCCATGAGCCAGGTGGAGGACTCGCTCATGCGTTCCTCGCCGCCGCCTGCGCCCATGCCGCCCATGGGCATGAAGGGCATGCCCATGCCGCCCATGCCGGACGCGCCGCCGCGCAGGACACTGGCGCCGTTCATGTTCACGGGGAGGTTCGTGCCGACGGTCGTACCCCCGCCCGGGCTGGTCGAAGGGCCGCCCGTAGGTGAGTACGCAGTGGACGGGATCGAGGAGGTGGGACCCGTGGTGGAGATCGGCGCGGTGTCGATCTTCGGCGGCTGGTAGTCGGACAGGCCGGTCGACCGTGGGTCGTTGATGTTGGGAACCGAGCCGTTGTTCGTGCCGTTCGTGGAGCCGTCGGTGCCGTTGGGGTTCGTGGATGCGGGGTCGATCGGCGGCTGGTCGGTGCCGGGGAGGTCTCCGTTCGCGTCGCCTTTGTTCCCCGGTCCGTTGCCGTTCGGATCCTTGTCGCCCGGGTCGGTGGCGTTCGGGTCGTCGCTGCCCGGGTCGGTGACCTGCGGCTGCCAGCCGGTGTTTCCGGGGCTGTTGCCCTGGGGGAGGTTTCCATCGTAATCAGGCGAGTAGTTCGGGCTGTTTTTCACTTTGGGCACGTTGCCGGTGGGGTAGGTGGGCACCGTGTAGGTGGTCTCGTCCGGCGTGGGCCACTTGAGTTTGGGCAGGTTCTCGGTCATGGACGCGGGCAGCAGCTGGTGCCACTTGTCCAGTTCCTGGTTGAACTTCTTCAGGTGCTCCTTCGCCGCGCCGTTGTCCGAGGTGAACCAGTCCCAGCCGTCCTTGGTGTCGACGGCGATGTCCGGGATCCCGTGAGTCCAGCTCGGGCCGTTGGACCAGGAGAAATGACCGCCGAGGTCGTTCTTGAACGGAGGGATGGCCTTGCCGAGCGACTGGAGGGGGCGGCCCATCTCGTTGGCCTTGCTCCCGAGCATGTCGATCGTCCCGTGCAGAGCCTGGAGCGCCTTCTGCGCCTCGACCGAGGCCTTGTCACCCCAGACGTCCGCCATCGCCTTGCTGGCATCCTCGATCGCCCTCTGGGAAGTTCCCAGCATCGAGGCCGCGGACAGGTAGGCGTCACCGGCTTTCTCGAAGTCCCGCGGTTTGACCGAATCGAGGATCCTCTTCACCTTCTCCACCGGCTGATCGCCGTGGACGCCGAAGTCCCCGTTGGCCCTGACCTCATACTCGGTCGTCATCGAATCTCCTTGAGGCTGGAGACCCCGCACTTAAGGACGGGGAGGAAAACCGGAACAATACGGCAAAATCGAACACCCATTCGATATTTGGCTGATCTTGCCGTACGGTGCGAGGCGTGGCCCAGATCGCGAAGCGGGCCTACAAATACCGCTTCTACCCGACTCCCGAGCAGGCTTTCGAGCTTGCCCAGACGTTCGGCTGCGTCCGCTTGGTCTACAACAAGGCGCTGGAGGAACGCACCCGCGCCTACCGACTGGAGGGCCGCGGCGTCTCCTACGCGGAGTCCTCGGCGGCGCTCACGCAGTGGAAGCGCACCGAGGAGTTGAGCTTTCTGGGTGAGGTGTCCTGCGTCCCGTTGCAGCAGGCGCTTCGCCACCTCCAGGCGGCGTTCGCCTGCTTCTTCGCCAAACGGGCCAGATACCCG
>NZ_JBEZFS010000072.1:0-13223 GCF_040649575.1 Nonomuraea sp. NPDC048916
CTCGAACACGTCTACTCCGCCGTCGCGCTCAACCTCATCCGCCTGGACGCCTGGTGGAACGGCCACGTGCTCGATAGAACCCGCACCAGCCATCTCGCCCGCCTCGAACTCGCGCTGACCGCCTGATCAGAATTCGGCAACGGGGTCCTTGTCGAGCTTCGGGCTCCCGTCCTTCTCCTGCTCGTACAGCTTGATCTCGGGGCACTTGTTGCCCAGCAACTTGCCCGTGTCGGGCGCGCGACATGAGCACGCCTTGTACGGCTTCATGATCAGCTCTCCTTTCTGTTGGTCTTGGCTTCTCCTGCTCGGCCTCGCCGGGCAGGGCCGAGCATCCCAAGCCTGCGGGCCTCGCTCAGCAGGCGGCTGACGTGCCCACGCTGGTAGTGGAGGCGATCGGCAACCGCCTGCGTCGGGGCCTTGCGCACCACAGGGTCAGGGTCGGCCAGGGCGAGCCGGTACGCCTCGACGACCCGGGGGAGCACGTCCGACTTGGGCTGACGCCGCCGTCCCCGTTCAGCACGCAACTCCTCCAGCGCATCGCCGCGTCGGTTGGTGATCTTTTCTAGCGTCGTCTCCACGTAGGTGGCGAGCGGGATGGACCGCAGCACCACACCCGTGATCGGGGGAGCATCCGCATCGGCCGTGATCACGAACTGCCGACACTCCGGAGCGCCGTCCCGAACCTCGATCTTCAGGGTGAGGCGGTACGGCGAAGAGATGTCGTGGACCTCCGACGTGTACGAGGTGAAGGGAATGGAGATCCCCGGCACGATCTCGGCTTCCGGGCCGCCCGGGTTGTCCACGGAGATCATCGTGGCCGTGAGTTTTCGGCTTGTTCTGCGTGCTGCCATGGGTAGATGCAACCACTATGTGTCAGCTTCGTCAATGGTGGCTCATATGGCTACTGATCTGCGTCACCTTGGTATGTGCCACCTTTGACGACGCGACGTAATGTGTCGGTATGACCAACGATGACCTTGTGCGGATCGCCCGGGTGCGGCGGCTGTACCGAGTGGGGGAGGCCCGCGCTATTCGTGAGGAAGCCGACGTGAGCCAGGGCGAGTTCGCTGCCGCCCTAGGCGTCAGTCGTTCGGCGGTTGCGCTCTGGGAGGCGGGCCAGCGGAACCCGAGGGGCGCGGTCGCGCTGAGGTGCGCTGCGCTCTTCGACGTCCTGAAGGGCCAGGCCCCGAAGGAGGTGACGCCCTAGTGACGACGTGGAGCCGTGAGGAGATCGAGGCGCTCGGCCCGACGACCACCGTTGAGACCGCTGCGTCCGTGATCGGCGTGAGCAGGTGGCTCGGCTACCAGCTCATAAAGCGCGGGCAGTGGCCGACCCGGGTGCTTTCGATGGGCCGCGTGATCAAGATCCCCACGCACGACCTGATCACGCTGCTGTATCCGCCGAGCCCGCACGTCGCTGGGGACCTCGCTGCCACTTCTGAGGGCAAAGGGAGCGCGGCCTAGATGACCAACACTCCCATGAAGAAGCGCGGCCCCGTGAGCTCCATCTCCCCGGGCCGCCAGACCGTCGATGCGCCTTGCCAGCTCAACGACAACGTCAGGGTAACCGCCGCTGAGGTCACGGGGCTCCACGTCCCCGTGGTGAGCGACATGACCGTCGAGATGGAGGAGATGCGCAAGCTGATCAACGACCTCGACGGCCAGCACCGCCGTGAGGCTCAGGCGTACGAGCAGGGCTACCGAGACGGACATCTGTCCGGCTGGGAGGTCGGCTACGGTCACGCCCACCACGAGATGGCTCAGGAGTGGAAGGCGGTGGCCGAGCACGTTCGCCGAGTGGCCAGCCGGCCGACGTACGCGGAGCTGAAGGCCAGGCGGGGCGAGATCCCTTCCCAGGAGCCACGGCGACCACGTGACCGACCTTCGGAGGAGCGCGTGACTGACTTCTTCGTATCCGACGAGGACGTCGGCGGTGCCACGCTCCTCGACGAGTTGCGAGCCGCCCTGCTGCGGTACATGATCCTGCCGTCCCCCGAGGCCGCCGACGCGGTGGCGCTGTGGATCGCGGCCACCCACGCCGCGCTCTCGTGGGAGCACGCGACCCGGCTGTTCATCGGTAGCCCGCAGAAGCGCTGCGGAAAGTCGCGCCTCCTCGACGTCATCGAGGCGACCTCCCACAAGCCGCTGATCACGGTCAACATCAGTCCGGCCGCCCTGGTCCGCTCCATCGGGGAGGACCCGCCCACGCTGATGCTCGACGAGGCCGACACGGTGTTCGGCCCGAAGGCCGCCGACAACAACGAGGACCTGCGGGGCATCGTCAACGCGGGTCACCAGCGGAATCGGCCCTACATCCGGTGGGACGCCGCCACCCGCAAGCCGGAGCACTGCTCGACCTTCGCCATGGTGGCGCTGGCGGGGATCGGCAACATGCCCGACACGATCATGGATCGGTCGGTAGTGATCCGGATGAGGAGACGCGGTCCCGGCGAGAGCGTGAGGCCGTACCGCACCCGTCGTGACGCACCGCTTCTCGCTGCGCTTCGTGATCGGCTGCACCTGTGGATGCGTGACAACCTCGACGTCCTGGAGAAGGCCGAACCCGAGATGCCGGTGGAGGACCGGGCGGCTGATACCTGGGAGCCGCTCATCGCCACCGCCGACCTCGCCGGAGGAGAGTGGCCGAGCCGTGCGCGAGCGGCCGCTGTGGCGTTCGTCGGGCGAGATCAAGCGGCCGATGCCACAACCATGTTGTCGGTCAGACTCCTGGCCGACCTGAAAGTCATCTTCGGCTCGGATCGGGTGCTGTACACCAGCACCATTCTGGAGAGGCTGCTCAAGATCGACGAGGGGCCATGGGCGGACTACTTCGGCCGCCCGTTCGGTCCCCGCGATCTGGCCAAGCTGCTGGAGCTGTACGAGATCAAGCCCAAGGACGTCCGCGAGGGCGGTGGTCTGAACCGCAAGGGCTACAGCGCCCACGATCTCCACGACGCTTGGCGGCGATACCTCCCGAGCGGGGACAGGGCGACGTCCGCGACAAGCGCGACAGCGCACGTCAGCTATGTCGCGGAACAAGACCATGTCGCGGCTGCATCCGCGACCAAAGAGACGTCCGCGACGGCCCCGACCAGCGTGGTCGCGGACGTCGCGGATGTCGCGGACACTCCGCCCGTTTCCGGTAACACCGCCGCCGATGACAGCTGGACCGGGAGGCTCGGGTGGCGGGCGTAATCGTAAGGAATGCCGCGCGCGCGAGGCTCACTGTGCCGCTCGTGCCAGCACTGTGCCGACAGGCGGAGCCTCGGCAGGTCAGGGCGTCACAATCGGATGTTCAATGCGGTTCGGATGGGTTCGTGACGGCCTCACTCAACCTCGTCATGGCGCTGTTCGGGTCGTCCGCGCGCTCGTCATCGGTCGCCGTTCCCGACACGGAATCGGGGGCGGCATGACCGCGACGGACAAGCAGAGGCAGGCGTGGGTTCCGGCGTTCCCGGGGCAGCGTCCTCCGTTCCAGCCGGGTCACGAGCTGAGCATGCGGCATGGGGCCTACTCGCCTCGCCACGTTGATCCGCTGGCGGTCGAGCTGGTCGAAGGGGCGCTTGCCGACGACGCGGTGTCGTTCCTTCGTCAGCCCGCCTATCGCTCAGCGTTGTGGGCGTGGGGGCGCGCGGAGGCGCGCGTGCAGCTCCTCGCGGAGCACCTAGCCGACCACGAGGCGGACGGGTGCCGCTCGTGTCCGGATTGCGCGCGCTGGGATGAGCAGCTCCGCAAGTGGGAGAGCGCGGCGGCCACTCAGCGGGCGCGGTTGGGTCTTGACCCGCTGTCCCGTGCCCGGTTGGGGCGTGATGTGGCCGCAACGTCGGTGGACGTGGCGCGGCTGATGGCGGGGCTCGACGATGACCAGGCCGACGAGGAGGTACGACATGACGCGGGTTGATCGGGAGACGCTCAGGGCCGCACGGCGTGATCCAGAGGTGTTCGCGCGGGTGCTGATCGGTGCGGAGTTGTGGCCCCATCAGCGTGAGGTGGCGCGCTCGACGGCGCGGTACCGGGCGATCTGCGCGGGCCGTCAGGTGGGTAAGTCGCGGCTCCTGGCCGTGCTCTGCCTGCACCAGGCGTTCTCGACGCCGGGTAGCCGGGTGCTGGTCGTGAGCGCCGGGGAGGTGGCCGCTCAGCGACTCCTCGACGAGGTGGCCACCCTCGCGACCTCCTCGCCACTGCTGGCCGGCTCGGTGCTCGACGAGACCAAGTCGCAGGTCACCTTGTCGAACGGCTCCACCATCATGAGCGTGCCCGCCTCGCAGCGGCAGATCCGGGGATGGGCCGTTGACCTCCTTGTGCCCGATGAGGCGGGGTTCATCGACCCGGACATCTGGCGGGCGGCAGAGCCCGTGATCATCGCTCGTCCCGGGTCGCGAGTGATCCTGTGCTCCTCTCCGTGGGGCACGGCTGATCACTTCTTCCGGGTGCTGTGGGCACGCGGGATGGACGCCCCTGACGAGATGTACGCCTCGTGGCACTGGCCCTCCAGCACGAGCCCGCTGGTGGATCAGAGGCTCCTCGACGAGATCCGCGCTCGGGAAGGGGACGACTACTTCGAGCGCGAGTACCTGGCGAAGTGGACCGACGAGGCGGGGGCGTACTTCACCGTCGAGGAGATCGAAGGCGCTACGGCGGACTACCACCTGCTGCCGCCCGACGAGGTGGGGCAAGTGACCCGGCACGCACGGCCCTACATCGTGGCGGCCGGCGTGGACTGGGGCGTGAGCCGCGATGCCAACGCCCTCTGCCTGGTGGCTCCGCTCGACGACAAGGGGTTGAACGACCCGAAAGACGGACTGCGCTACTTCGTGCCGTGGCTGGAATACGCCTACCGCTGCCCTTACGGGGAGTGGATCGAGCGGATCTGCACGGCCGGGCGGGCCTACGGCCTGCACGTGGTCGCGTCGGAGATCAACGGCGTGGGGGCGTATCCGACCGAGCAACTCCGCGAGCGCCTAGCCGTCGTGGGAGCCGTCTACGGCGTGGCAGGCGTCTGGACCGACAACCGTCGCAAGCAGGCCGGTTTCGGCAAGCTCAAGGTGATGTTGCAGCGCGGTCAGCTCGTGCTGCCGCGCATTCCGGAGCTGCTCAAGCAGCTCCGCAGCCTGGAGTTCGAGCAGATGCCCGGCGGGTCCCTGCGGATCGAGGTCCCGGCGCGCGCCGGACATGACGATCTCGTGCTCGCTCTCATGCAGGCGATCTCCTGCGTCAGGCCCATGCCCGGAGAGGCGTGGCGACGGGTCGCCGACGTGGACCACACCGTGACATGGCTGGGGGTGCGGGTGCCGATAGACGCCTGGCCGCTGGCCTGGCACACCGCCTCCTACACCTGGCCTGCCGGGTCGCAGGCTGACAACACCGCATGGTGAGCCGCGCGAAAACGCGACCAGCCAATCAGGAAACGTACGAAGGAGAAGACCATGGCCATCCCTATGGACATTCAGTTCCGCAAGACCGACCTCGACGCCCTGCCGGTGAAGGTCACCGCCGTCCGCAACGGCCTCGTGGCGGCTCTCGGCGCGACGTCTCGTGACATCCGCTACGCCATCGAGCATCGGGAAAAGCTGGCCGAGAAGCTCCGCGAGGAGGCCACGGGCCAGCTCGACCAGGTCGAGCGCGAGGCTGACCGCGCGGTGCAGGACATCACGACCTGGCTCGACAAGCAGTCGTCCACGCCGGGCGACCCGCAGCGGGAGCTGCTCGACGAGGTCAAGCGCCAGAGCGCGTGGTCGCGCGCCAAGGCGCTGCTCGACAAGGGTATGGACGTGCGCGCCCTGATCAAGGACGCGGTGGCGAGCAAGGACGTCGCGACCCTGACCGCGCTCCGCACCGACTGGCCCACCTACGCCCGCACCGGAACCGACCGCGAATTCCACCCCCGAGTCGCGGCGGAGATCCTCGACGGCATCGAGCACGGCCTCGCCGACGCCCTGTCCGGTGACCACGGCGCAGCGGCTCGACTGAGGATCAAAACCGATGAGTCACGAGAGGTCGTGAAGCGTGCCCTGTCCGAGGCGCGGAACCACGTCCAGCGGCTCACCGACAACCCCGCAGGAGAACTGCACAGGAGCGAGCGGCTGGCCGACGTGGAGGCCACCTCCACCGGGATGGCGATCATCAATGGCCAACTCGTGAAGACCGGTGGCCGGTCGGGCAGCGAGTTCCCCGGCGGTCACACCGCGCGGTAGTGGTGGAAGGTGGCCCCGCCCACGCCCTCCAATATTTCATGCGCGGGGCCACCAGCTCGGCTCGCCGACCGGTGACGCAGCGACGAGTCGAGCAGCTTCAGGGAGTTGGCTCCGGGCGCATGCCGTCCAACCGGACGACCATTTGCAGGGCGAGGCAGGATGCGTGGCGGGCGAACTCGTCGAACCCGACGTAGATGTTGTGCCCGGTGTGGATCGCGGTGCCGCCCGGACCTGGGGTGAAGGTGTCGGCCAGGACTCCGGCCGGTTCGGCGCGGGCGGCGGTGTAAACGGCTGAGTTCTCGCGGAGTTGGGGACAGTAGGCCAGCGACTCGGGGATGCATGCGGGGCAGGTGGGCGGGGCGTTGGTCAGCCCGCTGTCTTGGCTCATCGCGCGGAACGCGGTCTCGGTGATCACCCACCAGATGCGCCCGGTTCGTGGGTCCCTGCCAGTCTTCCCGCAGACCTGGCACAGGCCGCGCAGCATGGCCAGCCATTGACGTCTGACGTTCAGCATCCGCCACAGCGGTTGCCCACGCCGGTTCTGACGGATACGGCCGCGAAGAATGCCCCCGACCCAATCGCTCGGGCGTGGATTGGGATATGTGAGCCGGACATGGCCGAAGGGGTACTGCTTGGCGAACAATAGGCGGTGTTCGATCGCTTCGCCGGACCACGCGATGACGTAGGGGACACGCAGTGGTGTGGGGCTCTCGGCCGCGCTGCTCGATGGTCGTTGCAGGGTGGTCATTGGGAGGTCTCCGCCTCGCGCCAGGTGTGAACCACGCTCTTGGCCATCGCGAGCAGCGCAAGCCGTCGAGGACAGTCGGCCTCGATAAGGTCGCCGGACGCCCGGTGCCTCCCATACAGCGTGTCGCCGACGCTCCAAGTGTCGAACTCCACGAGCATCGGGGCCGACGTGGCGTTGCGCTCGCGTGCCTGATGAGGACCATGTTCGGAGGGCATGACTGTGACGCTAAGAACGTGAGCTGTCGTGTCTCAATGAGTTTGCCGAGCGTTGCCGTGACGATCCTTGCCTCGGGATCGGCCCAGACGCGGCGTGCAATCTTTGGCAACTTTCTTGATGAACGACCAAAGGGGACGCAAACTCAGGCATGACGCATCCGTTCGGCGAGGAGGATCTCAGATGAGCCTGGAATTTCTCGGAAGGGACCCTGACAGTCCCAACGGCGGCTCGCCAACGCTGTGGAGAGACACGGAAACGGGCGACATCCTGATCCAAGGCTGGACGATCAAGGATCCGGCCACCCGTTCCGAGATCGGTAAGGTTCCTGAAGGTGAAGAGGTCGTGCGCATCCCCAAGCGCATGCTCCAGTTCCTGCCGGAGGTGAACGGTGAGCACGGGCGCAGAGGTTGATCGCGGTCTACGCCACTGCCGGCGATCCGCCGTGCACTTGGAGATGCGCGACGCGTACATGCTGGACGACCCCGACTTCCACGCGTGGCAAGCCGGTCACCGACTCGATCCCGACGATCGGTCCTCCTGGTGGCGGCCCTGGCTCCAGAACATTGTGGACGCCGTCGCACGGGGTGCCGGAGTAAGGCGGGCTCGCGTCGTCTCCGAGCCCCTGAGCGACTACATCCGTTACGAGTACGACGTCACTTTCCCCAACGTCCGCGTAGGCGAGCAGGTGCGTTGGCTTCCCCGCCGACAGGCCACTGATCTGGCGCTCCCCGGGAACGACTTCTGGTTGTTCGACCAGGAGACGCTCCTGATCAACCACTTCAGTGGCAACGGCGACTGGTTGGACGTCGAGCACGTCACCGACCCTGCCGTGATCAAGCTGTGCAGCGAATCCTTCGAGGCGGTCTGGCATCGCGCCATCCCGCACGACGACTACCACGTCGATTGACCCTTGCGCTCCTCATCATCCAGCGCACAAGAGGCGCTCGAAATCCTGGCCGCCCGGCTCCGCAGGATCCGCAAGGGTGCCCGCTTGTCGGGCCGCGAGCTTGGGCGGCTGGCGGGTTGGCATGCATCCAAGGTCAGCCGGATCGAGCATGCCCATCGCCCACCCTCCACCCACGACGTACGGGCGTGGTGCCAGCATTGCGGCGTTCCGGAGCAGGCCGAGGACCTCATTGCCTCCCTGGAGGCGATCGAGGGCATGTTTGTCGAGTGGCGGCACATGGAACGCACAGGACTCCGCCACGCACAAGAGTCGGTTCTGCCGCTCTGGGAGCGTACACGGCGGTTCCGCTTCTACGCCCCCAACCTCATACCCGGCCCGCTCCAGACGCGCGCCTACATCACCGCCGTGTTGACCGCGCTCCAACAGCGCCGCGATCTCCCCGACGACGTGGAGGACGCCGTGCAGGTCCGGGTGGACAAACAGCAGGTCCTTCACAAGGGCGATCATCGTTTCGTCGTCATCCTTGAGGAGAACGTCCTCCACCAGCCGATCGGAGGCCCCAACGTCATGACGGGCCAGCTCGGGCACTTGCTGACCGTCAGCACCCTGCCCTCCGTGTCGCTCGGCATCATCCCGTTGGGCGCAAACAGGTCGAGCATGTGGCCCACCGAAGCGTTCTTCATATTCGACGACGAGGAGGTGACCGTCGAACTCGTATCGGGTCATCTGACGGTCACGCGGGCACACGAGATCGCGATGTACTCCCGTACCTTCACAGAACTGACCGAACTGGCTGTGTACGGCAAGGCCGCCCGCACGCTGATTACGAGGGCAATCCAAGTAGCGGATGAGCAGACATCAGCTTCCCCCTGATCAAAGGTGTCGCCTTGCCCGAGACGACTGAGGCGGTCATCTAGCGGAGACTCAACCAAGTGTCGCGCCTGCAATCCCCCGGTGACAAGGTCGAGATCAGCAGTCGACGAAGATGATCCCATGAGAAGCTTATGCGCGCTGCTAGGCGTCCTGGCCCTGCTGCTCACGTCGCCTCTGGCAGGCGTGGCACACGCACAGACCAGCGGTTCACTAGCTCAGGCGATATCCGCGCTCAAGGGCGAGTTCGCAAAGAAGAGCAGTGTGCTGTTCTCTCAGAACACCCGCCGAGGCTTGACCTCGGACGCCAGCCTGACGGTTGCTCATGGCAAGCACCGCTTCGCCGCAAAGACAGGTGTTTACGCCAGCGATGTCACGCAGGCTTTCACCGTGGGTGACATAGACCCGGTGCTCTCCCGTGTGGTCAGCATCGGTCGCGATAGCTACACCCAAAGCGGCTGGGAAAGCCTACCCAAGGGCAAGAAATGGAACCACTGGCGAGACAAGGACAGTTTTCTCTGGTCACAAAACCTGGTGGACGCTCTGAACCCGAAGTTCCTGCAACTGATCTCCGCCAGCGCCGAGAAAGTACCCACCAAGGACCGTTACGACGGCGTCCGCACCTCCCGCTACGACGGCACGGTGGAAGTCGGTTCTATTGGCTCGCGCCAGGCCGGCATCTACTACAGCGAGCGAAAAAGAGATTGGGACGGAGGCCGCATCAAGTGGAAGCTCTGGTTGGGCCCGAATAACCTGCCCAGGCGTTTCCAAGCCGAGATCGTGTACGAGCCCTATGGCGCGGAGCAGAGAGCTGACACCGTGAGGATGAACGTCCTCTACAAGGGCTGGGGAACGCCTGTGCACATCACCGCCCCTCCCAAGAAGCTCGTGGTCGAGGCTGAATGAGCCCACCGCCGAGGCGTCCCGAGCGCCGCCAACATCACCCTCATGTCGATGTGCCAGATGGCACCGTGATGGCACAAACGACCCCGCACCGTGCCATCGGAGCCCGAACCAAACCGCACAAGCAGTAGCCGTTGACCTCCTGAAACGCTATGAGGCCGAACGACACCGAACACCTCATAACGGGATTTAAGGGACTGCTAATGCGGTTTGGTGGCAACACCATCCGGGGTTCAAATCCCCGATCCTCCGCAGATGAAAGGCCCTCGCCCCAGTTTCGGGGAGAGGGCCTTTTGATCTTCTCGGGCGCCATAGTTGCAGTGCTAGTTGCAATAGCTACGGATTCCCCCAGACTGCGGAGGCGAGCCGCTCCCCCGCATCGCGCATCAGGGGTGTGGATACGTGGGTGTAGCGCTCGGTGGTGGTCACTCGGGTCCGCCTTGAAGATCTCGCGAGCGGTGGCCAGGTCGCCGTCGGTCACCGGGCCGAGGCCGGCTTGCCCGTTACGACGACATGTTGAGCGACCTCGGCCTCGACACCTTCGCTTACACGGTGACGATGCCCGACTCCGGCGCCCTGTCAATCGAAGAAGCTGTGCGTCGTATCGGAGCGGACCTCACCACGCTCCAAGGTCCCGATGAGCTGCCGCACAGCACCGGTTCCCTCGGCCTCTACCAGGTTGGCAGCGGCATCGTCACCCTGGACTGGGTAAACCCAGGCGGCGACCGCATGGAGATGACCGAGCGACTCGCCGGCCAAGGGTTCCGGCATTGGTATGTGTCCTTCGACATCGAAGGCAACACCAGCATGTACGCCCGCTACGGCGAGGCCGAAGGCTATCTCGATCATCCGGAGCCGGATTCCACGCCTCTCACGAAGTGGACGGACCACCTCGGCCCCTTGAGCCCATACACCGACCTGCTCGCGAAAGGCTATGACACCGAGGACGCAGAGGCAGAGGTGGACATCACCGCGGCATGTCTCGCCGTGGTCGAACTCGAGAGCGGCGTCCGCCTGGACCAAGCGCTGATGGACAGCCCATGCTCGGCGCTTCCGATCCCCATGTGAAACCAGCTCGCTCTAGGACTTCCCCATCCCTGTGACGATCATCCTCGGTGGCACACACAGGCGAGAGCGTTGCTGAATAGACCCTATGAAGATCCAGGCGGCGGCGCGGCGCGCCCCCGCACCCCCGCCCGCCGTCCGGGCGTGCGGCCTGGGGGCCGGTCCCGAACGGCGGCGGGACACCGGGCCGGGCGCCGCACGCCGCCCCCGCCGTACCGACCGAACGCACCAGCCGGGGTTGCCACTCCGCCGCACAGATGCAGCCCTTACGATCGCCACGGCATGGCTGGGGGCCGGACATGGCTGAGGGCGATCGAAGGTCCAGGGCTTCGTTCCTCAGCCCCGGCCCACCGGGCAATGTCGCTGACCACCGTTTACACGAGCTAGTACGGAATCTGGTCCAGGGCGTCGCCATCCAGCAGGACTGGTGGCTCCCCGTTGGGCTCGTTCCTCGGGATAGGGGGATGGTCGAACCAGTTGTATCCGTTGACCCAGCCGTCGAACCACTCGGCCAAGGATGGGGCGATGGTCACGATCCCGACTTCGGGCGATTGCTCTTCGGGAAAGTCCCACCCGTCGCCATCCCAGAGGCAGACAGGGTTACCGGGCTGAGTGAGCGACATGTACCAGTACATGGAGCATCCGGCGGCCACGAGCGGGAACCCGAGCACGCTGCTCACCTCGGGGTATTTCTCGAATTCTTCGAGTGCGTCCGGGCCGACCTCGTATGCCCGGTGTCCGCCGGGCGGAAGGCCCAGGAGATCGTAGGAGGGGCCGAAGCCGCCGTTGCTCACCTCCGTGTACACCCTCCGCAGGAGCTCGGGTAACTCGTGGCCGATGCGTTGTTCGCAGGCTCGTAAGTCCGCCTCAGAGATCGGCGGGTACGGAGACTCATGTGGGACATCGCTGAAGTACTTGACGGCTTCGGGGGCGCCTGCATCCAAGGCCGCCTCGATGAGGTGATCAGGTGTGGGGTCGTCGAAGCTGAGTTGGGTTATGCTGCCGCCTTCACGGATCGGCTGCTGCGTGTGGTGGATGGGGCTCCTGATGTTCTCGCCGTACTCACGTTTGAGCCAGTCCAGCGGCACGTAGACTATGTCGTGTCGGCGTGCGGGATCCCAGGCCCGTCTTCGGATGCGCTGGATCAGATCATCATGTGACATAGGCGACAGAATGCCAGTGCGGGCCGACAGTTCGGAGGAGTTCCCAATCTGATGGCGCCCTGGCTGTACAGCCAAGAGAGCGAACGAGGGCGGAACTCGGCGAACGTCCACGGACATCACGCCCCCGGGTCGAAGCCTCGAAGCTCGGTGAGATCCACCTCCTTTGATCCGCAGGTCCCTGGGGCGCTCGTGGCTGGCTCTCCTCGCGGGAAATACGCGGGATGATCTTTCCTGGTCCAGGGGAATGCGGGAGCCGTACACCGAGGTCAGAGGCCTGAAGCGGTCAGGAACGTCAGCCCGCTGTAAAACCGCTGCTGGCACTGGCCGGAAGGCATCTCAGGCGTGCTGTCGGTGTCCTCAACCAGGAGGAGGCTTTTCGGGGCACTTGGCTTCCATCGCACCCACCATGTCAGCTGCCCTCTGACAGACGTTGCCAGGCCGTCTCCCATGGCCGCATCTCACCGTCTTCGTCGGCGCCCTCTTCGTACCAGCCCGTTTCCGACAGCCACGTCTCCAACCAGCCGGCTAGGCTTTCGGAGTCGACGTACCACGCGTGATGCCATTCATTGTCGATGCCGTTCGGCTCGAAAAGCAGGACGGCGCCCTCGGGACTACGGCAGTCCACTGCGGCGAACATGCCGCATCCCCAGTCCAGGACCGGCAGGACATCCGCCGGCCAGTGCGTGGCCTCCTTATCAGGATCTACCGTCGAGCGTTCCTCGCGGTAGACGTTGACCGCGGTACGCCCTTCGCCCAAGAGCGGAAAGAGCTGGTAGTCGGGGCCGAAGCCGCCGTTGGCCACCTCACGGTAGAGCCGGACGAGCACAGGAGGAAGGCGGAAACCTAAGATGCTCTCGGCCTGAGCTACCTCCTCCGTCGTGGCAGGAGGAGGTAGCTGCTCTGCGGTCGCGTTCGCCTTCAGCCACACCCGTCGAAGAAGGTCATCCACGTTTGTCATGACGATGATCCTGCCATCTGTCCCTGACATTCCCTTCGACGGTTGAGGAGTGCAGTGAACCTTTTTCATCCTCAGGTGCCCTGGGCAACTCGGTGGTTCTGAAGGACGGCGATGGCCTTACAGAGGTGGCCGGCCTTGGAAGGGCTGCAGCGTAGCTTTCGGAGGATCTTCCAGCTCTTCAGCTGGGCGTTCGCGCGTT
>NZ_JBEZFS010000073.1:0-13836 GCF_040649575.1 Nonomuraea sp. NPDC048916
GGCACAAACACCCGCCCACCCCGCAACGCAACCTCCGACTCCCCCCACCCCACCACCCCACCCAACAACGACTCCGACTCCACCGACCCATCACTGTCAACCAACACCACCCGACCCGGAAACTCCTCCTGCGCCGCCCGCACCAACCCCCACACCGGCGCCTGCACCACATCCACCCCAACATCCCCCGCCACACACACCGCACCCCCCGTCACCACCACCAACCAACCCGAACCCTCCACCGCCACATGCCCCTGAACCACCCCCAACACCTCAGAACACACCACACCCACACCCCCCACCACATCCCCACCACCAACCGAACACCGAACCACCCGCACCGGCACCGACCCAGACCCAGACCCAGACACCGCCCCAGACACCAGCGTCGGCACCGGCACCGGCACCGGCACCGGCAACAACCCCCACTCCACCCGCCACAACCCATCCACCGACCCCCGCAACACCCCACCCACCACCGGCCGCGACACCAACGACTCCACCGACACCACCGGCCGCCCCACCCCATCAACCGCCTCGATGGCGGAGACGGCCCCGGTCCGGATACGGACCCGCAGGTCCGTGGCACCGGCTGAATACAGGCTCACTCCCCGCCATTCGAAGGGCACCAGCGTCTGGTCATCGGCGACGTCCCCGTGCATCGCCGCGTCCAGCAACGCCGGATGCAACCCGAACCCCTCTCCAACTCCCTCCGGCAGACCCACCTCCGCGAAAACCTCATCCCCCCGCCGCCACGCCGCCCGCAACCCACGAAAAACCGGCCCATAGCCATACCCCAACTCCACCAACCGCTCATAGGCGCCGGTCAGATCCAGCGGGGTGGCGTCCGGCGGCCTCGGCGCACGAGGAGACTTCGACGGCGCGACGTCCGGTGCCGTCGTCGGCGCGGACCACGACGCGCAGGGCGACACCGGAGTACTCTGGCAGCACCAGCGGCGCCTCCAGGGTCAGCTCCTCGATCCGCGTGCAGCCTGCCTCGTCGGCGGCGCGCAGGACGAGCTCGACGAACGCCGTTGCGGGCAGCATGACGGCACCGGCGATGACGTGATCGGCCAGCCACGGGTGCGAGTGGAGGGAGATCCGTCCGGTCAGCACGACACCGTCGGAGTCGGCGAGCTGGACGACCGCGCCGAGGATCGGATGCTCGGCGTTCTTCTGGCCGAGGCCAAGAGCCCCACTCCCGTTCCTGACGAGCGGGTTCAGCCAGAACCGGCGGCGCTGGAAGGCGTACGTCGGCAGCTCGATTCGACGGGCTCTGCTCCCGGTGAAGAACGCCTCCCCGTCCCACGCGGCGCCACGTGCGTGCGCCTGCCCGAGTGCGGACAGGACTTCGCGCTGCTCCGGTCGGTCCCGGCGCAGCGTGGGCACGAAGGCGGCGTCCTCGCCCAGGCACTCCCGCCCGAGCGCCGACAGCACCGGGTCGGGACCCAGCTCCAGGAAGGTCGTGACGCCCTGGTCCGCGAGCCAGGCCACGCTGTCGCGGAAACGCACCGCGTGCCGTACGTGACGGACCCAGTAGTCAGGCCCGAAGTCCTGCGTGGGCCTGCCGATCAGGTTGGACACGACGGGGATGCGGGGCGGCGCGTAGTCGAGGAGCTGCGCGACCTGCCGGAACTCCGCCAGCATCGGCTCCATCAGCGCCGAGTGGAACGCGTGGCTCACGCGGAGGCGCCGGGTCCGGCGATCGGAGAAGCGGGCCGCCACCTGGAGGACGGCCTCCTCCTCGCCGGAGAGCACCACGGAACGGGGACCGTTGATCGCGGCCAGCCCCACCGCTTCGGTGAGCAACGGCAGAATCTCCTCCTCCGTGGCCTCCACCGCCACCATCGCGCCGCCCGGCGCAAGCTCCTGCATCAACCGGCCGCGTGCGCCTACCAGCGTGGCGGCGTCCTCGATCGACATGACCTCCGCCGCGCACGCGGCCGCGATCTCGCCCACCGAGTGCCCGGCCAGGTAGTCCGGCCGCAGACCCCACGACTTCAGCAGCCGGAACAGCGAGACCTCGATGGCGAAGAGCGCCGCCTGCGCGTACATCGTCTGGTGCAGCAGGTCGGCCTCCACGGAACCCTCGGTCGCGTAGAGGACGTCCCAGAGGGACGTGTTGAGCTGGAGATCGAGATAGCCGATGGTCTCTTCGAGCGTGTCAGCGAAAACGGGGAATGCCCGGCACAGTTCCCTGCCGGCGCCGAGCCGCTGCGAACCCTGGCCGGTGAACAGGTAGGCGAGTGAGCCGGACGCCGCACCGGCGAAGGTCCCGGGAGCGCTCTGGCCGGAGGCGACGGCTCGCAGACCGCGCGTGAGCTCGTCCCCGTCGGTGGCGAGGACGACGGCCCGGTGGTCGAAGGTGGTGCGGGTCACGGCCAGCGAATAGGCGAGATCCGGCAGGGTCACCTCAGCCGCGTCCGTGACGGGCAGCAGGCGCGCGGCCTGCGCCCGCAGGGCCGCGTCGCTCTTGCCCGAGATCACGAACGGGAGCACGCCCAGGGTCGGTTCCGTGTCGGCGTCCATCTTCGGGTACGGCTGGGCCGCGGACCCCCTGGAGTCGGCTCCACCCTCCGGAGGCTCCTCGACGATCACATGCACGTTGGTCCCGCTGACACCGAAGGCCGACAGGCCCGCCCGTCGCGGATGCCCGTTCCGCTCCCAAGTCACCGGCTCGGTCAGGAGCCGCACCTCGCCCGCCGACCAATCGACGTTGGGCGTCGGCTCGTCCACGTGCAACGTCTTGGGGAGCAGCCCATGGCGCATCGCCCCGACAATCTTGATGAGCCCAGCCGCGCCACCCGCGGCCTGGGTGTGCCCGATGTTGGACTTCACCGACCCCAGCCACAGCGGCTGCCCCTCGGGCCGGTCCTGACCGTAGGTCTCCAGCAGGGCCCGCGCCTCGATCGGGTCGCCGAGCTCGGTCCCCGTGCCGTGGGCCTCGACGACGTCGACCTGGTCGGCGGTGAGTCCCGCGTCGGCCAGTGCCTGGCGGATGACCCGCCGCTGAGCGGCCCCGTTGGGCGCGGTCAGCCCGTTGCTGGCGCCGTCCTGGTTGATCGCCGAGCCGCGGATCAGGGCCAGGATCCGGTGGCCGTTACGGCGCGCGTCGGACAGGCGCTCCACCACCAGGACGGCGACACCTTCGGCGACGCTGGTGCCGTCGGCGGCGGCGGCGAACGCCTTGATCCGGCCGTCGGGGGCCAGGCCGCGCTGCTTGCTGAACTCGGTGAAGATCCCAGGACTGCCGACCACCGTGACGCCGCCGGCGAGCGCGAGGGAGCATTCCCCGCGGCGCAACGACTGGGCGGCCAGGTGCAGCGCTACCAGCGACCCTGAGCATGCGGTGTCGATGGTGAGCGCGGGGCCCTCCAGCCCCAGGGCGTACGCGACCCGTCCGGACAGGACGCTGGGCGCGCTGCCGATGATCACGTAACCTTCGAGTTCCTCGGGGGCCTCGGAGGTCCGCACGCCGTACTCGAGGATTCCCGCGCCGACGAACACGCCGGTCTGGCTGCCCCGCAGCGCCGACGGGTCGGTGCCGGTCCGTTCCACCGCCTCCCACGCCGTTTCCAGCAGCAGGCGCTGCTGCGGGTCCATGGCCAGCGCCTCGCGCGGGCTGATCCCGAAGAAGTCGGCGTCGAACTCGGCGGCGGTTTCCAGGAACCCGCCTTTGCTGACGTAACTCTTGCCCGATTTGCCGGGTTCGGGGTCGAAGAGCGTGTCGAGGTCCCAGCCGCGATCGGTGGGGAAGTCGTCCAGCACCGAGCGGCCCTCGGCCACCAGGTCCCACAACTGTTCGGGTGAGTGGACGCCGCTGGGGAAGCGGCAGCCGATCCCCACGATCGCGATGGGCTCGTCGTCGGGGGCGGGCCGCTGCAGAGGGGCCGGTCCTTCGGTCTCCAGCCCCAGCAGCGTGGCCCGCACGTGGTCGGCCAGCAGCTCGCTGGTGGGGTACTCGAAGGCGATCGTGACGGGCAGCGCCAGCCCGGTGGCCGCGTTGAGCCGCGCGTGCAACTCGATCAGGCCCAACGAGTCGAGACCCAGTTCACGCAGCGGCAGCCGCAGGTCGATCGTGGGGGCGGCATGCGGGTCCAGCTTGCGCAGCACCGCACGGACCTGCTCGCGCACCAGGTCGAGCAGGAGCCGCCGCTGCTCGGGGCCGGCGAGCCCGTCCAGATCCAATCGCTTGTCCGGTGCGCCGGGATCGAAGCTTTCGGACTCGCGCATCGACGCAACTCCAGATCGTCGACTGACATTCGAAGATTCGGCGGCGCGCGCCGGAATGACAAATACCGACGACTGCCGATTCGGATCGTACTGCCGCACGGAATCGGCATTACACCCCTAGCCACGCGGGGCGGCAGCATATTTAATTGCGTTTCGCGAGTACGCGGCGGTTAGGGGTCACCTAGGGGTGTGGGCGCAATATCGCGCACAAATATACTGACGCCGCCCGGTTGACCGATGTTCGGCGTTACTCGATGTCGCGATTCTTTTCGCGCAGGAAAGTGATGGCAACATGAGCGTGGACGATCACCAGGCCTCCGCCGCTACGCCGACGGAGCCAACTCCTTCTTCGGAGATGTGGTCGGCTGTCGCCGAACTACGCGCGGTCAAGGAAGCGGTCGCCCAGGGCCCGTCCGCGCGCGCCACGGCGCAGCAGCACGACAAGGGCAAGCTCACTGTGCACGAGCGGTTGGAGCTGCTCTTCGACGAAGGCACCTTCCACGAGATCGAGAGGCTGCGCCGGCATCGGGCCACGGGCTTCGGGCTGGAGGATCGCCGCCCGCACACCGACGGCGTGGTGACCGGGTGGGGCGAGGTGATGGGGCGCAAGGTGTTCGCCTACGCCCACGACTTCCGGATCTTCGGCGGCTCCCTGGGGGAGTCGCACGCCGAGAAGATCCACAAGATCATGGACATGGCGGAGTCCGTGGGAGCGCCGCTGGTGTGCCTCAGCGATGGCGCGGGGGCACGCATCCAGGAGGGTGTCACCGCGCTGGCCGGCTACGGCGGCATATTCCGGCGCAACGTCCGCTCCTCGGGGGTCATTCCGCAGATCAGCGTGATGCTGGGGCCGTGCGCCGGCGGAGCGGCCTACTCCCCGGCCCTGACCGACTTCGTGTTCATGGTGCGGAGCATCTCCCAGGTCTACATCACCGGACCGGACGTGGTCCGCGCGGTGACCGGCGAGGAGATCACGCACGAGGGGCTGGGCGGCGCGGACGTGCACGCCAAATCCTCCGGCGTGGCGACGGTCGTCTGCGATGACGAAGCCGAGTGCCTGGGCAAGGTACGGCTGCTGCTGTCGATGCTGCCGTCGAACAACCGGGAGCTGCCGCCGATCTCGGCGACGTGCGACCCGCCGGACCGGCGCGTCGAGGCGCTGCTCGAACTGGTGCCCGCCAAGCTCGGCAAGCCCTACGACATGCGAGCGGTCATCAGGGAGATCGTCGACGCCGGGACCATGTTCGAGCTGCACGCCAAGTGGGCGACCAACATCATCTGCGCGCTGGCCCGCCTCGGCGGCCGGGTCGTGGGCATCGTGGCCAGTCAGCCCGCCGCACAGGCCGGCGTGATCGACATCCACGCCTCCGACAAGGCCGCCCGCTTCGTCCAGACCTGCGATGCCTTCAACATCCCGCTCGTCACCCTGGTCGACGTGCCGGGCTTCATGCCCGGACGCCGCCAGGAGCACGGCGGCGTCATCAGGCACGGCGCCAAGCTCCTCTACGCCTATTGCGACGCCACGGTCCCCCGCATCCAGGTGATCCTGCGCAAGGCGTACGGGGGGGCCTACATCGTCATGGACTCCCGGTCCATCGGCGCCGACCTGTCGCTGGCCTGGCCCACCAACGAGATCGCGGTCATGGGCGCCGAAGGGGCGGCCAACGTGGTCTTCCGCCGGGAGATCGCCGCGGCGGAGGACCCGGAAGCCACCCGCGCGCGGCTGATCAAGCAGTATCGCCAGGAGCTGATGCACCCGTACTACGCGGCCGAGCGCGGCCTGGTGGACGACGTCATCGACCCGGCCGACACGCGGTCGATCCTCATCGAAGCTCTGACGACGCTGGCCGGCAAGCAGACGGCACGACCGGCGCGCAAGCACGGCAACCCCCCGATGTGATGCCTACTCAGAGGACGGATATGGCAGGAGCTTCCACGCGAACGGGCGAGTGGATCCGTCGGTTCCATCCCGCGCCGAACGCCGCCCGCCTGGTCTGCCTGCCTCACGCCGGCGGTTCGGCCACCTTCTTCTTCCCGATGTCGAAAGAGCTGTCGCCCTCGGTCGAGCTGCTCGCCATCCAGTACCCAGGGCGGCAGGACCGGCGGACGGAGCCGTGCATCGACGACATCCGTGTGCTGGCCGACCACATCGCCGACGAGCTCAGGCCGTGGCTGGACCGGCCGATCGCCCTGTTCGGGCACAGCATGGGGGCGGCCGTCGCCTTCGAGGTGTCGGTACGGCTGGAGCGGGCCGGAGTCAC
This sequence comes from Nonomuraea sp. NPDC048916, assembly GCF_040649575.1. Taxonomy (NCBI): domain Bacteria; kingdom Bacillati; phylum Actinomycetota; class Actinomycetes; order Streptosporangiales; family Streptosporangiaceae; genus Nonomuraea; species Nonomuraea sp. NPDC048916. The sequence continues at coordinate 6,495 of NZ_JBEZFS010000073.1, forward strand.
CCCCCTCGTGCTCTTCGCGTCCGGAGCCCGCGCCCCCTCGCGCTACCGCCACGAGCGAGTCCACCTCCGCGACGACGCGGGACTGCTCATGGAGCTGGCCACCCTCAGCGGCACCAGCTCGCAGGTCCTCGACGACGAGGAGATCATGCGCACGGTGCTGCCCGTGCTGCGCAGCGACTACCGTGCGGTCGAGACCTACCGCTACCGGCCCGTGCCGCCGCTGCGCTGCCCGGTCATCGCGATGACCGGCGAGGAGGACCCACAGGTCACGCTCGACGAGGCCGAGTCGTGGAGCCGCCACACCACCGGCGGGTTCGGGCTGCGGACCTTCGCGGGCGGACACTTCTACCTCACCTCTCACGGGGCGGCGGTGAGGGACGTGATCACTCGCCACGTCGGCGGCACCGCGGCAACCGATTGACAACGGACGGAGGGCCGCCGTGACCCTGCCGGCGAGCGCCAAGGGAACCGTGCCCTTCGGCGAGTACAAGACCTGGTACCGCGTCACCGGAGACCTGCGCGACAGCCGGCCCGCCCTGGTGATCCTCCACGGCGGGCCGGGGAGCACCCATGACTACCTCACGAGCTTGGCCGCTCTGGCCGAGCTCGGCTGGCCCGTCGTCCACTACGACCAGCTCGGCAACGGCGGGTCGAGCCACCTGCCCAGTCGCGGCGCCGACTTCTGGACCGTCCAGCTCTTCCTCGACGAGCTGGACAACCTGCTCAGGCAGTTGGCGATCGCCGGAGATTACGTCCTGCTCGGGCACTCGTGGGGGGGCGTGCTCGCGGCCGAGCACGCCGCGACCCGACCGTCCGGGCTCCGTGGCCTGATCGTCGCCAACTCGCCCGCCTCCTACCCGATGTGGCTCAAGGAGCTCGACGTCCTGCGTTCGCAACTGCCGCCCGGCGTGGACCAGACGCTGCGCCGCCACGAGGCCGCGGGCACCACGGACTCCGACGAGTACCTGCAGGCCGTGCGGGTCTTCTACGGAAAGCACCTGTGCACGCTGCAGCCGTGGCCGCGGGAGATGCTCGCCTCGTTCTACGAGGTCTACAACGACCCCACGGTTTACTTCACGATGAACGGCCCCAGCGATTTCCACGTCATCGGCACCCTGCGCGACTGGTCGGTGATCGACCGATGCCCCGACGTGGCCGTGCCCACCCTGGTGATCTCGGGCAGACACGACGAGGTGACGGCAGCGGCCATACGACCCTTCGCCGAGCTGATCCCGGACGCGCGCTGGGAGATCTTCGAGGAGTCAAGCCACGTCCCCCACCTGGAGGAGCCGGAACGCCTCACGGAAGTCCTCTCCGGCTTCCTGCGTTCCCTGGCGTAGCCGGTCCCGGCGGCGGTCAGCCGGCCAGCGCCTCCAAGTCCGGCACGATGTCCGCCAGGGTCCTCGTCGCAAGCATCTCCCGCTGCGCCTCGGCGGCGCACCTGGCGAACGACGGATCGTCGATCAGGCGGCCCACCTGCTCGCACACCGCCTCCGACGTGAGGTCCTCCAGGTCCAGGAGCAGGCCGTACCCGCGCTTTCGCTGGGCCAGTGCGGAGACCCGCTCGCTCCACGTCGTGCCGGGGACGATGAGCTGCGGCACCCCGTTCACCACGGCGTTGCCGATGGTGGCCCCGCCGCCCTGGTGCACGATCGCCGAACAGGTGGCCAGCGCCTCGTTCATCGGGATGAAGTCGACTGCCCGCATGTTGCCGGGCAGTCGAGGGACAGCCGCGATCTGGTCGGCGTTGAGCGTGGCGATCACCTCGACGTCCAGCCGGCCCAGACCCTCGAGCAGCGCCGCCACCGACGCCTCCTCCCGGCCGTGCACCTGGCGGTTGGACACCCCAAGCGTCAGGCACACTCGGGGCCGCTCGGGCTCCTGGACAACCCATGACGGCACCGGCAGCGGGCGGTTCACCGGCACGAACCGGACAGGGACGTAGGCGACGTCCAGGTCGTACCGGATGCAGGAGGGTGACGGATCGATCGTGGCCATGCCGTACCGCAGGGTGTCGTCGAACTCGCGGCCGTGGCGCGCGAGCCAGCCGGACATCCACTCCACGAGCGGGTCGGGGACGTCGGGCCGCCGCTCGCGCAGTGCCCTGTGCTGGAACCCGATCCGCGCCGTCTGATCGGCCGCGTAGAGCATCCGAACGTGCGCGGCGCCCACAGCCGTGGCCACGAGGGGACCGGCGTACATCATCGGGTCCCACACCACGAGATCGGGTTGCCACTGCCGCGCGAAGTGCAGCATCTCGGTCAGCAGCCGGTCCGGGGAGGTCCACTGGAAGATCTTCGTCCAGTGGTGGTAGACCTCGCGGATGTACTCATCGGTGTAGCGCTCGGGCCGGGACTCCGAGAGCTTGTGCTGACCTTCCAGGTCGTCGCCGGCGAACCGGCGCTGCCGGGCGATGTCCAGATCGTCGCCGAACCACATCGCCTCCAGGCCGGTCTCCAGGAAAGGCTCGACCTCGGCCGGGTTTCGCGGCCCGGCGTAACGGACCTCGTGCCCGGCGGCTCGCAGTGCCCATCCCACGGGAGCCATGCTGTAGATGTGCGTTCTGGTGGGAAAGACGACCAGCATGACGCGCACGGTCTCTCCTGACGTCGGCTACGTCGGCGGATACAGGGCGACCTTCGGCACCTGAGCCTTCATTCGAGTCGGATTCCTTTCGACCCCGCCGACGGCCGCAGGTTCGAGGAAATGCGCACTGTCCTCCCCAGCGAGAGTAATGCAGCCCGCAGGCGCATATAACGCCCTGAAATCCAGGTTAGGGGTTCCCGCCCCTTAGGGGCTGGCGCCGAATATGACCCGCGCCTTGAATAAGAAAATGCGACGGATATGGCCGTGCCCCTGCGCGGGACGATCAGCACCCTGATGGCTCCCACCGCGGCCATGAGCCGTCCGGCGTCAGGAGGGTCGGGATGAGCGTCCACGCGCGCACGCGCGACTATCCGTTCGAGATGCGCGACATCGGCGTCTCCCCTCTGTACGCGCAACTGCGCCGCATCGAGCCGATGAGCCGGGTGCAGATGCCGTACGGCGAGCCGGCCTGGCTGGCCACGCGTTACGCCGACGTCAAGCTGGTGCTGACGGATCCCCGCTTCAGCCGCGCCATCGCTCAGGGCCTGAACCAGCCGCGACTGCGCAGGCAGCTGATCGACGACGGGATCATGGGCATGGACCCGCCCGACCACACGCGGCTGCGCCGGCTGGTGTCCAAGGCGTTCACCGTGCGCCGGCTGGAGAAGATGCGGGAGAGCGTGCGAGCCCTGGCCAACCAGTTGGCCGACGCCATGGTCGAGCAGGGACCGCCCGCCGACATGGTGGAGGATTTCGCGCGGCTGCTGCCGACCAACGTCATCTGCGATCTGCTCGGCGTGCCGTTCACCGACCGGCAGATCTTCCGCAAGTGGACTGAGGGCGTCACCAACGACGAGACCGCGAAGGCGGATGTGATCTTCGATCTCGGGGCCGAGCTGGACGAGTACGTGGCCGGGCTGATCGTCCAGCGGCGCAAGGAGCCGACCGACGACCTGCTCGGCGCGCTGGTGTACGCGCGCGACAACGGCAACAAGCTGGACGACAACGAACTCGTCACGCTGGCCGGGTCCGCGCTGCTGACCGGCGGCGTGGAGACGGTGGCCGCGGCGTTGCCCAGCTTCTTCTACACGCTGCTCACCCGGCCGCACCTGCTCGAGCAGCTACGCCGCGAGCCTGAGCTGCTGGACTCGGCCGTGGAGGAGCTCCTGCGCTACGTGCCCATCAACACCGCGGCCATGTTCGCCAGATACAGCCTGGAGGACGTGTGGTTCGGCGACACGCTGGTGCGTACGGGCGACCCCGTCCTCCCCGCTCTTCACGCGGCCAACCGCGACCCGGAGGTCTTCGAGGATCCCGAGACCATCGACTTCACCCGGGCACACAATCCGCACCTGACGTTCGGTCACGGCGCGCACCACTGCATCGGCGCTCAGCTCGCCCGGCTGGAGCTGCAGGAGTCGCTACGGGCGCTGCTGCCGCGCATGCCCGGCCTCCGGCTCGCCGATGGCCCGGAGGGTGTCACGTGGAAGTACGGCGTGATCGTGCGTGGCCCCACGCTGATGCGGATCGCGTGGTGATCCTGACCCCACTCGCCGCAGGGTCGAAACCCGGGCGAAGCTAGCCGAGCTCCTTGTCGAGCACCGCGAACAACTCGTCGTCGGTGATGTCGTCGCTGATGTCGTCGCTGATGGAGTCGTCGTCCGGCACATCGGACCCGTCGCGCAGGCTCCTGAGCAGGACTTCCAGCCGTGCGGCGACGGCTGCCCGGTCGGCGTCCGCCCCGTCCAGCACCTCCTGGAGGCGATCGACCTCGGCCAGCACGCGCGCCGTGTGATCGGTTCCACCCTCGCCGAGCTCCTCCGCGAGCCGCCGGGCGAGCGCCGTCACGGTCGGATGATCGAACACCAGCGTCGCCGGCAGCCGCAGCCCGGTCGCCACGCCGAGAGCGTTGCGCAGCTCCACCGCGCTCAGCGAGTCGAATCCGAGCTCGCTGAAAGCTCGGCCGACGTCGATCGCCCCGGGGTCTTGGTGCCCCAGGACTGCGGCGACCTGTCCGCTGACGAGGGCCACCAGGAACTCCTCGCGGTCAGCCGGCGCCATTCCCGTCAGACGGCGTGCCAGGCCTTCCGTCGCGGAGGCGCGCCTGGCCGGGGGCCGGGGCGCCAGGCCGCGCAGCATCGCGGGCGCCTCGTCCGCCCGCGCGCGCAATACGGCCAGGTCGAAGCGGATCGGCAGCACCACGGCGTCCTCGGCGGCAAGGGACGCGTCGAACAGCGCAAGCGCCTCGTCCATGCCCAGCGGGGGCATGCCGAGCCGCCGCATCCGCTGCCGTCCGGCCTCGTCGAGTTCGGCGGCCATGCCGTACTGCTCCTCCCAAAGGCCCCAGCCCAGCGAGAGCGCGGGCAGGCCGAGCGCGCGGCGATGGACGGCCAACTGGTCGAGGAAGACGTTCCCGACAGCGTAGTTGCCCTGCCCGGCCGCCAGGACGGTGCTGGCCGCCGAGGAGAACAGCACGAACGCGGACAGGCCGGTGGTGAGTTCGTGCAGGTTCCAGGCCGCGTCCACCTTGGACCGCAGGACGGCCGCGACGCTCTGGGGAGTGAGCGAGGTGACCACGGCGTTGTCCACCACACCCGCGGCGTGCACGACGGCTCGCACCGGATGATCGGCCAGGAGGGCGGCCAGCGCATCCCGGTCGGCCGCGTCGCAAGCGGCGATGGTCACGTTGGCGCCCAATTCCTCGAGCGAGGCCTGGATCAGGCCGGCGCGCGGGGCTTTCGGCCCCCTACGGCTGACGAGGACCAGCTCGCGTACGCCGTGCCGGGTGACCAGGTGCCTGGCGACGAGAGCGCCGAGGCCGCCCGTGCCACCGGTGATCAGCACTGGTCCTTCGATCTCCGCAGGCTTTCCGAAGCCGCCGGCCTTCGTCAGCCGCGGAACCCGGATCTCCGCGCCGTGCACGATGACCTCCGGCTCGCCCGTCTCCACCGCCCGGGCGAGTACATCGGGGTCTGCCGATTCGGCACTCACCCCGTGGACCAGGACGATGCGGCCGGGGTGCTCGGCTTGGGCGGCGCGGACCAGACCGGCGACCGCCGTCTGGCTGAGGTGGTCGCCGATGGTGAGCACAAGGGTGGAGGCGGCCCACCTGGCGTCGGTCAGCCACTCGGCCAGCAGCCGTAGCAGGCCGACGGTCGCGTCGTGGACCGCTGCGGGAATCGAGCCACCACGGACAGGGCTGTGGTGCGTCACGACGTCGGGTAGTGGCTCGGGAATCGCGTCCAGGCGTGGGTGAGTGGGATGGCCGAGACCGCGGGCGTCCTCGCCGAGGATCGCCCACCTCCTGGTGCCGGGGGCCGGGGCGGCGACGGTGACCGGGGTCACCCGGTAGAGCGAGCGTGGCTCGGCCGGCAGCTGACCGGCCGAGACCGGCCGGACGGCCAGGCCGGTCACTTCCAGAAGGACGCGACCCGCCGGGTCGGCCACGGTCATGGATGTGGTTTCGGAGGTCGTGGGGTCCGACGCCGCGGAGATCCGCACGCGCACCCGCGAGCCCGCGTCGGCGTGCAGCGTCACGCCCGTCCACGCGAAGGGCACGACGGGTTCCGCGCCGTCCCCGCCTAGCAGAACGGGATGCCAGCAGGCATCCAGCAGCGCCGGATGGACGGCGAAACCCGTCGCGTCGGCCTCGTCGGGCAGCGCCACCTCAGCGAAGATCTCGTCGCCGCGCCGCCAGGCCGCGCGCAGGCCTCTGAACCAGGGGCCGTAGGCGTAGCCGCGGCCGGCCAGCTCGTCATATCCGCCGCCCACGTCGATCGGCTGGGCGTCACGCGGCGGCCACATCACCAGATCGAGGTCCACCGGCACCGGTACGGCGGCCTGCGTCACGAACCCCGTCGCATGGCGGCGCCACTCTCCCCCGTCGGGTCGTGAGTGCACCCGCAGCCGCCTCCGCCCCGAGTCGTCGGGTTCGCCGACGTCGACCTGCACGACCGTCCCCGGGTCCGTGACCACCAGGGGGGCTTCGAGGGCCAGCTCGTCGATCGTGACCGACCCGACCTCCCGCGCGGCGCGCAGCACCAGCTCGACGAGGCCGGTCCCCGGCAGCAGGACCACGCCGTGCACGGCGTGGTCGGCCAGCCAGGGGTGGCGTTGAAGCGACAACCGGCCGGTCAGCGTGACGGTGTCGGCGTCGGGCGCGTTGACGACCGTGGTGAGCACGGGGTGCCCGGTGGTGTCCTGACCGGCGACAGGGACGGGGGACATCCAGTAGCGGCGGCGGGCGAAGGGGTAGGTGGGCAGATCCACGGGTCCGGCTTCGGGGAGCACGCGCTTCCAGTCCACGCCGGCGCCACGGACCCACGCGTGCGAGAGCGCACTGATCAGCGCTTCCGGTTCGTCGCGTTCGTGCCGCATGGTGGGGATGAACGCCGCCCTGGGATCGCGCACGCACTCCGCGCCCATCGCGGAGAGCGTCGCGCCCGGCCCGATCTCCAGGAACGTGGTGACGCCGCGGTTCTCCATCTCCCTGACCAGGTCCATGAACCGGACCGGCTCTCGCACCTGTGCCACCCAGTAGTCGGCCGTGGTCGGGTCGCCGTGGGTGACCCACGGCAGGCGCGGCGCGGCGAACTCCAACCCCTCAATGGCCGCACCGAACTCCGCCAACATCGGCTCCATCAACCCCGAATGAAACGCATGCGACACCCGCAACGGACGCACCCGCTCAAACCCCGCCGCCACCCGCGCCACCGCATCCGCCACCCCCGACACCACCACCGCATCCGGCCCATTC
>NZ_JBEZFS010000074.1:0-12408 GCF_040649575.1 Nonomuraea sp. NPDC048916
GGCGGCAAGCAGCGCACCGACTCAACGCATGTGCTCGGCGCGGTCCGCGATCTGAACCGGCTGGAGCTGGCCGGGGAATGCGTGCGGGCGGCGCTGGAGGCGATCTCGGCCGCCGCGCCCGGCTGGGTGGAGCGGGTGCTGGAGGTGAGCGGCTGGGCCGAACGCTACCGCGCCCGGGTGGACTCCTGGCGGCTACCGGCCTCGGCGGCCAAGCGCGAGCAACTGGCCATCGCCTACGGCGCCGACGGATATGCGCTGGTGAGCGCCGTGTATGCGCCGTTCTCCCCGGCCTGGCTGCGTGAACTGCCCGCGGTGCAAGCCTTGCGGATCATGCTGGTCCAGAACTACACCCGCACCACCGGCAGCCGCGGGCGGGAGGTGGTCAAGCGGCGGGAGTCCCTCGATGACGGCGGAGAGGGGCTCCCGCCGGGCAGTATCCGCCTGGCCTCCCCCTACGACGTGGACGTCCGCTGGGCGGCCAAGGGGATTTGTTCTGGTGCGGCTTCATGGTGCACATCAGCGAGACCTGCCACGACCTCCCCGCCCCAGACGAGAGCGCGTCCGGCACACAGCCGGGCACACAGCCGGGCAACAATGCGCCCACCACCCCGCCTAACGTGATCACGAACGTGGCCACCACGGACGCCACCGTCCCCGACGTCAAACAACTCGAACCCATCCACGCCGCGCTGGAGCGCCGCGGCCTGGTACCGGCCGAGCACTACGTCGATTCCGGCTACGCCGCGGCCGTTCGCCTTCGACGCCGAGCTCCAGACAATCACTCATGATGACGTCGTCGACCTGGCCGCGCTGGATGATTTCCAGGCAGCCTGGCGGCGCATCGCCACGCGCGCCCAGGACCGGCAGGACTGGCAGCGGATGCACGCCGAAGCCGAGCAGATTCAGTCCGGCAATTACCCGGCCGGGCCAACCGTGGCCGAGGTCCTGGCTCGGCGAGGAGTCCAGCTGTAGATGTACGCCGTCCGCATGGTGGCGGCCGCTGTTCTATAACCCGGACGTGTCGGAGCGCAGATCGACAAGGCGGCGTTCGTGGTGTGTGCGGTCATGCACCTGCGCCAGGTGCTGCGCTGGCGCGATGTGTTCGCCGAAGGGGCCGAGCGGTGGAGCGATCCGCGCGCCCGACTGCTGGACGGGCCGGCTTAGCAGGAGGCGCGGCCACGCATCCTCGCTGGAGCTGGAGATCGAACCGGCAGGACATCTGGACGGGCTCGGCGCCAACACCGCAGTGCGGTGTGTCGGCGGCCGGCTGCAACTGGAGAAGTTCGGCGCGGCCGAGGAGCCGCCCCTGATGAAGGAACTGCGCGCCCTGCTGACTGACATGCTGCCCCGGCTGGACTTTCCGGAACTGTTGCTGGAGGTCTTCAAACCGCACCGGACTCCGGCGGGCCAACGACCACTCCTGCGGCACCCTCCGCCCACACGGCGCCGACGAGCTGACCCACCCCGAGCCCGGTCACGTACGCCATCCGCACCAACAGTTACGCCTTGCCCCCACCTACCTCTGATCACCGGCTACCAGCAGGCCCACAGCGTGGCGGTCACCCTGACCGGTGACTGGCAGGCCACCCGGCAGGTACAGCTGCCCGAAACCGGCGTCTGCTCCGTCAACCCTGGCCGGGCGCGCCATCGCCGACGACTTCGGCCTCGCCCCCGAAACCCCCGCCCAGTTGCTCGCCGCCACCCAGCGTCACCTACCTCAGCATCCCAACGCGGCCGACGCTGTACTGGCCGCAGCCCACGAGCTGGGCGTCGAACCGGCCGCCGCCCTCAAGCTCGCCGCTCTGGCCGGGGAAGGGCACGGCGCCCAACAACTGGTCGGCTGCTGCTCAGTCTTTCGTCAGGACTGGGCGGGCTTGCTCGTGTTCTACGGCGTAGGAGGCGTTCAGCAGGTGGCGAGCATCTCGATGAGCGCTTCCTTCTCCGCCGGCTCCATGGACAGGCCCCAGTCGTGCTTGACGTCGATCCACGAGCGGGCGTACTCGCAGGAGAACGACTGCAGCGGAGGCTTCCACCGGGCGGGGTCCTTGTCGCCCTTGGACTGGTTGACGTTGTCGGTCACCGCCCACAGCTGGGAGTCGTCCAGCGAGTTGGCGAACGCCTTGCGCTTCTCCGGCGTCCACGCCCAGGCGCCGGACACCCATGCCTGCTTGAGCGGCACCATGTGGTCGATGTCGAGATCGAGGGGGTCGGTCCAGACCCCGCCATCGTATGGGCTGGTCCAGGTGCCGGAGATCGCCTTGCACGTGGCGTCGGTTTCAACGTTCTCGCCGTCGCGGATGAGTACCGTCTCGCGAGCGTCGCACTCGCCTTGGACTTTGGCCCAGTGGTTGAACTTCTTCCGGTCGTAGGTGTCGGCGTGTACTTCCTCAGCGATGGTGATAGCGCCGAGCTCGGATCTGGCTTCGATGGCGGTGGGGATGCCGGGCGGGCCGGCGGGTGCGGCGCTGGTGGCGAGCGGTGTGAGCAGGAGCAGAGTGGCGGCGCTGAGGGCGGGTACGGCGATGCGGCGCATGACGACGGCCCTTCCGTCTCCGCCTCGGGCCAGGCGTTTCGCCTGGTCAGGGAAACGAGGCGAGACAGAAGCGAAGATCTCAAACAGACCACAGGATCGGCGATGGTGCCGCCGTACAGTGTGTGACCTGCGGTTTTGGGCGTGTCGGCGGTAACGCCGAAGATGCGTCCAGCAGAATGCGGACAGAAGACCTCAGGCCCCCGCTTCGCCATCGCGATCCAGGCGCGAGCGGGAGCCTCGCTTCGTGTCAGGCGTCTACTTGCAGGCCGTCCAGTCGCCCGCGCTGCCCCACGAGCAGGTGTCGATCTTCTTCATATCGGACGCCCGGTAGATGCCCGCGATGTCGCCGTCGTTGTTCCATACGTACTGCTGGCGGTTCCAGAACACGCCGCTGCTGCCATCGTTGCCGGATCCCGTCCTGACGGTGACAGTCTTGCCCGGCCGGAGAAGGAACGGCAGGAACCGGTACTTGTAGCCCGTCTTGTCCCGCAGCACCCAGCCTTCAAGCTGGATGGCCTTCTTGGTCGTGTTGAGCAGGACGACGTACTCGGCGTTCAGGCTGCTGTTGGAACGGGTGTCGTTGCCCGGCGAGTCGTAGTACACCTTCGTGAACATCACGGGCGGGTTGGCGGCCTCGACCGGCGCGGCGACGACGGCGAGGGCAAGGGTCCCGGCAGCGGCGGCGGGAACGAGACGACGGAGCATCCGCTCTCCTGTGGTTCGGGGGATGGGAGTGACAGGAGATGAGACGGCCGAATGCGTGATCAGGTTGTCACGCGGCGCTGTCCGGTCCTGGACAAGCCGTGTCCGGTACATCTCTTGCACTCGCAGTTAGCCGCGTAGTTCTTCGCCGCCACTGCCTGAGCCTCCACGACAGTGACGACCTGCCCCTCGGGCCCCAGGACCGTCCATCCCGCGCGCGTCCGGCTAGGTCTTCGCCGCGGCTGACGGATCTCCCGCTGATCCACTGGCGCGGCGGCTGCGGTCGGGCTACTTGCCTTGGTGTGGGCTGTTCGGCCGGCGCCGCGGCTGGCCGGTCATCCCGCTCCTGGACACGCCGTGGCAGGACACGGTCTCAGCCGACCGGAGCGGCTGGCGGACACACGCCGCCAAGTTGCGTAGTTGTGTGGCGCAAGGTGCTGTAAGCGGTCACTAGAACTCCTGGTCGGCGGACGTCCTGTGCCAGGTGAATGGCCACGGGACTCCAGGTAGGCGGCCACGAGAATTCCCGGTGGACGGACCGTGAGCCCTCGGCGGAGGCCTGCACGGCGTCCCGCTGAGGGTGCTCCTAGACGCCGAGCTCGCCGACGCCGTTCGCGTCTCGGCGTCACAGGAGCACTCCGATGCCGTGGGGCCGACGAAGGAGGCCCTGCGGCGCCGATCGCCCCCGACCATCGCCCTACGCCGGCCACCCCCAGGCGATCGTGAGGCCCCGGCCACTCCGATCCCTTGCCGCAAGCACGCCCTCCCCGATGTCCGCAGAACCGAGAATTACATGGCCGTATACCTGGAGAACCACTGTCCGCGGACAAGGACGTCCATGTCCGTCCACCTGGAGTTCCTCATGTCCGTTCACAGGTGCCTTCAGGAAAGGCGTCACCCCCTTGCGCCCGCCGACACCCGGAGGTACCAGGGCACAGCGGTGCCGTCCCGGCTGGGACTTCGGCTTCTTTGACGCCGGAACGTAAGCGGCCGGCACCCCTGGCGTTCGTCGATGTGCAGGTCGAGCAGTGCGGGTATGGCTGTCATCACCCCAGCAGGACGCGTCGCTTGGCAAGACCTGAGGCAGGTGCCGAGCACCATGGCGCGGCTGGGAGTTGTCCGGAGGTGCCAAGCTCACTGAACCAGTACAGCCCTTCTGCCGCTGCTCGTGCGAGATAGATCTGCAGCAATCTGGCGCATGTACGGGCGTCGTTTTCGGCGTGGTGTGCCCTGCCGGTGTCGATTCCTTCGGCGGCGGCGCAGTCGGAAAGACGGTGGGAGGGTAGCGGAGGCCCGAAGCGGCGGGACAAGTGCAGGGTGCACAGGGTCATCAGGTTGTCGGGGGCAAGCCCTGCACGGGCGAATTCGGTGCTGAGCACTTCGCTGTCGTAGCGGACGTTGTGGGCTACGATCACCGCGCCGTCGAGCATCGCCGCCACGTCTCCGACGATCTGCGGGAAATGTGGTGCTGCTGCTAGCTCACCTTGAGTGAGGCCATGGATGTGGGTTTGGCCTGGTCCGCGTCCGGGGTTCACCATGGTGGAGTAGGTCCGGTCTTCGCTGCCGTCAGGGTGGAGGCGGATGATCGCGATTTCGGCGATGCGGGCCTTGCGTGCGTCGAGGGAGGTGGTCTCCACGTCCACGACCGCGTAAGGCAGGCAGCCTATGCGATGACGATGGAACGGCGGGGAGAGTGCCGTCGGCGTGTCGGCGCTGGCGGCTCTTGTCCGGCTGGTCGTGGCCGCGAGAGCGGTGATGGATCTTTGGGTTTCGGTGACGTCGAGTCGGCGGCTGTAGGAGCGGGTGAGCAGTTCCTCGCCGATGACGTCGTCGTACTTGTCGATCCGCTTGTCGCTGATGGGCCCGGCCAGGTCGAGGGCGTCGGGAATGCCGGCAGAGGCCAGGTTCGCCAGCAGGTCAGCGGCTGCTTGTGGTGAGGTGTCGCTGATCAGCAGCGCGAGTCCGTAACGGGCGACGTCGACGCCGTGGATGTGCAGGGCCAGGGCGAGGGTGGTCATGATGGCGTCGCCGCGGAAGGGGAACAGCAGGGTGTCGTTGCCGTAGCCGACGAGCGGGTTGTCGTGCAGGCCGAGACGATGGTAGGCGGCACGGCCCTCGGTGAGCAGGTGCTGGGCCGTGGCGTCCAGGTAGGCCGGGATCGTGGTCTGTTCGTACAGGCGCCTCATGGTGGTGCGGATGCGGTCGTGGATGAGCGGGCCGGTGCCGGTGAAGCGGGGCGGGCGGCCTCCGGAGGCGCGGGTGACTTCGATGAGTTTGAGGTGCATGTCGATGCTCAGGATGCGCCAGCGGCGGCCGGCGAAGATGAGCAGGCTGCCTTCAGGTATCGGCTGTTCGATGGGCAGACTGCCGAGCGTCCGGCCTTCGGTGACGATCCGGTATTCGGTGGGCGCGGCGAAGGCGGTGTAGAAGGTGTGGTGGTTGACCAGCCGCTCCCCCGCGTCCGCGTGTAGCAGGAGCCCGTCGTTCTCCTGGCGGATGAGGTCGGCGGTGCCGAGGTCGCGCAGCAGTGTGGCGAAGGTCGGGCTGTCGACGGCGTGGAAGGGGCCTTGCGCGCACAGGGTGCGGTAGGCGTCGGCGGGGGTGATGCCGCCGTGCTGGGCGATGAGGGACAGGATCTGCTGGATCAGGGTGGACAGGTGCAGGGCCTCGGCAGGAGGGGGTTCGTACCAGCGTTGCAGGAGCAGTTCGACGGTGGCGATGGCCTGCACCAGGTGGGCGCGTAGTTCGTCGGCCGGGTGGATGGTTGGGGTGGCTTCGGGTTCGCTGATGTACAGCCGTAGGATGGCCGGTCCGCCGCGGCGTCCCGAGCGGCCGAGGCGTTGCCGCAGCGCGGCGACGCCGGGAGGGGCGCCGATCTGCGCGATGGAGGTGACGGCGCCGATGTCGATGCCCATCTCCAGGGTGGAGGTGCAGATGGCGGTGGCCGGGCGGGTGCGGTCCTTGAGGCGGGCTTCGGCGTGTTCGCGGATGTCTTTGGACAGGTTGCCGTGGTGGGGGACGAACTCGTTCGGTACGTGGGCGCTTTCGCAGCGGCGGGAGAGCAGGTCGGTGTAGTCCTCGACGGCGGCGCGGGAGTTGGCGAAGACGAGGTGGTGAGAGCCGCGGAGCGTGGCGAACAGGTGGTCGGCGATGGCCAGCCGGTCTCCGGTGGCGACGTCGTCGGCGCTGACGTCCTCGCCCAGGGCTTCGTGGGCGGCGCTGGCACGTGGGTCGATCGTGGGCGCGGTCTGGACGTAGCCGCGTAGCTGCAGGCGGAGCTCTTGCGCGTCGCTGTTCGAGACGATCACGGTGACGTCGTCGCCGGATCGCGGGCGCAGGAAGTCGGCGGCCTTGCCCATGTCGCCGAGTGTCGCCGACAGTCCGATGCGGGGGACGCGGCGGCGGGCCACCAGGTCGAGGCGGTGCATGAGCGACTGGAGTTGGGCGCCTCGCTCGGTTCCGATGAAGGAGTGCAGCTCGTCGATGACGAGGTAGCGGGCGCAGGACATGAGGTCGCGGATCTTCCAGCCGCGCAGGACGAACATGGCCTCCAGCGACTCGGGGGTGATCAGCAGGATGCCCTCGGGCTGGTCGAGCAGCTTGCTCTTGGCCGAGGCTGCTACGTCGCCGTGCCAGCGGGAGACCGTGATACCCAAGTGGGCGCAGAGCTGGTCGAGTCGGCCGTACTGGTCGTTGATGAGGGCCTTGAGCGGGCTGATGTAGACGGCGGCGAATCCGCTGCTGTCCGGCTGTTCGGTCAGGGCCGAGCAGATGGGCAGGAACGCCGCCTCGGTCTTACCCGAGGCGGTGGCGGCCGCGATGAGCACGTCGCGGTCACCAGCAAGGATCGGCGCGATGGCGGCCTCTTGGGCCTCGCGCAGTTCCCGCCAGTTCTGTTGCCAGATCCACTGCTGGACCTTGGGATGCAGGCGTTCGAATGCGTCAGAGCCGGAAGGAGGCGAGGTCGTCATCGCCGGGCCTTTCCGCGGAGTCCTCGTCGAGCGGCGCCAGGTCGGGGTTGGTCTCCGGTGCCGGCTCTATCGAGGGCAGGATCTGGCGCCAGTCCACGCCCGGGTTCTGCTCCAGCACGGCCAGCAGGTCGCAGAACGCTTTGATGGTGGTGCGGGGGGTGCGGAAGTAGGCATCGCCGATGCGGTTGGCGCAGTGGTACATGAAAGCCGTCAACGCGTCGTCGGCCAGCAGGTAGCGGGAGGTGTCGCCGCCTGCTTGGACGTGGCGCAGCTTGGCCAGCAGGACGTACAGGTCCTCCTGGGTGAGCGCGGCCAGGCGCAGGACCGGGCCGGAGTAGTCGACCAGGCCGCCGGTGGCGAAGGTGTTCTCCGATAGGCGCGAGTGCAGGGCCGGGTAGCTGAACAGACCGCGGCGGGAGTCGGCGAGGAATTCCGGGGTGCCGCCGAAGACGAAGCCAAGATGCGCGGCGGTGCCTTGCAGGGTGTCGTTGAGGATGCGCAGGATCTGCTCGTAGTTGGAGTTGCGCGCCTGGGTGGAGGCCAGCTTGTACAGGTTGACCATCTCGTCCAGGCACACCAGCAGCCCGTCGTAGCCGGCCAGCCGGACGAAGCGGCTCATCAGCTTCAGATGGTCATGGACCGTGGCGTCGTCGATGATCGTGCGCACGCCGAGCGCCGAGCGGGCCTCGGTCTTGGTGGAGTACTCGGCGCGCAGCCAGCGTACGGCCGCGGACTTGAGCTGTTCGTCGCCGCTGTCGTGGCCGCGCCAGTAGGCGGCGATGACCTCGGCGAAGTCGTAGCCGCCGGTCATCTCGCCCAGGTGTGCCAGTCTGCTGCGGATGATCTGCGACGGGTCGGCTCCCGTCTGCTGGGCTTCGGCCAGTGCCGTGGAGACGAAGCGCTCGACCACGCTGCTCAGCGCTCCCCCATCCGGTTTGGCGCGGGTGGCGAGGTTGCGCATCAGCTCGGCGTACAGGCTGCGGGCCTGGCCGCCGCTGGAGTGCAGACGTCGGTCCGGGTTCAGGTCGGCGTGCACCGTGACGAGTTTCTTCTCCATCGCGACGGAACGCACCAAGTGCAGGAAGAATGTCTTGCCGGCGCCGAAGTCGCCGATCACGAACCGCACGGCCGACCCGCCGTCGGCGATGCGGTCGATGTCGGTCACCAGCGCTTTCACCTCGGGCTCGCGTCCCACCTGGATGTGGCGCTGTCCGATGCGCGGCACGACGCCGGCGCGCAGGGACTGCAGCAGGGCGTCACGCTCTCGAGGGCGGATCGCGGTCGACGTCACGTCAGCATCTCTCCCAGTAGGTTCCTGTCGACCCAGATGGGGTCGTCACCATCCAGCAGCGGCTCGCCTGCCAGCTCGTAGGCGGCCTCGTTGATCCGATCCAGCGCGCCGTCCGGCAGAAGTTTCCAACGCGCCGCCAATTGCTCGAACTGCGCACGCGAAATCTGTTCTGCGGAACCCAGCTCGCGCACCAGCCCGGAGTGCTGCCCGTCCAGCCCGGCGACAGGCGCGGCAGCGGGCAACGGTGCCGCGACCGCCGGAGCCTCGTCCTCGGCGAAGATCGAGCCCAGCAAAGCGCCGACGCGCGCGGTCTCGGCCAGCTTGGCCGCGATCGCCGCCTCATCCAGCTGCACGAGCGGCGCGGTGGCCTGCCGTGGGATGGCGTGTCCTCGTTCCGGCTGGGCCGGGCGGACGACCACCGGCTCCGTCGCCGGCGAAGGCGTGACCGGGATGAGAGCGGGATCCAGCTCCAGCAAGCGGTAGATCTTGGTGAGGGTCTTCACCTCGTCCGGCGAGATACGGCCGTCGGCCGCGGCCACGGCGGTGAGGAACTCCGCCACGTAGGAGCGCTGGGCCGCGTCGATGCCCGCGATACGCCGGGTGAGGCCGGTGAGCTTGACCGGAGTGACCGTGAGCCAGCGCAGATGCGCGTGCAGGCGTCGTCGTTCCTCGGTGGTCAGATGCAGCGCCCGTTCCAGATGATCGCTCAGATGGCGCTGCTCGGCCTCGTCGAAGTCGCCGTCGGCGGTGCTGAGCGCCGCTGCCAGATGGAGCAGCAACGTGGCGGCCTGGTAGGCGTCGGACGCCGCGGCGGTGGGACCGTCCGGCGCCGCGAACACCACCATGAACCCCGAGGTGAGAACCGCGCCACCCACACGGGGATCAGGCTCGATGCCGACACCTGCCCTGCCCAGCACCTGCGCCAGGGCGATGACATCCTTTTTGGCAGGCTTCGCCTCTTGGGGGGCGGAGATGAAAGCGGAGAACTCCCCCGCCGGGACCACAGCGGAATCCTGTGTCCCCAGCCGATGGCGCGCCCACGCGATGGTCTGTCCGGCGCCGCCACCGGACAGATTCACCAGCTCGGCGGGCAGCAGCGCTTGCGCCTGGACGGAGGACTGGCCATCGGGTACACGGCCGAGGTAGCGGCTGTATGCCTCCAGTTCCGAGGTGCATTCGTCGGCCAGGGCCGTCAGTTTCCGGGTCGGCGCGGCGAATTCCAGCACGTCGGGAACGCCGGGCAGGGTCAGCTCGGCGACCCCGCGCAAGCCCGCGCTGGCGGGCCGGTAATCCAGCGTTACCTCCCTGCGCCCCGGCCGTACGACAAGCCCCTGCCCATAGCGGGCGGCATAGCGCCGCAGGAAGAGCGCGTCGAATTCGGCCGCACAGCGGGTGGCGGGAGTACGCGGGTGGTAGTCCGGGTGCGAGCGGATCCAAGACAGCGCCCATTCAGCAGGCACAGGGGCGCCCTGTGCCGCGAAGACGCCCACACCGGCGCGCAGTCGTAACGGGGGCGGGTAGTCCCGCGTGGGCGCTGGTGCCGGGCCCGCTCCGGAAACTCCCGCGGTGAGAACGTCCAGCACCTGCTCGAACTGTCCGGCATAGCGCTTGAAGGAGTTGTGGCCGCCGTAGATGGCCAGTAGGCGACGGACTTCATGGTGGATGATCGGCAACTCGAACGCCGCAGTGGAACGGTCCCGTTGCAGGTCGTGCAGGACTCGCCGTTCCAGCCCGTAGAAGTAGAGGAACACATATCCGATCGGCACCTGCGGAAAGCGCCGTCCATCCGCGAGCCACGCCAGGTAGGCGGCCCTGGACTGCGGCGGAATGTCGCCGTAGGACGGCCAGTAGTCCAGCCCTTGGCCGCCCCAGTCCGGTTGGCGAAGGTCGACGGGCAACGTGGGGTTGATCAGCGCCGGGTCCGCTCTGTTTCCTGATGGCGCTGCCAGATGGGTGCCGACGTAGAGCAGTCCGCCGATGATGTTGTAACCCGCGATGGTGATTCCTGCCCCCGGGCGGAGCCATGAATCCGCGGCAGCGTGGGAACGTAGCGACGGCGGCGCAGGGGCGGGAGCGGACATCGCATGGCGGCCAGGCCGAGGAGGGGACGGGTGAGGGCTGTGCGCCGATGGCGGGGCCGCCACGGACGGTGGAGTGGATGCGCGTCGGAAGCGGTTCAAGAAGCTCACCGATCCCCCTGTCCAGCCGTGTCAGCTCCGCGCTCATGCCGCCCGAGTCGCCCGAAGACATCCCCCATCTCGAAGAGCACTTTAGCCTTTCCTATTTCCTTACATAGCGCGTGCAGGGCGGCCCGTTATCAATCCGCCGCTACATTCTCAGCACATATAGCGGTTTTCGGTACATCCGATATCAGAAGGAGGGCGACAACCGTTCCAGGGCCTCCTTAATGATCGCGCCACCGACACCGGGGCGATCTCAGCGGAACAATTCGGATGATTGGGATTTCTTGGACATCGCTGCTAGCGTTTCGGTCCTTTCGGAAGGTGTGGTCGAAGACCGGAAGCAAGCGTGGAGCTTCCGTTAGAAGAGCATTCACCACAGGAAACCCGATCAGCCGGAAGACTCCGCGTGATTGCTCACCGTGCCATGCTCGACGTGTCCCGCACACTCGGTCAGCACCTCGCTGCCTCCTGCGCAAAGAAGGCCGGCTGCGCGGTCCTCCGAAAGACAGCCCGGCCCTGGGCCGGTCATGCTGCTGTGCCGGTTCCGAGGCGAGCACAACATCCCCGCGCTCGGCCGCAACCGCCGCGTCTCCTGGGCCGCCGGCTACCGCTACATCTACGAGGGAATTGAGGTTCTCGCAGCTCAAGCGCCGGATCTTCCTGCAGTTCGACCCCGCCCACGCCAAAGGACTGGCCTACATGCTCCCAGACGGCACCCTGATTTCCATCGATTGCTGCGCCGAGCCGGCCGACAGCGTCAAGAACGACCCCATCGGCGCCTGGTACGCGGGCAAGGCCCACCAGTACGCCGACAACCTTCAAGCGCTTCCAACACCAGGAGAGTGTGGATCGGCGAGGTCGAACCCAGCTCCGTCCACGACCTGACCGCCACCCGCACACACGTCCTGGGCGCGCTGGACGCCGCCGCCGCACGCGGTCCGCCCTCGCCGACGGCGGCTACGACGGCGCTGGAATCGGACTTCACACACCGACTAGGCAGCCCGAAGGAAACCAGACCCTCAGCCCGGACTACCGCACCTGCAAGCGGCTGCTACGAGCCCCGCGCCGTCTCGGCGAACGCGGGATTCGCCCTGCTGCCGGTTGCACTCGACGTACCGCTACCGCATGGCCGTGCGCCGTGCCCTTCTCGCTGGAGGCCACCTGACTCCTGTCGTTCGGCCTGACCGAGCGAGCGCCCACAGGAGGGCGATGAGCGCGATCGAGCATGCCTGTGCTGTGACGACGAACGCGGTGTACTCATGCCACGGGTTCAGTGTCTCCAAAGTGATGGCGGAGATAGCGAGCATCTCGCCGACACACAAGGTCAGCACGGTGACCAAGATCAGAGTTCGTTCGATGGCTCCTCGGCGCAACTGGTCGAAGAGCCGCGCTTCCACCCCCACGGCGATGAGCAGGAGCGGGATGATCTGGCTCGCCTGGGCAAAGTACTCCTGATGGACGCCGACATGGCCCCAGATCTTCTCGGTCGGGTCTTGCGCCTCGCAGTTGGCCACGCAGTTCAGCGGCTCGATCAGGTGCTCCCACATGGTGGAAGCGAAAAACGCCGCGAACATCCCGAAAAGGAGCGGCAGGGCGACGCGGAATCGCCGCCATGTCACCTTGGCTTTCGCAGCCTCCTCAGCCGACTCGGCTGACCCCAGTTTCGCCTGCCGCCTCCAGCCGGGCGCGAAGCGGACTTCGAGCACGGCCATGATGATGGTCGCGAAC
>NZ_JBEZFS010000075.1:0-12206 GCF_040649575.1 Nonomuraea sp. NPDC048916
ATCGCGGCCCGTGGAACCGCCGCCCACCCGAGCGTCCCGGGCAGGCTGCCACGCCACCTATCCGCAGCGAACAGGACGACCAGGCAGAAATCTCCATCAGCCGAAATCGATCAAGAGGGACAGCCACCCCGTGAGTCATCGAGGCCAATAGCGCGCCTTTGTGCCCGCCTCCAAAACCAGGTGCGCTAGAGCTGCGGATGCCGGGACGAAGGTGCGCGCGGGAGAGGATGAGCCAGGCGCTTTGAACGACGCCGACGTTCGGGGCGTCTCCGTTCAGGCCCCGCCGCCCGCAGCTTCGCCTGGCGGCCGTGGACGTGACCCGCACCGCCGGGCGCGGGTCCCGACAGAGGGGGTGCCTAGGCTGCGGTGGAGGTGGATGGCGTGTCCGCAGGGGTGCCGGATGGGGAGGCGATGCCTCTTGCCCGTTGGCGCCGCCGCGCAGGGCGGTTGCCTCAAGACGAGGGCGACACGGTCATGATCGGGATCGGTAGCCGGCTCCTCCTGACGGCTTGGCACGGTGACGTCCGGGGATCTCGGGCAGCGCCTTCAGGCCCATGCTGAAGCTGATGTCGACATGTGGTTGCAGGTCGGTCCTGTCTTGAATGGCGAATCTGCGGTGAAGCAGGACGCTGATCGTCTCCGCGTCCAGAGGCAGCGGGTCCGGCACGGCGTTGTGGTGATGGTGGAGCAACTGCAGCACGACGACCGCTTCCTGTGCCGACAGCGGTATCTGTGCCTGCTCGGCCGCGTGCAGCCGCGTCTGGGTCTCGGCGTCGAGCAGTGCCGGACGGGCTTCCAAGCGGACACGATCGCCTGCTCGGACCACTTGCAGGGCCGTGCCGAGCAGGCGCAAAGTCAACGCCTGAATGGCTTGTTCAACCCGCTGAAACGGCCAGTTCAGGGCCCTGGCCAGGTCGGTAGCGGCGAACTGGCCGTGCCGCGCCAGCGCGGCCTCGATGACCAGATCGTCTTCATCCGGGCGATGGGGTCCGGCCGGCCGCGGCCGGCCGAGCAGTTCCGCGAGCTCAATCTCCAGGACCTCACAGATGCGCATCACCGTCTCGGCACTGATCGTCGCCAGCGCCGGGCCGTCATCCAGGACATCGATGGAGATGCCGGCACGTGCCCGGAACTCGTGGGCATCGATGCCGAGTTCGGACAGCCGCTGTTTGATCTTGTCGGAGTTGATCAATGTTGGCCTTCTTCCGCAGATTCGCGTCCTTGCGGTGACCGCTGCCCGGCGCGGTGGAGTGGCTCACCCACTCGCCAGCAGGTCGTGCGCAGATCCCAGGGCAGATCGCCTTGCCGTCCGGCGAGCACGGTGGGAATCGGCATGGCGCAGAGCCGGGCCGTGGCGATCAACTGCCGGCACTCGCGCCCGATGCCGTCGGCCAGCAGCGGCGCGGCCGCGTCGTAGCCGCACAGGGTGTGGTAGTGACGCGCGGCGCGCAGCAGCGACCGCGCGTATGACGGCACTCCGTAGCTCACCGGTTCTCTCACGAACCCCTGGAGCGGTGACTCCGCCAGGTGCAGGAAAGCGCCGTCGGGGCTGCAGGCGTGTGCCGCGGCGGCCGCGACGTCAGCCGGGTCGGCCCCGGTGCACAGCACGGCCGCCAGCGCGGCGGCATGCACCGGATGCAGGACATGTGAGCGGATCCGATCAGCTTGTTCGGCATCCAACTGCGTGACCAGGCCGCGGCCGGTGGCCCGGTCCAGCAGGGGTGGAACCGCGAGCAGTAATCCGTGAGCGAAAAAGCCCGCTTGCGCGCCCCGGATACGAGCGATGGCATGGCCGCGGGTGGGGCAGTCGGCCACCAGGTCGGCCAAAAACAGCCGCAAGCCTCGTGCGTTGCCGGCGCGCTGCGGATAGGGGGACTCCTCTGCCGGTGCGATGCTCGGCGATGGTCGCCGGGCCGACGTGATCGGCGGGTCGATGCCGGCCAGGAACCGCTGCAGGCGATCGAGGTGTGCGGCCGCGCTGGGCCGGGCACCCTGCCGGTCGCGGGCGCGCGGGGCGGACTCTGCCGCCGCCGCTTGATCCTGCTCAAGGATCCAGGTGCAGGCCATGTCCATGCCGTATCCGTACACGGCGTCGACCGCGTCGAAGGCGCTGTCTCCGAAGACGGCAGCCACAGCGGGATCCGGGCTCAGCCGCAGGGTTCGAAAGGAATCGGCGCGGAAGGAGGGGAAGTCGCTGCCCGGAAGCGGCGGCAGCGCTACGGTGTCGGCGGCGTGCTCCTCGTGAGGGCTGGGCACCTGCTCCCCGCCGGCGCAGTGCAGCACGGATCGTGCAGGCGGCACGGCTCGCCACGGCTTGCGCGTCAGCCGTGCGGCGACGAGGGCCTGGTGCAGGCTCGGCATCACCGTCCAGCCGCGTTGACCGGGCATCTCGGCCGACCAGTCGGCGGGTTCGTTGGCATGCCACACGACGGTCAGCACGGCACCGGCGTCGGCCGCGAACGTGATCAGCCAGGCGCGTTGCGGCCGGGTCAGCAGGTGCGCGCGTAATACGATGATGTGCCAGACGCCCTCCGCGGAGATCCAAGCGCGTGCGGCGTGCTCGATGTGGGCCTGACGGCCTCCCGCGCCGGATAAGCCTGGCGCTTGGTCGATCGGTTTGTCGAGCGCGTTCAGCACGTCCAGGCACATATGTTCGATCCGGGTCGTGCCCGGGGTCGGATGCACCGTGATCACACCTGCTGACGGGTCGTGCGCTCCCCACGCCGCGGTGACGCAGTGGACGTCGTCGCCGGGATCCATAACGATCATGACCGGGTGGCCGCTGGGGGTCGTCATGACAGCCTCATCGCCCCCACGGTTGCCGTTGCACACGAGGCCGTCGTGCCCTCGCTGCGTCCTGATCACCACCGATGTCCTGCGCGCATCAGATGCCCAGCACGCGGCGTGACGAGTCTTCGACTGCTCTGCCACACCGTCGCCGAAACGCTACCAAGCGGCGGACTCCCGTTCCAGCCTGTGTGCCGGGGCCGCCAAGTCGGCGCTGAGCATGATCGTGGAGGCCGCGAACGTGGGCGTGTGCGAGGCCGTCTCGCTCCGGTGGGGCGCGTGGCAGAAGGGTCCAGCTTGGGAGTGGACGCGGTTTGCGCAGCTGCCGTGCGAGCAGGTGATCGCGCGCCTGGACGTTCAGGCGGACGCTCACGCTCGGGAACCAGGCGACTCGCAGTCATCGCGGCTCAGCGTTGATCATGATGAGGCTGCAGTGATTCAAGCGAAGGGGTGGCGCTGCAGTCATTGAGGGTGTTCACTTCGGGAAGAGGTACTCCAGACAACCAGTCATCGAAGAGTTCCTGGTGGTACCACCACGCCATCAAATGGCTGCTGGCCGGGGACAGCGTCATCGCTGGCCGGGTGCGCCTTCCATGCGTTCACCGGGGCTCCTCGAGTCGTACAGGGCGGAGCTTCGATGGATACAACCGCTCACCACTGGCCCTCAGCGGCCCCACCATGTCGCACCCGTGCCTGGCACATCGACCAGATGCCGTTTCGCCTGCGCGTCGACAGCAACGGCGCACGGATAACGCCCTGGGTCATCTGGGTCGTCGACGCCGCGACCTCGCTCATCATGGGCCTGGCCATCACAGCCGGCGCTCCCCGGCATGCCGCCGTTGTGACACCGTTACGCACGGCGCTGCTGCAACGGGAACCCCGTGGACCGATGGGCAAGCTGCCCGAGCGCATATGCGTCGACAGCAGTGCCCTGTACCCGACGCTCAGCGCCGCCATGGCCGCTGCGAACCTGAACATCCGCATCGAGCGTCCGCATCCTCAAGTCCCCACAGCCAAGACGATGACCGAGGACCTCCACAACCGGATGTCCGACTCGGTGCTGGCCCGGATATCCGGCGGCACGGCGGTGCTGCGCACCGATAATAGCCACCCGGCCGATGACGCCTTGTTGTCCTTCCATCAGTTCGTTGACGCCGTGCTGGCGTGGCGGGCCGCGTGGAATCGCGATAGGTCCCAGGTGCTACTCGACGAGCGCACCCAGCAACAGGCGGGGCAAGACGATGAGATCGAAGCAGTCGGCGTCGATGATCCCGACATCGTGCGGGCCCTCCTGCTCACCGAATCCCCGCATCGTCCCATCAGGGACAGTGCTGTCGCCTGGCGCCAGGGCCGCTACCACGCCACCTGGATGATCGATAAGCGTGGTGTTCGGGTGCGGATCCGCTACACGCCAGGCGACAACCACGACATCGCGGCGGACAGTTCCAGCACAGGCACCTCCCCGGGATCAGCGGTCCCCAGCCCCGGCCCGGCCGGTGCCGGCGGTACCTTCTCGCTCCCACGCTCAGGCAAGCGCGTCATGGGGGATGCGCACCATCAACGCAAACAAGTGATCCGGCCACGCCAGCCAGCCCGGGACAACCCCCCCGACCTCAGCTGACCGGACGGCCCAGCCCCTACGCCGCGCAACGTCAGAGCTTCACGAAGGGCCCCAGGTCGCTGCCCCGGGTCACCGGTGCCGCAGTCACGCCCCCCGGTCACCGCACTCCCCTGCCGGCGCAAGCTCCCGCCCTTACCTCGCCCCTGCCCATTGCCTTCTTCACGAACGGCCACACCATGAAAGCTGACGATGACAACTCCTGGCCCGCCACTCTGGCACGCCTACGCGACCTGCAAAAGACGAAAGCGCTGACAACCGGGCACGTACGGATGGCCGCCGAAGCACAGGACGTCAGCACGCGGACCATCTACCGGCGGCTCCGCGAAGACGCCCCCACCCCTCCCGGCAAGCGCGGACGCCCCCGCTACGAACTGACCGACATCGACCGCGACGCCTTCGCCTACTACCGCAGCGTCGCCGCACTGCATCGCGCGCGAGAAGCCGCCAGAGCGGGACGCAGCCATGTCGGCGGCGTGCCCACGCCCGCGGAATTCCTCGCCGCCTGGGCCGACGCGCCGCCGCTGGCACTACGCACCCTGCAAAACGCCTTCGCGGAGCAAACCACCTCCGGCTGGCGGGCCGCCCTCACCACCGGCGACGCGGGCGAACGCCGCCACCGCGGATACCTGCAGAGGCCCGAGGCGAGACGCAATCAGGTCTGGGAAATGGACCACAAGAACCTGCCGATCGTCGTGCTCCTGCCCCGCGGCCGATCCACCACGCCCTGGGTCACCACCATCATCGACACCGGCACCCGAGTCCTCCTCGGCTGGGCGGTGGCATTGAAGCCCTCCTCAGCCACCGTCCTGACCGCACTACGCATGGCGCTGGTCTACGAACCCGAACGCAGCCCCTTCGGAGCGGTACCGGCGCTGGTCCGCTACGATCGCGGACTGGAATTCGCCGCTCACGCGGTGCAGGACGCCCTTCGCGCGCTGTGCGTCGAGACCACCCGGCTGCCCGCCTTCCAACCCCAACTGAAGGGCAAGATCGAGCGGCACAACAGAACCATCGATCAGATGTTCCTGTCCGCGCTGCCCGGATATACCGAAGGACCGAGAAAAGCCTCGGGTCGCCTCTACGGACCGATCGCTGATGACGCCCGCTCCCGAGCCAACGCGGGCGACCAGCCGACACCTCCCATGCGGATCGAGACGTTCGTTGAACGCTTCGCCCAATGGGTGACGTGGTACAACACCGAACATCACCACAGCTCATTGCACGGCCTCACTCCCCTCCAAGCTTGGGAGAACGACGACAGCGCGCTGCATCGCGTACCGACC
The DNA here is from genome assembly GCF_040649575.1 of Nonomuraea sp. NPDC048916. Lineage (NCBI taxonomy): Bacteria > Bacillati > Actinomycetota > Actinomycetes > Streptosporangiales > Streptosporangiaceae > Nonomuraea > Nonomuraea sp. NPDC048916. The sequence continues at coordinate 5,692 of NZ_JBEZFS010000075.1, forward strand.
GAAACGCTCCGGTACCTGCTGCTGGCCGGCAAAGAGCGCATCGTGCAGACCGCCGGCGTTCGTCACAACAATTTGTACTACCAAGCGCCCGAATTAAACGGACGCGGCGGAGAGCGAGTCGCGATCCGCTACATGCCGCACGAAGACCGGTGGATTGACGTGTATCAGAACGGTGAATACCGCTGCACCGCCACCGCCCAACGCCATATGTCCGAAGAGCAGCGGGAGCAGCATCGCGCCGAGGCTCGCAAACAAGACGCCGAACTGCGACGTCAGCGACACAGAGCCGCCCGGATCACCCGAACCGTACTGGCCCCCATGACGGGGTCAGAACCTGCCGAGGAAACTCGGCTCTATCCCACCGCTGCCGACGCCAACTTCGTGCCGACGCTACGCAACAAACAAAAGACCATGACCGCGCTCTCACGGAGTGACTTGCTCGGGCTGAGGCCACCAGCAGCGCGGCGCCCGAGCGAGGGAAATGAGTGATTACATGTCCAAGCACTTCCTCGGCTTCACCGAGGTGGCAACTCTCGAAACCAGCCAGTTCCAGCTGACCAAGCGGATCATCGCCGACTTGGTGAAGTTGCGCGGCATGGGTGTCCTCCACGGCCCGACTGGCAGCGGCAAGTCCTTCGCGGTTAAGTCCGAACTCCAGGATCGGGCCGCAACATCCTCGCCAGCCTGCTACATAACGGAGGCCCACGAACAACCAACCATGCGCAATACCCTCGACATCATCGCCGCCGCCCTCACTGGCCACGAACCACCCGAAAACGAGAACCGGTTCAAGCTGACCGCGCGACTCGTCAAGATCCTCACCGGGCCCGAGCGACTGATCGTCATCGACGAAGCCCAACGCCTCAACGGCAAATGTATCGAAGTCCTCCGGCACCTGCACGACTCCGACCTCACCTGTTTCGCCCTGCTGCTTGTGGGTGGCGACGGCTGCTGGGAAGTGCTCTCACGCTCGCCGATGCTGAAGTCGCGCATCGTCCGACGACTTCCCTTCCAAAACCTCAGCGCTGAGGCGATCATCAAACTCATCAGCGGGTATCACCCAATCTACGAAGGCATAGAGCCGGAAATTCTCCTGGAAATCAATAAACGATACGGCGAAGGAAATCTTCGCAATTGGGCTACCTTCACTCTGACTGCCGCACAATTGTGCGCCGAAACGAACCGTGAGCGCATCGACGCAGCAGTCATCGCCAATGCATACACACTGCTCGGCGGAGGAAAGAGCGACTGAACAACAACGATACCGCCGCTACATCCGCGCGGTTTGCTGGAGAGTTGAGCCGCGCTGTCGAATGACTGCTGTGATTCCGTCCAGTCCTTCCGCGATCCGGGATAGGACGCCTTGGCAGATCACCTGGTCCGCCGCACGTTTCCCTCCGACGCCAAGGTGCGCAGCGGATATTCCGGCGAAGCCTTAAGGCGTAGTCGGCCATGTCGGGCAAGTATGTAAGGTGTCGGCGTGCCGCCTACTCAGAAGATTAGACATCGCGCTGAAGCGGCTCTCGGGCTAATCTCTGGCCGTGACCATGGCCACCGATGGCCACAGGCGAGACCCTTCACCGGACGTGCTAGGCAAACGCAGAAGCGAGCCCCAGATGACTTACCGTTCCGCCGGCTCTCTGCGCTGTTGGGCGCGCCATTGGACTCGGTCACCTACGAGCAGCTCGTCGCCCTTGAAGGCAACCACGCGGCGGGCGAAGCTGAAGCCCTCGACTACAAGCTTAAGTACGACAGCAGGGCCACGGCGAGGTATCGGTAACAGCCTGAGTGTCCGTTTTGTGGCGCGACTGTCCTGGGGCGGCATGAGGGCTCGGAGGACGAGAACAGGCACGATCTTCGAGATCATGAGGTTCTCGACGCCTAATGATCACCAGAGAAGACCGTGCCTGTCCCCTCATCATCGCCGATCAGCGCTGCCCTTGGCCAACTGGCCGAACATGGGCCGGTGGCCGCCTCCGCTGCCGAATGCCTCAACCTGCTGGAGTGCTTCCAACGCCTTCCCGACCCCGGCGATCCGCGTGGCGTCCGACACGCGCTGGCGTCGTTACTGGCCGGTGCCGCGGCTGCCGTGCTGGCCGGCGCACGCTCCTTCACGGCGATCGGTGAGTGGATCGCTGATGCCCCCGCCCAAGTGATGGCCGTCCTCGGCGTCCGCCGGGATCCGCTGAGCCGGGCATGGCAGCCACCGGACGAGTCAACCGTGCGGCGTCTGTTCGAGCAGATCGACACCGACGCCCTGGATGAGGCGGTGTGCTCCTGGCTGGCCGGGCGAGCCGCCGCAACCAGCGCCTCCGCCGACGGCCGTGTGCGTCGCCGCGCCGTGGCCGTCGACGGTAAGGCCCTGCCCGGCGCACGCCACCGCGGCGGTGAGCCGGTGCATCTACTGGCCGCCTTCGTCCACGCCAGCGGCCTGGTGCTCGCGCAGACCGACGTGGACGGCAAGACCAACGAGATCACCCGCTTCCAACCCTTGCTGAAGCGTCTCGACCTGGACGATTGCGTGGTCACCGCTGATGCCCTGCATACCCAGCGCGAGCACGCCACCTTCCTCATCGAGCAGAAACGGGCGCACTACGTACTGATCGTCAAGGAAAACCAGCCCAGCCTGTATGCGCAGGTCAAACGGCTGTCCTGGAAACAGATCCCCGTCCAGCACCGCGAACGTGACCGCGGACACGGACGTGAGGAACGCCGCACCCTCAAAGTCGTCACCGTCACCACCGGGCTGCTGTTCCCCCACCCCGTGCAGGCGATGCAGATCAAACGCCAGGTCAGAGACGGCAGCGCGGGAAAGTGGCAGACCGTGACCGTCTACGCGATCAACAGTCTGCCCGCCTGGCAGGCTCCTCCCGCCGACCTGGCTGCCTGGACCCGCGGCCACTGGAGCATCGAAACCGGCTCCACTACGTCCGCGACGTCACCTACGCCGAAGATCACAGCCGGGTCCGCACCGGCAATGCCCCACGCGCCATGGCCACCCTGCGGAACCTGGCCATTGGCGCCTTACGCCTGACCGGAGTCGGCAACATCGCTCAAGCCATCCGCCACATGTCCCGCGATGCCGCCCGCGCTCTCACCGTCCTCGATCTCACATGATCGAGGAATAGGGCAAAACACCGCTACGCCGGAGACTGCCCCCTGGTCGCCTTGGCCCCCCGGCAGCACCTTCACTAACGGTAAGCTCGTCGAACTGGTGTGTGAGATTACCTGCGCCTGGCCATCACGATTCGTCAAGAATGCGGCGCAACACAATGTCAGCTAAGACGCCCAGTAATGACACCGAGCAGAGACGGGCGCAAAGTAATGTCAGTGGATCCTAAGAGACTCTGACGACTCAGGCGGCTGCAAACATGCACTTCAGATGGGCTGAGGGGCTCCTCCACTGCCAAAGCCCTGCGTCATGGTGCCAAATTACTTGCGCGTCACAAGACCCTCATCAGGCGGCCTAACGCCCGCCTGATCTTCATGTCGCGCCGGCGATTTATGCACGCCATCCGGCCAGGTCAAGGCTGGGGCTCGCTCGCCCAGCGCCAGTCCTGCATCATCGCCGATGGCTCCTTAGTAGTCGAGCATCGCACCTGCGTTCCGTGTAATTCAGGGGTTCTGGAGTCGCTGTCGGGCTGGAGGTGCAGGTCAGCGAGTTAGGAGCTGGTGACGCGGCCGGTTTCGCCTAGAGACGCGATTTTGCTGAATCACCCGCACTGGCCTCGGTTTGCTCCGTATGCTCTGGAGCCATGTACGTGAAGACGACGAAACGGGAGAACAAGTCCGGCACGGTCCGGTACTTGCATCTGGCCCACAACGAGTGGGATCCGGTGAAGGGCCGGGCGGTCCCGAAGGTCCTGTTCACGTTCGGCCGTGAGGACGACCTGGACCGGGACGCGGTCAAACGCCTAGTCGCGTCTCTATCGAGGCTGCTGGAGCCGGGTGACACGCTGGCCTCGACAGCGGCGGGAGACCTGGAGTTCGTCTCGTCGGTCCCGTTCGGCGGCGCCTACGTCCTCGATCATCTCTGGCGGCAGCTGCGGATCGACAAGATCGTCGGCCGGGTGGGGCAGCCCAAGCGGGGCCGACGCCGGGACATGACCGTGACGGAGCGGGTGCTGTTCTCCCTGGTCGCGAACCGAGCCCTGGCCCCGTCGTCCAAACTGGCCGCCGCGGACTGGATCACCCATGACGTGCACATCGACGGCCTGGCCGCCACCGACGACGACGCCTGCTACCGGGCAATGGACTGGCTCCACGAGGTGACAGACGACCTGGAGAAGCAGGTGTTCGACGAGGTCGCGAACCTCCTCAACCTAGAGGTCGACCTGCTGTTCTTCGACACCACCAGCACCTACTTCGAGCTGGAGGAGGCCGACCAACCCGTCGCCCGGGACGACAGAGGCCGCCCGCTGGCCGAGGATCACACCCCTGCGGGGGACGACGGCGAGCCGGCGGACCAGTCCGGGTTCAGGACCTTCGGCAAGTCGAAGGACTCCCGCGACGATCTGCCGCAGATCGTGATCGGGATGGCCGTCACCCGGGACGGGATCCCGGTCCGCGTCTGGTCCTGGCCCGGCAACACCGGTGACCAGAAGCTGATCCGGCAGGTCAAGGACGACATGCGTGACTGGACCCTGAGCAAGATCGTGTGGGTCACCGACCGAGGCTTCTCCAGTGAACGCAACCGCCGCTACCTCCGCCAGGGAACAGGCGCCTACATCATCGGCGAGAAGCTCCGCTCCGGCAGCCCGGAGGTGAAGGCCGCCCTGTCCCGGCAGGGCCGCTATGGCGAAATCGCCGGGAACATGCGGGTCAAGGAGGTGCGGATCTCCGACACCGAACGGTTCGTGATCTGTCACAACCCCGAAGCCGCGATACGCGACCAGCACATACGCCAACAGCTCGTCGCCCAGCTCACCGCCCTCATCGAGAACACCGACCAGCTCAGCGAGTTCAAGCGCGGTGAGCTCCGCGGGAGAATCGCCGACAACCCCGGCCTCAACCGCTACCTCCGCACGACCCCGGCCGGCAAGCTCCGCCTCGACACCGCCAAGATCAAGGCCGAGGAGAACCTCGACGGCAAGTACCTGCTGCGATGCTCTGACCCGCATCTATCGGCCGAGGACATCGCCCTCGGTTACAAGCAGCTCCTCGAAGTCGAACGGGGCTGGAGGGACATGAAGCAGATCATCGACCTGCGGCCCGTCTATCACCGGCTCGAGGAACGCATACGCGCGCATGTCATCCTCTGCTGGCTCGCCTTGCTGCTGATCCGCATCACGGAGACCACCACCGGGGCCACCTGGCCGACCGCCCGCCGCGAACTCGACCGGCTCCACCTCGGCACGTTCACCGGCCCCACTGGTCTGTTCCGGCAGGTCACTGCCCTCACCAAGCCCCAGACCGACCTGCTGACCAAGCTCAGCATCCCCGCACCGAAGCAGATCGTCGCGCTCGAACCCACACCCCGCTGACCAGCACGAACACCAGCGCCTAGAGAAACGCCTCTCAGGCGCCCTCACCCATGTCCGCGCAGGTCACACCCCAGACTCGCGACTCCAGGCCGCCGAATTACGCGGAACGCAGGTATGGCGACCCGCTTTGACAAGCTCGCCGTCCGCTACGAGGCCGTTGTCACCATCGCCGCGATCAACGTGTGGCTCAAGGCCTTATGAAACACGGCCTAGCCGTAGTGGAGACTCCCCGCCACCACCGGGAGGCCTCCCTGATCCCCGCGCGGCGAATCTGCTACAGCGTCCGGCGTAGTTGCCGAAGGTAGACGGTCGGTGTGACTCCCACAACCTGCTTGAAGTCGTTCAGAAGGTGCGTCTGGCTGCTGTAGCCCATGTCGGCGGCCAGGCCGGCCCAATCCGGATGCTTCTGGCGTGCGGTCGTGCCGATCGCACGCAACAGGCGTTGCCGCTTCAGGAGCCACTTAGGGCCCACGCCGACGTACCGGGTGAAGACCGCTTGCAGGCTCCGCTCGCTACGGAACAGTTCTGCAGCGAGGGCGCCAACCGTCGTGGGGCCGTCCGCTCGCATCATGGCTGCGACGGCGTCCGCGATGAGCTGAAGGTGCTGGACGGGGGGTTGGACCGACTTCGCGCGTAGGAGCCCATCCAGGGACTGCACCAACTCGTCCTCAGGCATCTGCAGCCGTTCGCCGCAGAAGCGTTCGTCGACATCTGGGAAGACGGTGGCGAGGTCGACCCTTGCGCCGCGTAGCTGGCTGAGGCGCCCAGTCCAGTACGGGGCGAACCCGCCCGGCCTGAAGGCGATGCCGGCCATGGCCCCGGTACCGGCTGTCTCGTAGCTGAGAGCGCCATCGCTGACCCCATGAACAAACCCGCCCCGTGCTGGAGCAATCGTCAAGACCTGTGGATCAAGCTTTTTCAGGCGGCTATCGATGGGTCCTCGACGGCCGGTGATTCCTCAGGCCGCTCGACGAGCTTGCCCTTGACGAACGTGGCCCCGGCGCGGACCAGGGCGACGAGATGAGGCGCGTT